>CAYMPL010000119.1:0-1652 GCA_964392415.1 uncultured bacterium | reverse complement strand
TTCTCCCTTCCGGGATCCACTGAACAGAGAAAAGGTTGAAAATCCAGGATTTTCTTATCCTCATTTTTTTGGGGGAATAAATTAAAATATAGCAATTTCAAATACTTGCTCACTATTCTTCATTCTGGCATCCAGGCTGGCATCCGGGTTGCAATTTTATGAATTATATAATGAAAGGGATTATAAAATATGGGGCCTGTTGTGTTGTCATAGCCCTTGTGATGTTCATGGCGCTTTACGCTTTAAACCGTGGATATCAAAAGATAAATGGGAATATGACCGACGATTCCTATTCCATTTTTAAGCCCTTCTCGAGTCTTTTTGGGAAAGAGAAGGGAAAGCAACAAGGGGATACCCCACAACCAGAACAGGAAGTCGAAAAAAAAAATGATTCAGAGAAAGAATCCAAAAAAGAAAAAAGCATTGTTCCAAAAGAATTTACCCTGACAGAATCTGAAGAGATGAGATCAAATAGGGAATCCCAGAAGAAAACAGAATCAAAAAATTCAGAAACATCCCTTATTTTACTTCGGCAGGCTATCGATGAACGATCTCTTTCAAAAGAATCGCAAAGACAAATTGCCATGCCCTCTTTTGATGCTGTTTTTATTCCCGCTTATTCAGTGGAAAATTTTACAGATCTCACGATTGAACGATTTCAAAAAAATTTCCCTGCTTCGAACCCCCGTGACAATACTTTTATCATCGAAAGAGAAATGGCTTCATCAGATAAGGAAAAAAACTATGAGATTTCTGTTTATGATAAAGAAGGTAAAAAATTCCTGGGAACTTTTGACACCGATCAAAACCCCTCTTTCCCGTTTCAAGGGCTTCCGCAATTTTTAAAAGCAGGGAACGGCCGGTTTGATTCTTCCTCCCGTTTTTTGATTTTTTCAGATATGTCGGAAAGTACGCAAGAAGTATTAAGCAATGAAGAACATTTTCTGACTATTTTTCAAAACGTCTATCAATCACCACCCGATCCCACCCTCCTCATCGGTAAAGATCCAAAATTCGGATACGAGGTTTACACACTCTTTCCCGGCATTTTTATCGCAGAGCGCTTGCGGTAATCCTAAGATTTTTATAAGCTGCTTCAAATGCTTGCATTTGAACGCCGGATGGGCTTTCGCTATCTTTTCTCAAAACGAAAAGGATCTTTTTTTTCACTGACCACCCTCATTTCCATTGGAGGTGTTGCTTCGGGCGTAACCGCGCTGATTGTTGTTCTTTCCGTTATGAATGGATTTGGAAAAGATCTGCAGGATAAAATCCTCGGTTTTAAATCCCACATTGTGATGGAAGCAAAGGATTTTTCTCCATTTAAATATTCGCCGATTTTTTTGAAGGACTTGAAAGCGCTTGATCCGAACATTATCGATGTGACGCCTTCCCTCTCTTCTGAAATGATGATCCGGCATGGATCTGATCTAACCGGTGTGTTGTTCAAAGGAATGGACCCCCCCCTGCAGGGGATAAAGAGGGGAAAAGAAGCCCCCCCCCCGATTCTTTTGGGAAGGGAACTCGCGCAGTCGATCGGCGCCTATGAAGGGGATGTTGTCGAGGTGATTTCTCCCATCGAAACCACGGGCCCTCTGGGGGTCATCCCCAAAATGAGAAGCTATTATGTGTCGAACCTTTTTGCGACAGGT
>CAYMPL010000118.1:0-1908 GCA_964392415.1 uncultured bacterium | reverse complement strand
GAATTCCAGCTTGAAAAAGATGCAATCACCGTCGTGAATACCTCTACAGGTTACACATCGCTCCTCTCCTTCCCGACCAAGCCAACCCGTGTGGTTGTGGGCGATCAAGATAGTTTTCGGATCGAATTGGTGGGAAATAACTTAGCCATTAAACCGCTCGTGAGCGGCGTAAAGACAAATCTTTTTGTTTTCACCCGAGATGAGCAATTTCAATGCCTGCTGGTTTCCGGCCAACCCGATCGCGTTCACTATCTTGTCCGACTCGAAAATAAAGCGTTTGAATCCAAAAAATTAAATCTCACGCAAAAAAAAGACGACGTCGTTCTTAGCCTCACTAAATACAGACGCCACCTGCGGGGCAAACGACATGAACTCTTCTTTGAGATTTCCAATCATCGGCCTGCCCCCATTGAGATCAACCCATCAGAACTTCAAATTGAGATTGGGAAAAAGCGTATTCATATGGCGTCAGTTTATCTTGATAGGACACAGATTTCTCCAAAAGGGACTGTACGTGGAAAAATCCTATTTTTCGCAAGACAAAACCCAAAAGCTCCCCTCGATTTTATTGTGGAGCTTAAGGATCAAAAACTGACTTACCCCTTTTCGGCGAGGATATTCTAATGAAAAAACTTTTGAATAAATTTCTCTCCATTTTCAACAAAAAAGAAGGAAATGAGAATATCCAAAAGACAACCGCAAAGCTCCCTCCTTTAAAATGGATTCTGCTAACCGCTATTCTCATAGTGGGAATCGTCACATGGCTTTCGCCCAGCAAAAAACAGGCGGCGCAGAAAATTTATGAATCTGATCTTAAAAACAGAGGTGAATATCAGCGCATCGATTCTCAAAAATACGTCAATCTCAAAGAAGAAATCCAAAGAAATAATGCCCACCCATCAAATTCAACAGATCCATTCTACAGGGGAAGCAAGTTCGGTCGAAAATTCAATGCAGCTCAAGTGGTCGAGAATAATGATGAGTCGGCGTTTAAAATTCCTCCTGGAAGCCTTATTCGTGCAGCCTTGGTCAATAAACTCATCTCAAACACATTGAATCAACCGGTCATCGCTATTGTGAAAGAAGATTATTATCTGAACGGCTCCCTCGCCATCACAAAAGGGTCGAGGCTCCTTGGCCGTGCAACGCATGATGAACGTGCGCGAAGAATTCAGATTAAATTTGATACGGTTATTGATCTCGATGACAGCAGCCGGTCATTCTCAGGCTTGGCTCTTGATCTTCAAGATTCTGGTTCTTCTGGACTCTCTGGGAAATATCACTCCCAAAAAACCACACGGATTGGGGGATCGCTTCTCTCCTACTTCATTTCCGGTATGGCGGACGGCCTTCAAGACAAAGCAACAACGTTATTTGGCATAAGTCAGGAAGGATCAATAAAAAACGGCGCCTTAGAAGGCGTTTCACGCGCCTCTGTCGATCAGGCCAAACGCCTTTCAGATTCACTCGAAACTGTCCAGGGATATATCGAAATCGATTCAGGATACGAATTCCTCGTCTATCTTGATCGTGAATTTCAATATGAATAATTATGTATGAACTCTTCGTAAACAGCTATGATATAAAACGTAAGCGAGAGAGCCTTCAAAAAGGAGATCTTTTTCTCGATGTCTTTGGAAAATTCCTCTCGCTCTTCTTTCTCGAACCCTACAAGGGGTTAAAATACCGCATTCGTCACCAACCAGCTCATCTGCGATATCTTGCACTCATCTGTATTGCTGCCGCACCCGTTTATCTCGCTTTTCTGGATTCTTATGTCACCCGCTTTTTCATCATTCACAACCTCGATCGCATCCTGAGAGGATGGATTTTTATAATGCGCGTCCCGATCTTTCTTTTTCTTGTGTCACATCTCTATCTTCTCATCTGGCGGCTTCCCCAGATGAG
>CAYMPL010000117.1:0-2086 GCA_964392415.1 uncultured bacterium | reverse complement strand
TGGGCATCACTTGTCTCTGCAAATCTACAAATGAGATCGATGAGCCTGCGTTTGTAATGGATCTAAGCGCTGAGGAAGTCAGCCTCATCAAAGCGGGGTATCAGAGCCTAAGCGGCCTTGATCGCGAAATAACTCTCATGACCTATTATGACTCTGTCGATTTTATCGAGGAATTGGTTTCATTTCCTGTTTCTTCGATCGGACTTGATCTTGTTCGCGGGGGAAATAACCTGAAATACATTCAGACGAAAGGTTTCCCCAAGAACAAAACATTGATCGCAGGGCTCGTGGACGGACGCAATATCTGGAAAAATAATATTCAGGATTCCGTGTCTAAACTAAAAGCGCTTTCTTCAAAAGTCGAGAAGCTGGTCGTTTCAAATGCAGGGCCTCTTTACCATTTGCCGATCTCGCTTTCCCCTGAAACCTCCATGGCGCGGGAGTTAAAAGAGAACCTTTCTTTCGCCAAGGAAAAACTGGCGGAAATTCGTTTAATCGCCGATTGCTTCGACGGCAAGAGCGTTCCGAGCGCAACGGGGATGGGTCTCTACGGAAAAAATGATAAAGTGCAGGGGCGTGTAAAAGCGCTCACAGCTTCTGATTTTGTGAAAAAAACATCCCTTTCAGAGCGCCGCAAAATCCATGACGCTATTTTGGGACTGCCGCTGTTTCCCACAACAACCATCGGCAGTTATCCCCAGACACCTGAAGTCCGCCAGAAGAGAGCGGCGCTTACCAAGGGAGACCTATCTGCGGCGGAATACAGGAAATATGTCGAGGGCGAAATAGACAAGCTGGTGGAGTTTCAGGAAGGGCTTGGGCTCGATGTTTTGGTCCACGGGGAATTTGAAAGGACCGACATGGTCGAATTTTTTGCTCAGAACCTGGACGGCATCGCGACAACCGAGTCCGGCTGGATCATATCTTACGGAACACGGGTTTATCGCCCGCCCATGATCTATGGGGATGTCAGCCGCCCCAAGCCCATGACGGTCGATGAGATCCGTTATACCCAAAGTAAATCAAAGAAGCCCGTGAAGGGAATGCTTACAGGCGGGGTCACCATCATTGCCTGGAGTTTTTGCCGGGAGGATATCCCGGTCTCCGAGGTAGCGTATCAGATCGGTTTGGCCTTAAAAGATGAGATCATCGATTATGAAAAGGCGGGGATCAAAGTTGTCCAAGTCGATGAAGCGGCTTTTCGTGAAAAGGCTCCGATTAGAAAAAAAGAGTGGCCGCAGTATTTTGACTGGGCTGTTAAGTCCTTTAATTTGACGACCAACACCGATCCAAAGACCCAGATCCATACGCATATCTGTTATTCCGAGTTTGGGGAGATCATGAATTATATCAACCAGATGGATTTTGATGTCATCTCCATCGAAGCCTCAAGAAGCAAGGGGGACATCATCCAGTTTTTTGAGAATATCGATTTTAAGAGGCAGATCGGCTTGGGCGTCTGGGACATTCATTCACCGGCTGTTCCCTCGACCGATAAAATGATCGATATCGTAAAGAGGTCTTTGAAAAAAATCCCCAAAGAGAATTTCTGGCTTAATCCGGACTGCGGGCTCAAAACACGCCAGTGGCCCGAGGTCAAAGATGCTCTCAAGCATATGGTGGTTGCCGCAGACAAGCTGCGACATTAAGCTGGTGACGCTCTTGAGCCAGACGCTCAAAGCGAAAGAAAAAACATTTTCTTTCGAGGTGTTTCCTGCGAGCACCCCTGAGGGCCACTCGCGGCTCCTTGAGACCCTAAAAAAGCTTTGTGCGCTAAACCCTGACTTTATTTCTTGCACCTACGGAGCCGGAGGGGGAAGCCGCGACCGGACTTTCGATATCGTCGAGCACATTCAAACCTCTCACCAGATCTCGTCCATGGCTCATCTGACCTGTGTCGGGCATACCCGCGGGGAGATCGCAGGTATTCTGGATGAGTTCGAGAAGCGCAATATCAGAAATATCCTGGCGCTTCGAGGCGATCCCCCTAAGAATAAGGAGGGTATTTCGCAAGAGCCGGGAGATTTTCAGAATAGCAGCGACCTCGTCACTTTCATTAGGTTGCGATTCCAAGACAGGGTTTCTA
>CAYMPL010000116.1:0-2189 GCA_964392415.1 uncultured bacterium | reverse complement strand
TATAGGGATTCACCATTTTTGAAATGGAATGATCAATGACATCATCTAATCCCTTTCGAATGGATGATACTGCCTCTTCTAACCCTTGTTCTTTTTTAATTTGGTCGATGGCCGCTTCTAGATCTTTAAGCCCTTTGCCAAGACGCTCGACTAACTGAAGCACTGTCAGCAAAAAAAGTAAATATCCTGGCCATCACTACCGCAACATCTGGTAGCCAAGCATGGATTCAGCTTGTGACAGAAAATAATGCTCTAGCTCTAAATGTGGTAGCATCTTTAGGCTGGAACGCCTCTGAAAGAGCTGCTGTCCGCGTTTCTCTTACAAATAAAGCAGGAGCTACAGAGGCCGTCGGTGCAACGTTGGCCTCCGCTGACATCAACATTGAATCCCTCTATGGTTCAGCATGGGATGAAAAAGCTCCATCAGTTGTGGTTGTCCCTTCTGATGTTACAGGGGCTTTAAAAGTATTAAAAGCTGCGATCGTTTAAAAAACTTTCTTTCTTAGATTTAACTCTACGCTAAAAAAGCCCAGTTAAAAAGCTGGGCTTTTTTAGCGGTTCGGATGTTGGGGACTTGAATGGAGGTGAGGGGGCTCGAACCCCTGACCCTCAGCTTGCAAAGCTGATGCTCTCCCAACTGAGCTACACCCCCATATCGCAAGCCATTTGCTTCGCAAATGGCGCGCAGTATAATCGATCCTCTTCCTTATTTTTCTTATTTAAAAACAATTCTCTTAAATCTTCTCTTCCCCACTTTTAGCACCTTTGCGCCTTTTGCCTCCACCTCCGCTTTCTCATCTGTAATCTTCTCCCCATCCCATACGACCCCCCCTTGCTGAATCAATCTTTTTGCCTCCGCATGAGAAGCCGCGCATTGGGCAAACAAAATCAATTTACTCAAAAGAATTTTCGCCCCTTCTGCCTCCACTTGAACTTCTTCCATCTCCCTGGGATTAAGCCTTTCATGAAAAACCCTTTCAAATCCTTCCGCTGCCCGATCTGCTTCCTTTTTCAAATAAAAACGCGCCACAAATTCATGAGCCAATTCCATCTTTGCGTTTTTGGGATTCAACGCCCCTGACTCGGCCTTCTTTCTTTTTTCCTCAATTTCTTCCGCCGACAGCGAACTAAGCAGTTCATAATATTTCCACATCAGCCCATCCGAAATACTCATGGCTTTTCCAAATATCTGATCTGGCGATTCTGTGATTCCGATATAATTATTCAAAGATTTACTCATTTTCTGGATGCCGTCTGTTCCTTCAAGAAGCGGTGTTGTAAGACACACCTGCGGCTCTTCCCCCGCCTCTTTCTGAAGCTGCCGCCCCACCAGTAAATTAAAAAGCTGGTCGGTCCCCCCAAGCTCCACATCCGCTTTAATCATCAACGAATCGTATCCCTGCATCAGGGGATAGATAAATTCATGAATTGAAATCGGAGATCCCCCTTTGAATCTTTTGGAAAAATCATCTCTCTCAAGCATGCGCGCGACTGTCATGCGCGAAGCCAGTCTGATTACCTCTATAAACGGCATTTTTTTAAACCATTCACCGTTATAACGTAACTCCAACCGTTTTGGATTCAGCACTTTTTGAATCTGTGTCACATACGTCTTCACATTCGCCTTAATCTCTTCCCGACTGAGCTGCGGACGCGTTTTTAAAGTTCCCGAAGGATCCCCAACGAGCGCCGTATAATCCCCGATAATGAGAACCGCTTTATGGCCGAGATCCTGAAACTGCCGAAGCTTTTGAAGAACCACCGTATGTCCCAAATGAATATCGGGCGATGTGGGGTCGACCCCCAATTTCACACGAAGCTGTTTTTTACTCTGAATTTTTTTAGAAAGCTCATCCGGGCTGACGAAATCCACAACCCCGCGACTGAGCGACTCAAGCTGCTTGTCGACGCTGATCAACATTTTTCATTCACACGCTGAATGGATCGCGCCCTTCCGGTTTCTTCATCTATCTCAATCACCGCCCCCTGAAGCCGCACATCGCCGGAACCAACATCATATTTTGCAGGGCGCTTGGTCAGGAATCTCTGCAATACTTTCTCTTTATCCATTCCAATAACAGAATCGTGCGGACCGGTCATGCCGGCATCGGTAAGATAGGCTGTCCCATTTTTTAAAATCTGCTCATCCGCGGTCTGAACATGCGTATGAGTGCCGACAATGGCGCTGA
>CAYMPL010000115.1:0-2286 GCA_964392415.1 uncultured bacterium | reverse complement strand
CGGTAGGTCATTTTTTTGAAGGAAGGAGTATGCCTGAACCAAAGAGTAACACGCCGGTGGCCCAGAGGAAAAACGTCCAAATGGTAAGTTGCGAAAGAGGTTGACGGATGAAAAATTTTGCAAGTTCCGTTTGAGAAGGGGTGAAACCGGGCGTCTGAGCCAATACCGTTTGGAGGCGATCCATGGATACGAGGAAAAGCGTCACGAAGAGGGCGAGAATAAAAAATGCTGAACCCAACCATTTCAAAACCCTTGAGAGCGGCGAAAAAATAAGGAGGGCTGTGGCTGCCAAAAGTATTCCCCCAAAGATGTTGATAAATAAGGGGAGGAATTTTTTCACGGAATAGAGGGCTTCAATGGTTAAGAGCACCTTAGGATTTTTGAAACTCTGAAAATTGAGTTCTTCGGGAATCTGTTGAAGAAGGGACGGTTCGATTTTTAATTTTTCTCTCAAGGGTTTTAGGTCTATTTTCTGAGGAAAACGATCGCCCAAAAAAGGACGAATCGCCATCGAAAACAATTCGATATAGGACTCGCGCGGCAAAACTTCACGAAGACGTTCTCTGAAAAGTTTCACCTCTTGGGGTTGCCGAGCGAATTGTTCGGCAAAGAAGTGGATGGCGGGTTCATACGATTCCGGAAGAATCTTTTCCGTGAGACGGGATTCATTAAAAAAAGTACTCGTGAAAGCTTGGAGAATAAGGAGAGGCACCAACAAAAAAGAGAAAATGAGGACGAGAATGGCCGCAAAAAATTTCCGTATCATCATTCCCTATACTACCACTTTCCATACCGTTTCTTTTCGAAGCCGTCCTCGCACGCGGAATCCAGAGGCCTTCGGATGTCCCCCGCCGCCAAATTGCCCCGCGATATCGGAGAGATTCACATCCTCCCGTTGCGTCCGCAGCGATCCCTTCACTTGCCCTTCATCCTCTGCCAAAAGCATCACGAATTGCATATCGGGCACGGTATTCATCAAATCCACAATGCCTCCGGTATCGCTGCTGTGCGCTCCGATCATTTTAAAATCAGACGACGTCACCACGGAAGAGAGTACATTTTTATCATTCTTCCGAAGATTTTCAAGAATGAATCCCCAGAGTCTGAGTTGCGCAATGGTTGATTCTTTAAAAAGAGGCTTCGTGATATCGGTGACGGAAATTCCTTCACGCGCGAGCTCTCCAGCGATCTCAAAAGTTTCCACCGTGGTGTTCGAATGAATGAATCCGCCCGTATCATTGTAAATTCCCGCAAGGAGAGCCAGGGCGATTTCCTTTGTGAAACTCACCCCCATGGCTTTGAAAAGTTTCCACACGACCATGGTGGCTGAAGAAGATTTCGTGTCTATGAGATTCACGCTCCCAAATCCTTCATTGCTCGCATGATGATCAATGTTAAGAATGGGGACACGCTTCGAGAGAAAATCTGCGTACTTTTCATGAAAACCCGTCATATGGTATGCTCCAGCGTCACTGATAATGATGAGATCGTAATCATTCATATTGAATTCTCGGACAAATCGAATTTGAGGAGGAAGAAGATCGGTGATGAATTGAAGCCGTCGAGGAATTTCATCAATACAAGCAGGAGTGACCTTTTTTGATAATTTTGAAAACGCGAGGGCAAGGGCGACCGTAGCCCCTAACGTATCTCCGTCCGGACGCCGATGAGATACGAGGAGGATTTTCTGAGCAGAGGAAATCAGATTGATCGCTTCAGTGTAATTTTGTGGGGAAATCTCCATATAAGCGCGTTATTCTAGCAAAATTATATGTTTTGTCAACAGAAAAGGGCCTCCTGTTGAGGATTCATCAAATAGAATATCAATATGGATCTTCTATCTGTTGTTTTTGTAGGGACTGGCAGTTTTGGGGTTCCTATTCTCCAGGTCCTTGCTTCAGATGATCATATTCGTATTCCCTTTATTATTACGGGAGAAGACAAACGGTCTGGGAGAGGTTTAAATCTGAATTCATCAGAGATAAAACTTTGTGCGCTAAAGAACAAATTAATTGTTCATCAGCCTGGAAGGATCGGCGAGATGAAACAAAAACTGATACATGAAAAACCTGATTTTCTCCTCGTCGTTTCGTACGGTGAAATCGTGAAAAAAGAGATTCTTGAGATACCAAAATTTGGAGCCATCAACATTCATGCTTCCCTTCTCCCGAAATATCGAGGCGCCTCGCCTATTCAAGAAACCATCCTTCACGGAGATAATGAAACTGGGGTCACTTGGATCCTCATGAATGAAAAAATGGACGATGGTGATATCATTGCCCAAAG
>CAYMPL010000114.1:0-2382 GCA_964392415.1 uncultured bacterium | reverse complement strand
AGCGGTTGTCGGCGGTCTTGCCGAATATGCGAGCCTTGCGCTTGGAATCAAAAGTCTGGCGTTGATTGCCATTCTTTTTTATCTGCTCTCCTATGTGTTTTTAAAAAAAGAGTGGTCATTTGGAGCATCAGCTATCCCCGCGCTGGAAAAGTAGATGTCCTTTGGTTTGGTAAAAAAACATAAGAGCTGGTCGCAGTTTTATAGCGAGAGCGATTGTGTGATGGAAATGGATCGCTATCTTAAAATCCATCGCGATTTTTTTTCTTCGATTTTATCGGAAAAACCAAAAAAAATATTGGAAGCAGGATGCGGTTCCGCAATCTTTTCTATCTATCTCTCGAAACAGGGGTTTGATTGTACGGCTGTCGATAATGATCCGGAAATTTTAAAAATTGCGGAGAAAAATGATCGTGATTTAAAGGGCAAAGTTCAATTTGTTCTCGGTGACATCAAACAGCTCCCTTTTAAGAACCATTCATTTGATCTCTCTTTTTCCCAAGGGGTTTTAGAGCATTTTTCTAATGATGAAATTGAACTGATTCTTGATGAACAACTACGGGTGGCCAAAACGGTTCTCTTTAGTGTTCCCCATTTTTTCTATCATGCCAAAGATTTCGGGAATGAAAGGCTTCTTTTCGAATGGCAGTGGAAAAGAATTCTCCGGAAATACCAGATTACCGATAGCCGCTGTTATTATCATATCCGTAGAAAAAAGAATTTTTACCTGAAACTCCCCCAAATGTATCTGACAAAGATCCGATGCGTATCGCGATAGATGTTCAGGCGACCGTCGGACAAAAGAGCGGGATCGGTCATTATGCCGACGGTCTGATCAGGCATCTCGATCAAAGTCGCCATACCTATTTTTTTTTAAAGCCGGATCGAACGAGGGATTTAAATACGGCAGATCGAATTTTCTGGGAGGCGATGCGGCTTCCATTCGAAGCGCGGCGGCTGAAAGGAGATCTAATTCATACAGTTGGTTTTTCAGCCCCTCTCATCCGATCGTGCAAAGTGGTTTCTACGGTGCACGATCTCATTGGGCTCATTTATTCAGATCATCTCAGTCCGTGGTCTAAGTTTTATTGGAAGAGATGGCTCCCCCATTCTTTCAGAAGCTCAGACCATCTGATTGCAAGTTCAGAGAATACGAAAAGGGATATTTTGAAATTCTTAAATTATCCTGAACGACGAATTTCTGTCATTCCGCTGGCCGCCGATAGGCGCTTTAAAAAAATAGAGAATGAAATAGCCCATCGGGATCTAAAAAATTATTTCATGTTTGATCAGTTTATATTAAACGTCGGAACACTTGAGCCGAGAAAAAATCTGAAAAATTTAATATTGGCATACGCGATGCTTCATAAAGATTTAAGAGAATCATATCCCCTCATTCTGGTTGGCAAGACAGGATGGGGTACAGAGGAACTTCATCGGCTTATCAAAGAGTCCGGTTTAGAGGAGGACGTTCATTTCATTGACTATGTTTCAGATGAAGAGCTCGTCTCTTTTTATAACGGCGCATCCCTCTTCATTTATCCTTCCCTCTATGAGGGGTTTGGCTTGCCAGTGCTTGAAGCAATGTCGTGTGGAACTCCTGTCATTGCGTCGAATGTTTCATCAATTCCGGAAGTGACAAAAGATGCTGCCGTTCTCATTGATCCCTTAAAGCCAGAGGAAATAGCCGATGCGATGAAGTTACTCCTTTTAAATCGTTCTTTGCGACAGACATTGGGGCTTAAAGGACTTGAGCAGTCGAAGATGTTTTCATGGGAAAGGGTTGCAAAGCTAACCACTCAGGTTTATGAAAGTGTGGCATGACAGAAGAAAATAAATTGGTGCAGATCTCCGTTGTGATCCCTCTCTATAATGAAAAAGGGAATATTCAAAAACTGATTTCAAAAATTGAAGCGGTGCCTCTTAAAAAAGAGATTATTATCGTAGACGACCATTCGACGGATGGAAGTTATGAGCTTTTAAGAGACGGGCTGGCTGAGAAATATCGCGCAATCCGGCTTTTGAGACATGAACGAAATATGGGAAAAGGAGCTGCGATTCGAACGGGGCTTGGCGCAATCACTGGAGAAATCGTTATTATTCAGGATGCCGATCTCGAGTACGATCCGGACGATTATCCAAAACTGACAGCGCCGATTGCTGAGGGAAAAGCCGATGTTGTTTATGGCTCGCGATTTAAACATCTGAGGCGGCGGGAGTTTTTCTGGCGATGGTTTGGCAAACGATTTTTGGGGCGGAATTACGATATGAGTTACCTCCATCATTTCATCGGGATTCAGGTTTTAAATGGGCTCGCCAATCTTCTGTATAGAGCCAATATTACCGATGAAGCAACGTGTTATAAAGTATTTTCTGCAGAAGTCT
>CAYMPL010000113.1:0-2447 GCA_964392415.1 uncultured bacterium | reverse complement strand
AACCACTTTGTTTGGCAAGAATTCGCGCCTGAAAAAAGCAAGTAGTTTTTCGGTTTCAGGGTCTTGAAGTTTCCCAATGATCGCAATTTCCTTGGACCGGTCGAGATAATAGTTGAGCGCGATGAGCATTTGTCCGAAAGCACCCGGATGTTTGGAAAGAAAAAGAGAAGAGCTCTCGAGCGTCTTTTTGGCCTTCTCATCATAGCGCTCGTGAAAAGTCAGCCCATAAAGCCTGAGAAGATTTAAAACTGAGACCGCGTTGCTGTTTGGAAGCGCGCCATCATAATATTCTTTGGATCGCCGGATGAGATTCGGATCATCTTCAGCCGTAAAAAAATAGCCCCCCTCCGGATCTGAAAGTTTTTTATCTTGCATCGCCTGGAGTTCTTCCGCCAAACGAATCCATTTCATATCGAAATTCGCTTCATAGAGTTCAAGGAGCCCCTGAATGAGATAAGCATAATCGTCCAAATCGGCTGAAAACCTGGCTTCGCCGTCCCGATAGCGACGAAGGAGTTCTTTGTTTTTAATAAGATTTTTTGAAATAAATTCCGCCGCTTTTTCAGATGCCTTTAAATAGCGATTATCTCCCAAAACTTCGTATCCCTTCGAAAATGACGAAATCATCAGGCCATTCCAGGAAGAAATAACCTTGTCATCACGATGGGGACGGATTCGCTGTTCCCGGATTTTTAAAAGTTTTTGAGACGCGCTCCTCACCAGCGAATCTTTTTTGACAACCCATGGTTGTTTTTCTTTTAAATGAAGGATATTCAACCGGTGTTCAAAATTCCCTTGTTCTGTAACACCGTACGTATCAGAAAACTTTTTAAACTCCAGATCATTGAGATGTTTTTTAAGCTCTTCATACGTCCAGACATAAAATTTCCCCTCAACCCCTTCTGAATCGGCATCTTCGGCCGAATAGAATCCCCCTTGAGGGGAGGTCATTTCCTGAAGAACATAGTCCAATGTCTGTCTCGCCACCTCCCGATACATCTCGTTCTTTGTGAGCTGAAAGGCTTCAAGATAGACATAAGAGAGTAGCGCGTTATCATAGAGCATTTTTTCAAAATGGGGGGTTAGCCACTCCATATCCGTCGAATAGCGATGAAATCCTCCCCCCAGATGATCATAGATGCCACCCCTGGCCATCTGATCGAGAGTTCGCTCGGCCATCTCCGCTGCTTGCCTATTTCCAGATCGAAGGTGAATGCGAAGAAGAAGCCTCAAACTCATCGTTGGCGGAAATTTTGGGGCGCCTGAAAAGCCGCCATATCGCGCATCAAATCGTGAAGAAAGTTCGTGGAAAGAGGCCGAAAATATCGAATCATTGAGCGCCCCCTTTTGAGACACTTTCATGACCTGCTGATTGAGGTGTGTGGTAAGCCCTTCAGCCGTCCTCTCCACCTTTTCCTTTTCCTTCTCCCACGCATTTGCAACTTGCCTCAAAAGCTGCATGAACTGCTGCTTCGGAAAATAGGTTCCGCCATAAAAGGGTTTCAATTCCGGCGTCAAAAAAACAGAGGTTGGCCACCCCCCCTGCCCCTGCATCGCAACGACGGCATCCATATAGATTTTATCGACATCGGGTCTTTCTTCGCGATCAACTTTAATCGAGATGAAATGCTTGTTTAATAGGTCTGCCACTTCCTGATCTTCGAACGATTCATGCTCCATCACATGGCACCAATGACAGGTAGAATAGCCGATTGAGAGAAATATCGGTTTATTTTCTTTTTTGGCCGCTGTGAAAGCCTCTTCCCCCCAGGCGTGCCACCAAACAGGATTGTCCTTGTGCTGTAAAAGATAGGGGCTTTTTTCTTTGGATAAACGATTCTGATTTTCTTTTTCACAAGAAGTCATGACTGCTCCCACAGAAATAATAGTTACAAAAAAAACCGCCCGAGCCCTTACTGATGCAATTTGAGGCTCTCCTCAAAGTAAGGATCCCGGTAAGGGGCAAGCGGCGCCTTTGCGAGCGCTCTTCCCACCACAAAAAAGAAGAGGGATAAAAATCCAAGAGACGTTAAAATTTCTGTCGAACCGAGTGTAATCTTCGTAAGCGTGCCTGGGATCACCATGAGGTAAAGATCCAACCAATAGGCAACGAGGAGCAAGAGAGAAATCCCCCACAACACCTTTTCATTTCTTTTTGCCTCCCTTGGAAGGAGAACAAAAAAGGGAACGATCCAATTCAAAATCAGATTCAAAATAAAGAGCGCCATCCAACCATTCTGATGTCGCATCTGATAATAAATCGTCTCTTCCGGAAGATTGGCATACCAGATCAGCATATATTGAAAAAACCAGATGTATGCCCAAAACGTGCTGAAGGCAAAAATGAGTTTGCCCAAATCGTGAAGGTGATTTTCATTGACGACTTCCCGCAAATATCCCTGCGATCTTAAAAAGAGAACGATGAGCGTAATGACACCTATCCCATG
>CAYMPL010000112.1:0-2488 GCA_964392415.1 uncultured bacterium | reverse complement strand
CCGTGGTCAAATTCCCTTGGTAATTATGTTAGGTCAGAATCGCTTGGTAGTTACACAGTTTTCAAGGCGATAAAGGATATATCCGATTAGATCATCCTGATCTTATGCTTGAATTCTTAGTACCTGAAAAAGGAAGAGGTACCGATAAGCCTCATCCCTTACCCATGTTAGGACTCAATGCCACCCCATTACGATTTCTTGATTTTCTGACTCAACATACAATTGAGACTGGAATAGAAAATTTTTCAATCACACTTCCACATCCCATTTATTATGCTTTGCACAAGCTCATGGTAGGGCATCGAAGATTCAAAAAAGACAAAGCCATAAAAGATCGACAAAGCGGAATAGATATTTTAAATGCCCTTATACAAAAGGGGGAAGCTGCTGAAATTAAGAAGGTTTTCGATTCAATATCTAAGAAATGGCAAAATAAAATCAAAAATAGTTTAGAAAAAGCTCAGGAAATCCATCTATTAGATTTATTACATTAGAATCACCGTCAGAAGTTTCGTAAATCGAGCCTGGACACACTTCTTGACAAAAAAGCCCAATCCAATCCCTTCACCATCCAAATGTTTTTAATTTCGGATGCCTGGTTCGAATGGCAGGTTTATTTTTGAGCCCCGCATGTTCAGCAAGGGTGTCTTCGAGTTCATTACTCGTCTTTTCATAGAGTGACTTCGGCTCTGTCGAGATCGCCTGCGCGTAGAATTTTTTGGCAAGATCCAGTTGGCCGACCGCATGATAAACGACCCCAACGTTATAGATGAAGAAGATAAGAGGTGGCGGTCAGCCCGACGATTTCAAAGAAACCGCTGTTTTCAATCAGCTGAAAGTAGATGCCTTTGTCCTTTGAAGAGATGACGAAATCGGCATCTTTTTCTGGGGCAATCGTTGTAATTTTCTTTTTTAGTTCTATTTCCTGGATGATCCCCTCATTTGTGATCTGAATTAAATAGGCCATCCCTACGATCCTCTGCGGATATTGATGGTTGAAGTCTCTCCCTCTTTTAAGACAATGGTGGTTTTGATATCGCGAAATCCCTCTTTTTTGAAAAGGATGGTGTGAGCGCCGGCTTTGACTGGAACAGGATTCACCTGGTCGGTCTTAATTTTTTTGCTATCCAAATAAAATTCGGTATCGGGGTCCATATTGATTTGAAGATAAGCCCACTTGCTGAGAATTGCCTGCGGTTTTTCGGCAGTGGTTGAGTGTCTGGTCATTGATGGCATCGCAGGCTGAGAGGCGGGGGTTACTGGCCGGGGCGAGAGTGGCTCCCTGTCGGGTTGAAGAAAAAGCGCGATTCCCCCGATGGCAAGCAGAGAAAGGGCAACGATTGCGACGGGCTTTGCCTTTTTGAGCCCTCTGGAAAGGGAAAGTTTTTTTAGTTCCTTGTGAACCTCTCTGTTATTTGGATCATAGTCCAAAATTCGATTCCAGATCTCACTCGCTTCGCCGTAATTTTGTTTTTCAAAAGCGGTTTTTGCTTTCTTAGAGAGGAGCGCGATCCGTCTCGATTTAAAGCCTTCCATAAATTGATCAGGATTTTTAAAAAATAGTCCCAGCGAAATATCTTCATCTGAGATCTCCTGATGTTGAAGATATTTTAAGAGGTCATATCGAAATTCCCATGCCTTCTGGTATCTTTTCTCTTTCTCTCTCACAAGCGCCTTGAGCACAATGTTTTCGAGCTGTTCGGGAATTTCAGAATTTAATTTTCTTGGATGTTCGAACGAGGTTTCTATGATTTTTTTTAGGATGACCTTTTGATCTTCGCCCGCAAAAGGGAGTCGGCCCGTTATAAGATGGTAGAGTAGAATTCCCGTCGTGAAGATATCAGAGCGTTCATCGATTTTTCCCCCATTCGCCTGCTCTGGAGACATGAAAAATGGGGAACCGATGAGTTGTCCTGTAAGCGTCAGGCACTCCTTATCCATAATTTTGGCGATGCTAAAGTCAGCGAGTTTTATTTCCCCATCGATGTTGATAATGATGTTTTGGGGTTTAATGTCTCTGTGAATAATTTTTTTTGAATGGGCATGTTCAAGAGCGGAAAGAATGTCTGCGACGATCAGCGCTGAGATTTCAGGGGCGACGGTGGCATGGCGCTCCAAGAATTGGGCGAGGGTTTGGCCTTGTATATATTCTGTGACAATTCCCTTTATTTCCGGTTCGTCTATAAATTCATAGATATGGATAATATTGGGGTGTTTAAGTTGAGCAAGCGTCAGGGCTTCCTGCTTGAGACGCTCAATATTTTGGCGATTTTTTGAAAAAATGGGGTGAAGGACTTTTAGCGCAACCTCCCTTTTTAGAATCGGATCGGACGCCGAATAGACCACAGCAAGCGCCCCCTGGCCAATCTCATGTCTAATTTTGTAGCGACCAATGGTCTGCATTGGGTGCGACTGTAGCCCATACTGACAAAATTGTCACTCGATTATCAATTCCTTGCATCTCTTAAATAATTTCTGGTAAACTAAA
>CAYMPL010000111.1:0-2685 GCA_964392415.1 uncultured bacterium | reverse complement strand
TCGGAATGACATTCGGAATGACATCCAAAAATTTCGAAGCCAGTTTCATAGGATTCCGGATAGCCCTTTGATACCATAACCACACAAACGGCTGGATCAGAATCCCACGAAATTTTTAAAACTTTCGAAAGCTCACCCCGCGACGTTGCCTGCAAAAGCGGCAGAAGATCTGAATGAAGCCTCGCCATCAGCACCTCGGCCTCTGGATCTCCAAACCGGACATTAAATTCAAGCACATAGGGATCCCCCTTCACAACCATGAGGCCAATGTATAAAACACCCCTGTAGAGAATATTTTCAGATTTCAGGGCAGAAATGAGAGACTTGACGCACTTTTCATCTATTTTTGATTCCAAACCGGGATCAAAAATAGGTGAAGGGGAAATAGCCCCCATTCCACCGGTGTTAACCCCCTGATCATTATCTTTCGCTTTTTTATAATCCTGTGAAGACTCAAATGGCAAAAATGTCTCTCCATCGAAAAGACCGATGTATGACACTTCCCGGCCCCGTAAGAACTCTTCGATAATAATTGTTTCCGAGGAGTCCCCAAAAATTTTTTTTACCATAAAGTCATCAACTGCCCTCTCAGCCTCTTTTCGGTCGTTACAGATTCGAACCCCTTTTCCTGCGGCCAAACCATCTGCTTTAATGACGAGGGGGTATCGTGCGGAGGAAAGAAACACTATCGCCTGAACTGGGTCATCAAAGATATCAAATGAAGCAGTTGGGATGCCATACTGCTTTAGCAAGCGTTTTGTAAAACACTTGCTGGTTTCAAGCTGTGCCGCCTTCTGATTCACGCCAAAAATGGAAAGACCCGCTGCCTCAAAGATATCGGTCATTCCCAGGGCAAGCGGCGCTTCTGGTCCAACGACTGTAAAATCAATCTTATTCTTTAACGCCCACTCCTTTAGCTCTTCTATGTGTGTAACTGAAATCGCGATGTTTGTCGCAATCTCAGCAGTTCCTCCATTCCCGGGCGCACAGTAGATCTCAGAGACTGTCCGGCTGCTCTTTAATTTCCATACGAGGGCATGTTCACGCCCTCCATTTCCAATGACTAAAACTTTCATCACTTCGAATATTGCAACAGCATTTTTTTTGCGGGGAGATAGTTCGGGTCATATTCCAACGCTTTATTAAAAGAGTCAACAGCATCTGAAATGCGATCCAGATACGTAAATGCAACCCCCAATGTGTAATAAGAAATCACAGAAAATGGATCAAATACGAAAACCGATCTACAGTGTTCAATCGCTTCCTGATATCTGCCAAGCCGAATGGCAAGATCGGCAAGCTGTGTGTGCGAAAGACTATTTTGGAAGTTATACCTCAGCGCAGTCTGAAAAGAAAGAGAGGCCTGATTGTAATCCCCCTCCCGTTTAAAAAGATACCCCTGTATCGTATAGGCAGGGGATGATTCCGGATTCAATTCGAGCGCTCTTGAAATCCACTCCTTTGAACTCTTAAAGTCCTGGGTCAGGTAAAAAAGCGCTGACAGGGCCGTTGCAGTCTCAGCGGTGATCTCCTTCTCTCTCAAGAGTGCATCGAGCGCGCTCTGATAATTGAATGTTTCCTCTATGAATCTAAAATCGCGGGAGAGCTGATACTGATAATCCGGATCTTTCGTAATCATTTTTTCGAGATAGCCAAACGCAAATTTGCGCTGTTTCAGCCTCAAATGAATCATCGCAAGATGAATATAGGGAATATAAAGACTTGGGTTAATCCGGTTGGCATTTAAATACTCGCGAATCGCCACATCATCTTTGCCAAGCCGCTCCAATGTTCTTCCAAGATAAATATAGAGCATCGGAAGGTTCGCCTGTGTTTTTGCCGCCTTATCGAAGTGAAGTCTCGCATTATAAAACTGTTTCTGCTCAAAATAACTATACCCGATATTAAAATGCGCCGGTAAAAATTGCCCATCTTCGCGGAGCGCCCTCAAAAAATAAGCAATGGCATCTTCAATCCGGTTTTGTTTTAAAGACAAAAGCCCCAAATAATTTTGAATTTCAACAAAGTGCGTTTTTTCAGGCAACTCAGTCAATAATTTCAAGAAAGACCGGCGGGCCTTTTGAACATCGCCATTTTTTTGAAAATCGAGCGCCGTCAAACGTATTTTTGCGCGAATATCATCCGGTTCATATTCAAGCGCTTTTTTGTAAAGCCCTATCGCCTTGTCATACTCCTCGGCGGATTCTTCAAGCCTCCCCTGATAGAAATGAAGATTGAATTGCTCGAGGGTCCGTGTCAGCTCTTGTAGTTTTGTATCCGGAAAAACCGCCGCTCCCGGAAGTTCAACAGGCGCTTTTTGTCTTTGAAAAAGGGGAAAAAGGGCCCAGAGAAGAAGCGACGACGCAACACAGATCAGTAAAAAGAACGATATAAATCGTCTCAATCGTTTTTTTGTTTGGATTTTTTCCGGTTTTATCCGCTTGAGCTCAATCACCGGTTTTTTTGGAATTTCCTTTTGTTGTTTCTTCCGCTTCTGAGAAGAGACACCCGTTATTGTCTGCTCCAGCGAAAGATTTACCGTCTTTTCATCCACGGCATGGGGAGAAACTTCTTCAATGAGAGGCGCAAATAGAGGGGAATCTTTAAAATATCGAAAACCTTCGGTTGAGCGGGCAATTTCATCGTAGCCCCCCGCTTCTGATTCACGAATTAATTTTTTAACCT
>CAYMPL010000110.1:0-2771 GCA_964392415.1 uncultured bacterium | reverse complement strand
GATATGAAGCCTGCTGGACGTTATTTGTATGCTTGGCTCTTAGCCGTCTCTTTTACAATCGTAGCCGAGGCGCAGCTATTTGGCGCATCGCTCTCCATTGAGGACATCACTCAGGAGCGCAATATCGGGCATTCGGACGCCCGGATGATCTATCAGGTATTTCTGGGGAATACTTCGAAAGATTTCCCGTATATGGCATATCTTCGCCCCCCGCTGAGCGGGGCTACCAGCCTTTCCATGACCACAGAATGGAATCGACTTCAGGCTATTCGGGTAGAGGGGAAAGCCATCACCTCTCTGATATGGGGTCAGTTGCGCAATGAACTGAGAAAAGGGATTAAAAAATATTTTGAGCAAGACAAAGAGTTTTCAATGGCCACAGCGGCTCTTGTGAAATCGGCTTCACACTTTGGAGGGATTCCCAAAGGAAATAAAATCATACCGAAATTCAAATTCGGTTCTGATTACGTGAAACCGACGCTTCATATTGAAAAACCATTCCATATAAATTTCGAAACTGATATTTCCTATCACACGGGCAACCAGATTCTTGAGGCCGCATTATCAAGAAGACTCTCCTCGCAATTTGAATTTTCAATCAAGCAAACCAATTATTTTGAAGAAGACCGGCGCCACGATTGGCTATTTGGAATCGAATACGAATTCTGATCTTTCGTTAAAACAACGAATAAGAGCCCCCGCAAAAACTTTCGGGTAAAAAAATGTGCTTTTTTGCGGCATGACTTCATGGGCATCCGCAATATTTTTGATCTGATTCAATGTCGGCTCCCGAACAAGCCAGATGGCCTCGTATTTTCCCTCTTTCAGTTTTGTAAATTCGGCTTCCAGACCTTTCCCGATACTTTTTGTATAGCGAAGATCCTGATGATACGATTTTGGGATAATAAATTCTTGTAATATAGATACATCAAGTTTATTTGCATGAATTTTTTTAAAAAATTCACGCGAAGTTTTCTTTTTTAATGAAAGTTCATAGTAAAACGAGTCACCGTGAAATAACATTCCCCAGCGATGTCTTTGAATAAGTCGGGGAATCGATCTTTTTTTCTTTATAACAAAGTAATGCTTGAGACTTTTTAAATATCCCTCCACGTCAAACTTTTTCTGTTTCATGAGCATCCGGTGAATCGGGTATACCACGAGCCCTGGATCGGACATATTAGAGATAACGCATAATACAAAATCTAAAGAACGATTGGATTGGCTTTGGCATCTATTCCGAAATGCCAGAGCGGTTGCAAATCGGTGATGACCATCTACAATATAGAGTTTTTTACGTTGAAAATAATTTTGAATCTCCTCTTCAAGCGCTGAATCCTGAATTTTCCAGATCTTGGACTTTACACCCTGCAGGTCTTGAAATTGAAGAAATGGCTTTCGAAAATTTTCGTTTAGGTGGCGGATCATCTTCTTCTCCAATGTCATTTGTTTTCCATCGTACATCATAAAAACCGGAGAAAGATTGGCCCTGGTTTCTTCGACAATTTGAAGCCTGTCCAAAATAGGCGCCTCGAAGGTCTTCTCATGAGGCAGGATTTCCCCCTTCTCGAAACCATTGAGCAGGACCTCGGCAGCCAATCCTGAACGGGTAAGCGTATTTCTTCCCTGTTTAAAAGTCTGCTGCCATAAATAGAAATGAGGACTTGAGTCGTGAATTAAAATACCTTCTTTTTTCCATTTTCGAAAGAGCCTCCCTCCCCTTTTGTAACCATTATTTTTGTCTTTCCCCAAAATGACTTTGGCAAAATTACAGCGATGACGTTTAAAAAATTTTTTTCTCTCTGATTCTGAAATAACATCAAACGGTGGAACGACAACGTCGTTCAGACGAACTTTTTTAGTATCATAGTAATAGGCTGCAAAGGGCTCAACGATCACCATAGATCCCTCTGGGCGATGGCGCCTTCGCGAATGAGTTTAAATTTCCCGTCAAAAGAAATAAGGGTCGAACCTTCAGATCGGGGCAATCGCCCCCCATCCACACAATAATCAACCCCATCGGAAAAATATTTTTTAACACCGCAGACGGTACGCGCGGGAGGACAACCGCTCAAATTCGCGCTCGTAGAGACAACCGGCTGACCATAAAAAGAGAGAAAAGCCTCTACCCAACGGTGAGAAGAAATTCTCAAGGCCACCGTATTGTCCCGATGTCTAAGCCACTTTGGAGTCGATTTTTTTGCCGGCAGCGCAATCGTCAGCGGGCCAGGCCAAAAGCTATCCATCAAAGCCAACACTTGAGGAGGGACATCTGTCACCAGAGAATAAAGCCACTCTCTATTTGGAATCAGAAGCAGAGGAGGCTGCCCTGATTTTCTCCCTTTTAACTGAACGATTCTATCGACAGCTTTTTTTTGAAAAGGATCACATCCGAGACCATAAACAGTTTCTGTAGGGTAAGCGATGATAGCCCCGTCATCCAAAATTTTTTTAATATAAAAAAAATCCGGGGGTTTCATAAAGAAGTTCGATCGATTTTCCGGTCTAACGCGAGAACTTCTTTTGTCATCTTTTGCCTGAATTTTTTTAATTTTTTAAGAAGACTGTCATCAGAAAGAGAGAGTATCTGCGCGGCAAGTAAAGAAGCATTAATAAATCCAGTCTTCCCAATGGTAACCGTTGCAACCGGCACTCCCTTTGGCATCTGAACCGTAGAAAGAAGCGCATCGAGTCCATCTAATGTGCCATCAATCGGCACCCCAATGACAGGATAAAGGGTATGCGCTGCGACGACCCCCCCCAAATGCGCG
>CAYMPL010000109.1:0-2902 GCA_964392415.1 uncultured bacterium | reverse complement strand
CGCCGGGTTCCCCCCTGCTTAATCGTGTCGGTGACAGAGTTAAAGATCGAAATAAAAGAGATGGGGCCGGATGAGAGCCCCTGGGTTGTCTGAATAAAACTATTTTTGGGGCGGAGTTTTGAAAAATTAAAACCGGTCCCCCCCCCCGATTTTTGAATCACAGCGGTCTGCTTGAGCGTTTCAAAAATCGAATCGACTGAATCTTCGATCGGTAGCACAAAACAGGCGGCAAGCTGTCCCCCCGGTTTTCCGGCATTCATCAGCGTTGGCGAATTGGGAAGAAATTCGAGAGATGACATCATTTTGTAAAATTTTTCTTCTATCTCCTCTGGATCGAAATCGCCATAGAGACGATCGGCCTCCGCAATGGCATGCGCAACTCTTCGAAAGAGCTCTTCCGGGGTTTCCAGAACACTGTTTGGTTTCCTAAGCAGGTATCTTTTTCTGAGAACGACCCCTGCGTTATCAGTAAGCTTTATCTTTGATTTAAGCTCAGATTTTTTGGCTGAATAGGGTTCAAGCTTTGAGGAGAGAATTTTTTCCAAAAACTGGAAGGCATTTGCGCCATGAAAACCAGAGAGCTCCTCTTCTATTTCTTTATACAGTTTTTCTGCTTCGGTAAGTTCAATTTCAACACTTTTCAAAAGATATTGAACGAATTTCTCTTTGTTGAGCGCAATGATCCCCTTTCGCCCCTTTTCAGAGACCGAAACAAATGGAAATGATGTCTGAATCCCCTGCGGGCTACGGCTCCCCTGCTTCATCGCTTGCTTGCCACTCCCGATTTTTACTATATGTCTCCCCTCTCATTAGCGTCAACTTATTTAAACGACTGGGGTTTTTGGGTGTTGTCTAAAAAATAGTCAAATATCGAAGCCTTGCGGGAAAAACATTTAACCAGCTGATATTTAAGGTATTTTTTCATTTCCATCCCTTGGGAATGGGGGTGTTGTACAGAGGATGGTCATGGGGGCTAAAATGGAGAGATCAAAGGCTTAGATCACTAACCTATTGAAATAACGTTATAAATGAGAATCTTCACTCATCTGGCATACCCCTTGCTTCATTAAGAATAGTAAAGGACTCTATTTTTAGAGCGGACGAAGTAAGGTATCGAAAAAATAAGAAATCGTAAAAAATAAGAAAAACCATAAGAAGTCAGATTTAGTAGCGGTGGAGGTTGATGATGAAGATGATGAAGAAGAAGCTCAAGCGGATATTGAAGAACGAGTGGGTTAAAAAAGTTATTATTATTTTGCTAGCTATCCTGGTCGCCTCCATTACGACCAGCTTTTGTTTTGGGATTAAGAAAGCAGAAGGGGGAGAGGGGCATGACCATGATCATGAAGCCACCCCATCGCCAGCAGCTAAAACTGATTCTGATGATGATACAGAGGATGAAGATGATGAGTTTGATTTTGGAGAAGATGATGAAGACGATGCTGACGATGCTGATGAAGCTGAAGAGACTGACGAAGCAGATGGCAAGAAGGTACGCGAAAGATTTCAGTGCGATATTGATGAGCGTATAAAAGAGAAGAACACGGATGATATCGTAAAAATTTTAGTAGCTCTTCATAAAGACGAGCATAAAAAACGTTACGAACAAGGTGAGGAAATCGATGATTTGAAGGACGAAGTCAAAAGTTATAGGGAACAAAACATGATTCTTTTGGCGACTATCGATAAGATGGATCGGAGATTTGCAACCCTATTTTCAACCCAGTTTGGTCTTTTGGATCCTGCCATGACGCCAGAAAGAATGGAAGCATCTATCGGGGAATTAAGAGCTAAAAAAGAGGAGCTGGTCTCTGGGATTTCCCAACGCAATTCGTTGCTGTCAGCCATTGCGCAAGAGATAAAGCGGTTAGAACGGAAAAAGAAGCTAACAGCCGACGAACAGGTTCAGCTCAGTCTCAATCGCATTCAGAAAAAGCAGGTCGAAGGAGAAATTTTAGAGATGAGTGGCTCGCTCGAAGAGATTCTGACACGGGCAAAACTGATCGAAGCGCGTCGGTCTCAGGTAACAGGGAATCAGCCGACGAGACCCTTCGGGCCGGAGACAGCGCCACAGGCACAGACCCCAGAGAGTGCGGCCAATCAGCCAGCGCCACAATCTCTGAATACGGAAGATCAGATTCGTCCCCTTCTGGTAGCTCTTTTGAGGAGAGGAAATAGAAATGGGAGACAACCTGCGATTCAACCGAACACTTTTTCTCCCAATAGAAATGTTGTGCAAGGCCAGCGCCCCCCACTGTCGGGACGTGGGCAGAGAGGAATTGTTGCGAATTAAGGAGTAGGAATGATGAAACCAAGCACAAAAATAAAATTATTTCTAATGTTTATCGCCTTTTTAACATCATTTTCGCTCAAGAATTATAGCGAAATCGTCGATACGGTGTATGGTGACGGTGGGGGGGATAAATCTAACAAGCCGGTGATAACTCCGGATCCAACAGTTGAAACTGAAGAAGAAGTGAAGAAAAAGATTTATGATGAGGTTTTTCGTTTTTTTGAAGCGAAAAAAAAATTAGATAGCGCTCTCTCAGGCTATCGTGAACAACGTGACAGAACAACTGGACTTAAAAGGTACGAATTCATTATAGATGAAATGCCACAATTGGTTGAAAAAATAGAAGGTCTTAGCAATGAATATAGTTATTTACCTGAAAATATTAAAAAATCTTTATCTCATGACAGTTCTGAATTAGAAAGACAGGACTCAGAAGAGCTTTTTAATATCGTTAAAGCAATGGATTCTCAAATCACGGATCTGCAAAAGAAAATCAATGAGTCAGTAGCGCTTCACGCACATTGCCCAAAAGAAACAGTTCAACCTGATGAAGGTAAAAAAGCAGCTGAAGAAGAAAGCAGAGAAGCTAAAAAAATCAGAAGGACACTC
>CAYMPL010000108.1:0-3035 GCA_964392415.1 uncultured bacterium | reverse complement strand
CAATAGGTGGCCCATCCTTCATTTAGGATTTTTGTCTGCCCCTGCGGCGCAAAGTAGTAGGCTTCCTTTCGCACCCAGGATAGGATATCTCTCTGCCAATCTTCAAGCGGCGCATGTTCTGAAAGATATCCGATCATATCCTTCGTGTTTAAACTCTGAGATCCTTTGTGATAGGGGTGATAGACATCGATGAGCGCTTCAATAGAGAGACAGATATCGATGAACGCTTCTACGGTTTCATGGCCGTACTGATCGCAATAGGAACGGATTTTCGCGGCGTGATTTCCCATCGTATCGATCATCTTCCGATCTGTTTCTTTAAACCAATCGTTGTTTTTAAAAAAATCGGCATGCGCAAAGACATGGGCAATCACAATCTTCTGATCAACGAGGCTGTTTGAGCGCATGAGATACGCATAACAGGGGTTCGTGTTGATCACGAGCTCGTAGATTTTTTGAAAGCCATAATCATAGCCCTTCGAAAGATGATCAAATTCCATCCCAAATCGCCAATGAGGGTACCGCGTCGGAAAGCCGCCATAAGCGGCGATTTCATTCAGCTGATCCGCATCGACAAGTTCAAAAACCGTATCGAAGAAATCGAGACCCCGCTCGCGGGCCCAGGTTTCGATATTTTTACGAATGTCATGAATTTTGCCTTTAAGGCTCACTTCCCTGTCCCTAAAAATTCTTTGATCGACTTATAAATCGCTTCTTTATCATCAATTTTCGAGGTAACCATTTTTTCCGCTTTTGGGAATGCCTCGCGAAGATCCTTAATAAATTGTCCGCTTCCATAACGGCTCTCCACCTGTCCATAACAAAAAAGATTTACTTTCGTTAAGAGATGATGACGAAGCAGATCAATACAGAGCTTTGTGTCTTCACCAGACCAGTTATCTCCGTCAGAAAAATGGAAAATATAGAGATTCCAGTCGTCATTCGCATATTCGGATTCAATCAAATCGCGGGTGACTTTATAGGCTGAAGAGATGAGCGTCCCCCCCGATTCCCGCGTATGATAAAAGGTTTTCTGGTCGACCTCTTTTGCCTGCGCGTCATGGATCACATAACGACATTCAATATTATCGTATTGAGAGCGAAGCCAAGTGTCGATCCAGAATGATTCAATTCGGACAATCTCTTTCTGCTCATCCCCCATCGACCCTGAAACATCCATAATATAGACGATGGCCGCGCTGTATTCGGGACGGGGAGTCGATTTCCAAAAGCGATAGCGCTTATCCCTTTTGAGAGGAATAATCACAGGGTTATCCGGATTGTATTGCGAACTCATAATCTCCCTTTTCAGCGCTTCTTTATAGGTTCTTTTAAAGTGCCTAAGCGCTTCAGAGCCGCAGGGGCGAATGGTCGAATAGCGGTTCGACACATGCATCACGGTCCCCCTGCCTTTAGGCTGTATGCGCGGCAAATGGAGCTCTTCGGCCATCATATGCGCGAGATCATCGATACTCACCTCGACTTCCAGCAGATGATCGCTTGAGATATTTCCGGCCCGCGTCGAACCCTCTTTCCCCTCCTGGTCCGATTTCCCGATAATCGTCCCAATCTCACCCTCCCCCTGGCCGATCCCTCCCATCTGTTCCATCGCGTAACGGAATTTAGGAATTTCCACCCGGGGGAGCGGAATCGTGATAAAGTTTTTTCCCTGGCTCCCGATGAACTCCCCTTTTGAAATATATTTTTTGAGATTCTGACGGATCTTCCCCTTGATGATATCCTTGAAGCGATTATAATCCTGGTCGATTTTAAAAATCACGAAGCTCTCCGCATATCTCCGCGGGCAAAAATGCTGGCAACATAATTGAGAACATCCGTCGAGCAGATTTCACAATAGCCAAAATTTTTAATCAGTCTGCTTTTGACCACATCCATGCGTTCCTGTGTTCCCGGATCAACGACACGCGAGGCAAGCGTAGACAAACGAATGGTATCCTTTTGATCCTCGAAGAGCTTCAACTCCAGCGCCCGACGCAGACGATCGTTCGTTTTATAATCAAATATTTTATCTTCCTTCGCGAGCGAAGAGATATAATTCATCATTTCACGCCTGAAATCGTCTTTTCGGCTCTCCGGAATATCGATCTTCTCTTCTATCGATCTCATCAGACGCTCATCGGCATCTTCATATTGGCCTGTGTAGCTGTTTTTAACCTTTTCTTTTTGAATATATGCCTTCACACTGTCGATATAATTCGAACAAAGCCTGGCAACGGATTCGTCATCGGCGCTCACCGCCCGCTGAATCTCATTTTTGATTATCTCCTCGTATTCAAGTCTTACCATCCCCAATAGCTCGTCATAACGCCTCCGCTGGTCTTCGCTCGACACAAGCACATGATGCCTGAGCCCCTTCTGAAGCTCGGATAAAACCATGAACGGATTCACACACTCTGCCTCTTCATCGACAATGGCGTTTGAAATCTTGTCTTGAATATACCGGGGGGATATTCCATTGAGCCCTTCCCGTATCGCTTCTTTGCGAAGCTCTTTCACATTTTCTTCGGTATAGCCTGGAAATATCTTTCCATTGTAGAGTTTGAGCTTCTGGAGCAGTGACAGATTCGTTTTTTTAGGGACTTCCAGCCGCGTCAGCACAGCCCACATGGCGGCCATCTCGATCGTGTGTGGCGCAATATGCTTCCCGTGGATTTTTTCCGGGTTAAAATCGCGTTCATAAATCATCGTCTCCGCGTTCAGTTTTGTAATATAGGGAATATCAATTTTAATCGTGCGGTCTCTCAACGCCTCCATATACTCATTGCTCTGAAATTTTTTAAATTCCGGTTCATTTGTATGCCCGATAATCACTTCATCAATATCTGTTTGCGCAAATTTCTTCGGTTTGATTTTGTGTTCCTGGGTCGCTCCGAGAAGGTCGTAGAGAAATGCCGTGTCGAGTTTCAAAATTTCAATGAACTCAACCATCCCCCGATTGGCGATATTAAACTCCCCATCGAAATTAAAGGCGCGGGGATCGGAGTCAGATCCATAGATTGCAATTTTTCGGTAAT
>CAYMPL010000107.1:0-3137 GCA_964392415.1 uncultured bacterium | reverse complement strand
CTGAAAAAAAGATTCCCGTTTTAAGATTGGATGCGGGGGACTGTTCGGAGGGGGGGATTTATTTCAATCTGGGGGGTGGGGTTGCCTCCTATGAAATGCTTTCTCTATTCGGATATGATGCGGTTACGCTCGGAAATCACGATTGGTACAATGGGCCTCTGCATTTAGATCAGCTGCTCGGTCGCTTCTCCCCTCATTTAAGTCTTCTTTCCGCGAATCTTAATTTTAGACAGGCTCCGGATCATCCCCTCAAACATAAGGTTAAACCTTATGAAATTTTTTATTGGATAGATGATCAGTTTATTCGAAAAACAAAAGATGATTCACACTATTCTGAAACCGAAAAGGCGGCGTTTGAGAATGCGTTTAAAGTAGGGGTTTTCGGTCTGGCGACAAAAGAGGTTTTTTATGAGTTTTATTTTGATCCCGTTCAGATTTTTGGCCCCCTGTCGACGGCAAGACAGACTGTATCGAAACTTCGACGTGAAAATGTGGATGTCATTGTTCTGTTGTCGCATCTTTTGGATGAAGAAGATGTGAAAATTGCAAAAATAGTTCCCCATATTGATGTCATTTTGGGGGGACATACTCATACGAGGGTTATTCCAAAGAATCGGAAACCGGTTGTTGTCGAATGGGAAGATGAAGATGGAAAATATACGACGTGGATTGCAAAAGCAGGTGAATTTGGTCAATTTTTGGGAGAGGTTCAACTCGTAACAGATTCGTCTCAGGATCAGAAGAGAATCATCTGGGATCAATCGTCCTACGATCTTCATCAAATCGATCAACGCTATGAAGAGAATTCAGAAGTTAAGAAACTAGTCGATCAATCGAAAAAGGAGCTGATCGAAAAATATAAAAATAAAGAGAGTTATGGCTTTGATATTTTTGCGGATGAAGTTGCTGAAACTGAGATCAATCTTGTAAAATCGTCTGCAACGGAATCTTATTTTGGAAATCTGATTGCCAATGCGATCTATGAAAAAACGAAATCGGAGGGGGTCGAATTTGCTGTAAACAATACGGAGTTTCTTTCGCATGGTCTTTTCAAAGGAAAAATTCGAAGCGCCGACATTTATCAAGCATTTCCTGTGATCTTTAATCCGTTGCTTGACCGAAGCTGGTCCATTTTTACATTTGAAATTGAAGGAAAGATGCTAAAAAAGGCGATCAATGCCGCCTTGGGTCTGATCGAGCAGTTTTTTGACATCGCGCATTTACAAATTATTTACGATCTTGAGACTCCTCTGGAAAATAAAATTGTAAGTCTGAAGGTCGATGGAAATGAGATTGTGGATGATCGCATCTATAAAGTAGCTGCCAGCGAGGGGATTATAAAAGTGCTGGAGCGTATGAAAGACGCGTTTCCTGAGCTGACCATTTCAAATAAGCATGATACCGGGATTGAGGTTTGGATGGCAATTCGGGATTATATGAAAAAGGAATCACCACTTCTTGCATCCAATCAGGCGATACGTGTTTCGGGGAGGATGCGAACCGTTCAGCCGGACCTTGCTGTTTTGAGTGAGGAGATGGTTGTGACAGCAGCCAAAGAGGTTCAAGGTGATGAAAAATTCGTCGATATTTCGGCAACGATTTACAATTTCGGATATGGAACTCTTGTAGAGACTGATAAAGATAAAAACAAGACGGAACCGACAAAAATTTCTTTTTATTATGACAAGACACCTGAGAGCGCTGTCGATTTCATCGATCCTTTTAAACCGCGTCATCTTTTATTCCCACGCGAATATAAACTTTGGAATCCTGTTCTTGAAGACGACCCTGACAACCTGGAATGGATCGACGCTATCTATGTTCCTTCGCTTGCCAAAGATGAGAGCCATGTTGTCAGTCTTCAATGGAATGTGACTGGATTGGAAAAGTCTTCCTATCCTTATGTTATTTACGCGTTGCTCAATAAAACTGGTGGCACGTTAGATGGACAAAGAGTCGAAGAGAGCAATCTTTATAATAATAAAGCTTATACATTTGTGAATCTAGAGTAGTGTTACGTGTCATCCTGAGGGCGAAGCCCGAAGGATCTCGACAACTGAAAAACAGATGACGTTGTTTCCCAAAGTGTGGCATATTGAATAAAGGTATCTTTTCTTTATGAATGTCCGAATAGCGATATTGCTTATCCTCTGGATATTTCCACTTTTTGTTTTTGCGGCTGACGACATTCCCTATTACGAAAAAGCGGACGTTCGTGTCCGAATGGAGAAAAAGAGGGAAGTTGTCAGTGTGGTTAAAGTTATTCCGCATCCAACTCAAAAAAAAGTAAAGGTTCTGGATATGACCGCGGCTGGAATTATGGAGGGGGTGACGATTCCTCAGGCGATGAAACTGATTGCAGACTATGAAAATCTTCAAAAAATTGCGCCGGAGTACATTAAATTGTCAGAGGTCATTCAGGTTAAAGAAAAAGATAACATCCAAAAATATCTTCATATGAAGGCTGAGGTTTCAGCGCTTCTGATCTCTTATAAGCTTGAAGTGTATGTGAAGATCCGTGAAGAGACGACGGATGATAAAGGGATTGTTTATTGGGAGATTGTTCCGGCAAGTTCGATTGGCAGAAAAGAAACGACGCAGAAGCGGTTTGTCGGTTTAAAGGGACGGGTGATTGTTGAAAAATATAAAAGACCTAAAAGTCTTGCCCAGCAGCCATCTCCTTCGAGGGGCGGGCGTGGTTTTTATCGAAACCGGCCAAAACAGGGGGCACTTTTGGTACTTTTTAAAGGCAAAATGGATCGTAAAGAAAAATTGATGGATGAAGTGGTCCCGAACCTGATTATTCAGTTTGCAATGGAAGTGGGTCTTCAGCGGGTGGGCGTTCTTCTCAGAAATTACATGGAAACTGCAAAAGAAGAATCCCAAACAGAAGCTCGCGAAGTGGAATAAAAAACTGCCTGATCCTATACGAAAAGTTGGATAATTTCTAATGTCTCCTTTATTTATTGTCATTCTCTAGAGAAACCCATTGCAAACAGCTTCTAGTCGATCTGACAAGCAGATACGAAATTTTTTCACGTTCATGTCGATTTTTCTTGACAAGGTTTTCGTGAATTTCTGGTTTTATCGACGGAAAATAGCTGGAATACCTCTGAAACGTTCATAAAAGCTCTCCC
>CAYMPL010000106.1:0-3552 GCA_964392415.1 uncultured bacterium | reverse complement strand
CCTTTTTCATCTCTCATCCTCCCAAAGAAAAAAATGCGTTACACAATCGATAACCAAAAACACTGTATCAAACAGACGATGCTTGTCAATAAATTGTAGTCGTCAGGTCAGGGCATATTCTGGTTGATTTTTAAAAAAGAATATTTATAGTAAGGCTATTATTTAAAAAATGACACCGATATCACCCATTTCAGCTATTTCGAATGACGAGCTGTCGCAGATTGAATATTTGTTAACCCAATCGGCGATGGGAAATCATCTCTTATTCGACATGGATCAAATCCGAAAGGTTTTTTATACCCCCTCACCGCTGGGAAGCCATTCAGATGTCGTCCTTGATTTTAAAACGATGGATCAGGTGAGACAACTGATTGAAAACCTCCTTCGCCAACCGACACTGATGGCAAAAAGGGCATTTATTGAAAACCTTCCTGAAAGCTCGCGGGAACTTGTGATTCGCGCCTATTTCAATATTCTCGATCACACCCTGATGGATAAGAGAGAGTATTTTCATTAAGGTGCAAGCTCATTTCCTTTGGAAATGAGCGCGCAGTAAATTATTCCTCTTTCACCAAATGATCGAGATCATTTAGAAGTCCCTTAAGCTTTTCCTGTAATTTTACCAGTTTTGAAAGATGCTCTTTTAATTCTTCAAGCGCTGCGATTTCGCCCTCATTTTCAGATTCAAGTTCATCCGGTTCTGCCGGCCCCGCCTGCCCCGCCGACCCCGAAAGAAGCGGTGTCGAACCAACGGGAAGTTTCACCTTTTCAAAATCTTCGGCGATCCGTCCAAAAAACTCCCTCGATTTGGGGAGAACATAAACAACCCCTTGCGTCTTATCTCGTTTCTTCATCATACCTTCACCTAATCTATTGACAAAGCAAGGAGTGTGCCAGCGGAATAACGATGGAATATAATGAAAAAAAGGGGGAAATATAAAGTTAAATTGAAACTTAACCTATTGATTTTACTAAGCTAATTCAAAAATAGCGCGAAAACCGTAAAAAACTCAAAAACTTTCATGACAACCAAACTATGCCAAAAAACGTCACCCCTCAATGACAAATTTCGCTAATGAGTTTTACTTCTTCAAGTGATAATTGCAGTTGAAAAAAAGCCTTTATTATTGCCTTCTGCAGGCAGCGATTGCTGTTATACAGCCGGGATCTGCATCCGGACAAGTACAAATAGTAGCAACATTCGTGCCGCCAACGGCAGATGAGCCCGTAACTTGCTCGTTGGATTTTGGATTTTCTGATCGCCCTGGGAAGATCATCCTAGTATAGGATGTCACTCCTCTATCGCTATCGCGCACTTCAACTAAGTCAGGCACTAAACTGAAAGCTATTACAGTTGGGCCAGTTACCGTTGTTTCTCCCGTAATCGGGTTAGTGGAAACAGAAAGCCCCATTCCTGAGTTGAGATAGACCACCTCCTTCTTTTTTATATCAGCCTTAAACTCTACCCTCACCCTATCCAAAGCCCCCACCTCTATTCCCCCAGCCACTTCTACTGTCGTCACCCCACCAGCGACAGTAATCTGCAGATCTGTCCCCCTAATTCCAACAGTCGCATTTGGGGTAATGATTGTTACGCTATCCCCTTCTAATTTTTCTGTGATAACCCGAAGGAGCCCTTGTGAAAATCGCGTCACAAAATTCTTTTTGCCATCCTTAATCAAAACAGGGTCAATTTTTAATCTGCTGTTTTCATGGACATAAAATTTGATTCTTTTCTCGTCCGGACTTAAAAGAAGCCTTGTAGAACTCGCATCCCCTGTCATAACCGAATCATTAAAGAGGAGATCGTCATTCAGTTTTAAAGGGAGTATTTTGGCTTCCCTTTCATTCTTTAACTGAGAGACCTCCCCCGCCACATCAAGCACCGTTCCTGCCCGAACGGCCGCGGCCGGCACAGCGGCAAAAAGAGGAACACTTAAAAACATAAAAACAATCAAAAACAGTTGTATTTTTTTAAAAGATTTCATATCTTACTCTCCTCTTGGCCCTTTTAATTAAACGTATAAAAAAGATTGGTTCCGAAAACACCCCGCTTAAATGACGACTCCACCTCCCGCCCCTTATTCTCGGTATATTGCCAGTGAACAAGCCCCCCCAATTTGCCATTGAGAAATCTCGATAATTGTCCGCCGACGGTCCATCCGGTATCCCTTCTGCCCTGTTGATGGAGCGGATAATGTACGTAATGGCCGTCCACATGAATCGACATGAGCGAACGGAAATAGAATGGAAATTGAGCTGCAAGGTTTAACTCGCTTTTTCTAAACTTATTCTGCTCCCCCGTTTGCACGAGCGCGCTGTAGGTGAAAGCCGGCGTCCAAACGATGGGAAGATATTTATAGGTTTTAAAAGTCGGGGCGAGATGTGTTCGAAAGAGTCGTCCGCTTGCCGAAAAGGTACTGCCATCCCCCTCTTTATTATCGACAAATCCGAGACTGATTCCCCAGGTAAGATCCCACCACGGCGAATAGACAAGCTTCGCCGATGTCGAAGCCAAATAAACATTTTTGATCTGATCGACGGTCTCATCCGCATCTCCATCGCTGTCTGAGAAGACCCCCTCGTCATCGGTGGCAAAAACAGCCCGGTAATTAAAGGAATTAAGCCAGTGGACGGGAACATGCTTTACGCTGACCGGAGTCATCAAACTGACCGTCGGCGAAATCTCGAAAAAATTGAACTGTTCGATCGAGTTTGAAAAATATCCCTGTCCATAAAATAAATTTTGAACTGTAAAATACGATTTTTCAAGGAGAGGGCGGGAATAAGCAGGGGTCAAAGCCAAAGAAATACTATGTGCGTTCTTTCCATCAATCTCTGTCTTTTCCCCTGTTTCCGCATGAACGTGCCCTGAGGGGGACTGTAAAATAACATTGCTGTCAAAGAGATAGCCGAGATTCGTAAAAACGGAAAAAGGCCTTATTTTTTGCCGTTCGACGCGGTTTAAAATTAAATTTGATTTGTATCGTATAGCCGGAGAGGGGGCAGACTGTTTTGCCGATGTGAGGTGTGTTATCGCGGAATCGCGGTGCCCAAGCTCATAATAACAGTTCCCAATGTAGTAATTCAGATCTTTTTTTAAATCATCCGATGCCCCATCCTTCGCTTTCTCAAAACTGGAAAGCGCGCTCCCCCACTCACCCCAGCCAAAATAAGCGATCCCCTGATGATAATAAGCATTCGATTTCTGGGACAGATCTTTTGATGCGCGGGCCGCCTTCCCCAACCATTTTGCCGCATGAGAAAAATCCCCTTTTTTTAAGGCATCGATCCCACGATCATACAAATCCGAAGGACTCCGCTCATTCGCCATGACAGAAGGCGCCGCAAATGCCAGAAAAAGCATAATAAAAGGAATAGTTTTTAACCATCTATTAAAAATCGGGGTAAAAATCGGGGCGTGAATGAAGTCTTTAGTCATACTCTATATTTCTCCCTCACCTGTTTAAGAATTTAATTTTTTACACAACAAACGATATAAGTGTCAGCATACTCAATAAAAATCGAATAAGTCAAGGATTTGAATATTAA
>CAYMPL010000105.1:0-3618 GCA_964392415.1 uncultured bacterium | reverse complement strand
GCCACCCAGAAATGGACTCCCCAACGTTTACCGCCTTTCTCATGATTTCGAAAACAAAAAAATGTGGGGGGGGTTCGGTTACTATTATCGAGGTTCTTATCGGGCACATTCAAAAGGTGCGCTTTATGGAACAGATTTGTCCGATGCCTCCTGGAGGGGGTACATCATTGAATAACGAGAAAGGGGCTGCGTTGATTGAATGTTGCCTGGCGATCCCGCTGATGCTCTTGATTTTGTGCCTTCTCGAACTGACAGAACAAGGATGGACGTTTCGAATCCGAAACAGGATGATGAGCCAATATTCAGCTGTAACTTCATTTCGGGGAAATGAAGTCACCATTCATTCCCTCAAACAAAGATTTAACCTCGATGAAATCCCGGTTGCTCTTCTGGACGATCAAACAACACAAATAACGATCTCCCCCTATCTCTTAAATTCAAGAATCAAACTAAAACAGACGACCTATATCTCAAAATCCCCCACAGGGAGCATAGCAACTGTTCCCACAGGGAGCGTAGCGACCGTTCCCAAAAAAAGGCTGGATATAAAACAATGAAAGCATTTATTGGGGCGTTCCTCCAACGCATGCGGTTAAAAAACCAGCGCGAGGTAAAAATGATTCTAATGGCTATCATCTGTTCACTTATATTTACGGTACTTTTTCAGATGTATATCGCAAGCCATTTTCCGTAAGGAAAATGGCGCGCAGCAGCATGGACTTGCGGGATGACATGTGCTAGATTCCTCGCACTACGTGCTCGGAATGACACCATTATGAAAAAAACCATCGCCTTTTTGATAAGTCTTCTTTTGATGACTGAGCCTGCGCTTTCAAAACCCCGAAAAATCGAGCGTTCAATTGCCTCTCTCGATCAGGCGGTTGAAAATTTCCTGCGGGGCAAAGAGCTCTACTATGAACTCTCTTTTGATCTGGCGGTAAATCACTTAAAAAAAGCGCAAAAAATATATTATGAGAACATTTCTCATCTGACGAAAGGAGAGGAGCTGTATGAGTCTCATCTCTTCACGGCGCTCTGCTATTTCTCTTTAGATAAAGTCGACCTTTCAAAAGAAGAAATTCGAAGCGCTTATCTCTTAAATCCCAAGCGGCGTCTCGACACCAAACTCTATCCCCCCCATTTCCTTGAGCATGCGAATAAAACCTTTCAGGAATTGAAAGATCTTAAAAAAATTCAGCTTGAAATCAATTCGACGCCACCGTTTGCAGTGGTATTTATCAATGGATTTCAGATGGGGATGACACCGCTCATTCTCAAAGACTTTCCGGTAAATCCACATCACATAAAAATTGTTTTAGATGACTTTAAGGAATGGGATACGACCCTCCCCGGACAGGAGCGTGAACTTCATAAAATTAATGCCAAGCTCACCCCTCTCCCCGATCCCACATGGGTTACCAAAGGGGTTACAAAAGCCCCTCTGTCATATCCCCCCGCGAATACGCTTTCCGATCAGACCCAAAGACTTCTTTCAGAGCTTGAAAAAGATAGCGAAAGTAGTTGGAATAAATCAGTTATTTTATATGGCTTACTTGCTCTCGCAGCCGGCGCGGCCGGATACGGACTTTTGAGATCAAAAGATCAAGAAAGAGAAGCAAAAGATGCCAGCACGCGCCCCCCTCCCCAGATAGCCATCGTTTTTCCTTAATTGGTCATTTCATTGGCCATTGATAACCACATGTCCGACATGTCCCCCAAATTATGAATCATGATTTATATCAATAAATCTCAAAATACGATCTATAAGGACATTCATATCGGCATCAGACGACTGACGGAGTCGCTCCAGCACCGGTTTTACTCTCTCCCGGGTATTCATAAAGAACGTTCTGATCACACTCTGAGAAACCGGATCCCCCCTTTCAAAATGCCGAATCAGAGAGGGAGCTGCATCTTCCGCAATCCGTTCAAGCACTATTCGTATCATATCTCTGATTGAAGGCGGAAATCTTGGATCTATCATTCTCTCCACAAGAAAACTGATCGCATGGGGCGTCCGATAATCACGTGCAAATGACCAGCGAATTTTAAAATGGTCAATAAGTTCCTTGTCAACTTTCTGAACCAGCTCTTTTTTAGTCTCATTCTGTCTATAACGAGAGAGAAGATCATACAAAATGAGCTCTGTCTCCATGGTTGTTCCGGGATCATTGGAATAGAGGGAGAGAGTCAGAGCCTTTACGCACGCCTCTTCCACCTTTGTCACCGAAGTCCGAAAAAGATCCCGAATATCATCCAGAATCTGAACTTTGGAATGACCGATCGTATCTCTTTCATTTTGAATCAAAACCGCATAGATCGCGGCCAGCCGAATCTGAAGCGACTGAGCTCCTTCGCCTCGCCATGTTCGGACCACCCTCATATCAGAAGCAAGGGTTTCTAATCGATCGAGAAAGCGGTCAATGTTGCACTCGAGAAAAACTTTATTTTCCGAAAGATATTCTGCAATCTTTATGATATGCGATTCCTCCAAAATAGCGAGTTGACCCCATATCTCGCCCCTTTTATCTTCCGTCATCCAGCTAAACCCCCCATCTGTCGCGCGGATGAGATAAACAATGGCTTTATCATAGATCTCCTGATCCCAGCTCATTCGCTCTCTATCGGCCTCAACCGCAATATAGATTAACGCCCTGATCGGATCTTTTTTATATTTTTTCTCCCAACCGGTTCCCAAAACCAAAGAGAGCCAAAACTGAATTTCCTGCTGAAGGAGGAATGTCTGGCTTACTCCCGGCATGGTTTTCTGATTTGAATCGAGAAACCGCGCCAAAAACATCTTTCTTTCCTTTTCAAAATGAAAAACCATCGTATAGGGATGATCGAGGAGGGGTTTTTTTACAATGAAGAATTCCCCATTCAAATTTAAGGAGCACAAAGGAAGTCGAAGCCCCAAATCATATCCTTCGAGGGCTGGAAGATGAACCACATTTCCAACGCCAAAGAGACGCTCAAGATCTTGAAAAGGCGTCTTCGATCCCTGACCAGAAATTTTGGCTGTAAATTCTGTAAAAATAATTCCAATACCGCCGGGTTTTAAAAACTTATCTAAAACCTCCCCCATCAGCCTAAAATTGTCCGAGGATTCTGTCTGAATAAATGTATTAGAGAGTCTTGGCGAATTAAAGATCGCCATATCGTATCGATCTTCAATCTTGGGGGGGGGATAAACAAAAAAATCGCCTGAAATAGCGCCACCTTGAGTTCGAGGTTCGGCATCGGGGTCTATTTTCTGATCAAAGAGAGTCACTTTGACGCCAAATTTATCTTCAAGCGCGCGTTCCCATAATGCTCTTTTTCCCCTTCCCAGACTGATGATCGTCACATCTTTCTCTGGTCGACCGAAGTGAAAGTGAAAAAGATCTTCAGTGGAGCGAATGTTAGAAATAGGAACCATTGAAAAAAAGCTGACAGAATCCTTCTCCAGATAGCGGGAATGATCCCCTTTTTTCTCTTCTTCTTCTTCTTTGTTCGGTGGCGGCGACGCTCCCTCCGCTCCTTGTGAAGAGCTTCCGCTGCCTCTTGAAGATTGAGGAGCTATAGGAGATCCGATGGAATAAACATCATCATAAGGATGAGTGGCTCTGTAGTTCTCTA
>CAYMPL010000104.1:0-3650 GCA_964392415.1 uncultured bacterium | reverse complement strand
TGGTTTTTTGAGCCGCATCCCCAACCGTTATGGATTTCAAAGAAAATGGGGATGGCTGTGCCTGAACCATAGAGCGGAGGATTATCAACCCCTCCCCCCCGTTCAGCACCAATTTCAGATTTTAAAGCTGCTTGGCATCCGATTGGAAAACGATCATCTCGAATTTTGGACAACAGAAAAAGATAAAATAAATGCTGAAAAACTTCTATTGGAGAGCGGCCCGGATAGTATCGACATCAACCGTCCTATTCTTGGAATTAATATCGGAGCAAGTTGGGTAACGAAGCGATGGAGCGCCTCCCATCTTTCTGAATTCGCTTCGCAAATTCAGAAAGATGGAAAAACACAAGTTGTTTTAATGGGATCTCCTAAAGAAGCGGCGTTTGAAAAAGAAATTCTGTCCATTACCCAAAGTCACCTCTTCTCCATTGTTGGAAAAACAACGCTGCGTGAACTCGGAGCCCTCATTGAGCGTTGCTCATTCTTTGTTTCCACAGACTCGGCTCCCCTTCATATTGCGGCTGCTCTTGGCATTCCAACGATTGCCCTCTTTGGTCCGACGGATCCCTCCCGCCATATGCCTCCCGGCGAAAAAATGATCCCTTTATACCAAAAAGTGGATTGCGGACCCTGTTATAAATCTTATTGCCATCATGATTTCACCTGCATGAAAAAAATAGGGCCGGACATTGTAATCGAAAAACAAAAAGAACTCTTAGGGAGAGTATCTTGAAAGTACTTCATCTCACCACACATCTAAACGTTGGAGGTATTACCACGCATATTTATTATCTTTGTCGCGGGCTTAAAAAAATGGGTCTTGAGCCTCAAATCGCAAGCTCAGGGGGAGAAATGGAGGAGAGCTTTGAAGAAAGTCAGATAAAAATGCACGTTATCCCCATCGCCACAAAGAATGAGCTGAGTCCCAAGGTAGTCTGGTCTTATTTTAAATTAAAAAAACTGCATGAGGAAGAAAAATGGGACCTCATCCATGCGCATACGCGGGTCGCCAAATGGCTTGCGTACCATCTTTCCCGCTCTCTCAAGATTCCGTATGTCATCACTTCTCACGGTTACTACAGACATCATCGTTTGGGGAGAAGATTGTTTCCATGCTTCGGTTCCCATATTCTCGCCATATCAGAATCTGTTAAGGAGGATCTCATGAAGCTGGGTCTCCCGTCACTCAAACAGATCTCAACTATTCATTTTGGATTGGATACGGAAAGATTCCATCCAAAAGCTATCTCAGAAGCTGAAAAAGAAGACATTAAGCAAAAGATCGGGCTCAAAAATGCCCCCACACTTGGTATTGTCGCAAGACTTTCGATTGAAAAAGGACATCTGGAACTTTTGGATATTCTCTCTCACCTTAATAAAAAAAAGAGGGTTCAGCTGCTGATGGTTGGCGAAGGAAAACAAAAAGAGGCGATTCTTGCAAAAATCCGGGCTTTAAAACTGGAAGAAGTTGTGTTTATGCTTCCTCTCCAGAAAGATCCCAGACCGATTTTTTCTTTAATAGATATTTATGTCACCTTCTTTGCCGGGGCTGAAGGATTTGGAATTTCATTGCTCGAAGCGATGGCGATGGGAAAACCGGTTGTCATTGCCTGCCAAAAAGGGGGCCAAAAATGGGGGGTGACAGATTTTATCGAGAATAATAAAAACGGTCTTATTTTAACCAACCACTCTAAAAAACAAATAGTGGAAAAAATAGAAGATTTGCTTGAAAATGAGGCATTGGGAAAGCGCCTTGGAGAGGCGGCCTCTCAGACTGTGAAAGAGAGATTTTCGTTTGAAAAGATGGCTGAGAAGATTTCCAAAATATATGAAACCGTTATTTAAAAAAATTCTTTCGGCAATTTTAATTTCGCTTCTTTCTATTGCCCTGGCTGTTGCCCTGATTGTAGCCGCGTTTCTTTATTCCAATGGCTATCATCCCCCTATTCTTATGTATCATCATGTTTTGCCAGAAGGGGGGGGGGAATCAAAACTCGTTGTCGATCTCGCTTATTTCGAAAAACAGATGGCATTCCTGAAAAAAAGAAATTATCAGGTTTTACCGCTTGGCCAGCTTTTTTTACTTGCTCTCAAAAATAAACCGCTTCCCGAAAAATCGGTCGCAATCACTTTTGATGACGGATATGAAGATAATTATCTCTATGCCTATCCCATCCTAAAAAAATTTAAATTCCCGGCAACCATTTTTCTTATAGCGGGGAAAATTGGGGCGGACGGTTACCTCAACTGGAATCAAATCTCTGAAATGGCATCTCATCACATTCAGTTTGGAAATCATACGACTACCCATCCAAATCTCACGGAAATAGACAGGACACACATTCGTAAAGAGATTTACGATGCCCATCGCCTCTTGAACGCCAGGCTTCGCTTCACTTCCCTCATTTTTGCCTACCCGTCAGGCTTCTATAATGAAATCGCGATAGAAGAAGTCAAACGAATGAATTACCTGGCTGCCGTTTCAGCAAGCCCGACGGAACATTTGGCGGTGAATAACCGTTATGGATTCAACAGAGTGAGAATATCAAATTCCTCAAAGAATAGTGGGGTGTTTTGGTTAACGACCTCAGGCTATTATCCGGCGTTGAGGAAGCTTAAATACCGTGTCAGACAAATCCGAAAATCTCTTTTTAACAAAAGCCGATGAAGATCCATATCGTCGTTTTTAATCTCAATTGGCTGGGTGATATTTTATTTTCTGTTCCAAATCTTCGCGCCCTGAGACATCATTATAAGGAAAGTCATATCGCCTGCATCATTCCATCGGCCTATCGCGATCTCTTTGAAGGACAGACATTCATTGACGAAATCATCGCTGTTAATGACAGATCCCCGTATGAAAAAATAAAGCTGATTCGTCATCTTCGGTCCCGAAGATGGGATATCGGGTTTCTATTTCATCGTTCAAAAACCCGGGCGCGGATTTTCAAATGGGGAGGGGTTCGGGAAAGAATTGGATACAACACCCATCGGAGATCGAAGCTCCTGACAACTGCAATTGCCGAACCCAGCAATGCTCTTCACAAGATGGATTATCTTCTGGGGCTTATAAAGAACTACGGGATTGAACCTGTTTGCAACGACTATTCTTTTGTTCCCCCCTTTCAGGATATTCAATTCCCAAGGCCATACGTTGTTTTTCATCCGGGCTCAAACTGGGAGCCTAAAAAATGGCCGACACACCATTACGCAAAGCTGGGAGATCACCTTTCTCAAAAATTTAAGATGAACATCATCATTACCGGTGTTCACTCGGAGAAATCTTGCCTTGGCTCGATGCTTGAATCTCAAATGAAACAAAAATGCGTGAATCTTTGTGGAAAGACAAATCTCATAGAACTCGCAAACATTTTAAAAAACGCCTCTTTGGTGGTTGCCGGAGATACCGGACCGATGCATTTGGCGGCGGCTGTCGGGGCTCCCCTTCTCCCCCTCTACGGCCCAACCTCGCCAGAACTGAACGGCCCGAGAGGAAAAGGGGTTTCAAGAATTATCTGGAAAAATCCCGGCTGCAAAACATATCCCTGCGCTGACAAATCATGCCCGCATGAGCATTGTCTCCATGATTTAAGCTCAGAAGAAGTTTTTCAAACCATTGAAAATTGGGGAATCTTAAATGCTAAGCAGGG
>CAYMPL010000103.1:0-3794 GCA_964392415.1 uncultured bacterium | reverse complement strand
AAAAATACTTTACAAGTTTTTGTTTTAAATCCAGCCACCATGAATTCAAGGCTGCTTCTTCAAAAGGCGTCGAATATGGCGAAGGAACAGCAACAGCGTGTCGAAAATTTCTTTCATAATGCGCATTAAAAAAAGCCTCTTCACAGCAGCTCGAACGATCGATCGTTAAATTGGGCTGATGCGGTCCAAGACACTTTTCAAGGCAATCACGATAGTCATGGTCATACACATCAATATCCGGTTCTACCCCCTTCAGCTGAAGAGGTCTCCCCCTTGGAGAGTAGATATAATGTGTCGTCACTGAAAGAACCGACTGCGATTTCACCCCCCATGGAAATGTGCCCACGAAGAGGGTCTGCCCCGTTCCTTTTCCAAAGGAACGTTCGCCGATAATGACGGCCGCATGATATTCTTTCATGATTGAAGCAAATATCTCTGATGCGGAGGCAGAATAACGGCTGATTAAGATGACAATGGGAAGCTGTTCGATTTGATGAAGCTCATTTCCAATCTCAGCATAGCGGATGTCATTTCTCCATTCATTTTCATCTTTCTTTTCCCTCATCACAAGTGTGGGCCCTTCCTTTAAAAAAAGATCCGATAGCTCTGCTACGGCTGTTGCGCTCCCTCCGGCATTTCTGCGCAGATCGATAATCAACCCTTTTCTTTTGTTTGAAAGGGAGATAAAGGTTTCATATTCTTTCTTAAAAGAGCCAGATGAAGTTTCATCAAATTGAAGAAGTTCTATATATAAAATTTCGTTTTCATCTCCAAAGAAACGGGCATATAAAGAATCTTTGGGAGATTCATTAAAATAGGGGTTGTCTTCACTATTTGGAGGCCTCTGAAAAATATTTTCGTTTGGATCGACATCAAAAAATCTGCCTCCTTTTCTTGATTGAAATTCCATCCTTTCGTTCATCCAGGAATGGGGATCGAGGCTTGCAATAAAATATCTCAAAATCCCTTTGTGAACCAAACGAAGAAGCTCTTCTTTTACAACGGCAGGGAATGGCATCCCGTCGCCTTCCATCGACGATGCGATTTCTTCAACCGCCGCGCAATATTTTTTCTCATCTTCAATCTGATCGAGAAAGAATTGTTTTCTCAGAGGTTCAGGAGAAATAACTTTTATATAAGATGCCTTTCGTTCAGAAACTGAAATAAGAGGGGTCGGAATTCTTCCTTTATCGAAAATCTTTCGAAGCGCTTCACGCACCAAAACCCATTTTTCCGATTTGATTCTCTCACCACCCAGATGAACTTTCTCAAGATACGAAAAAACCTTGAGAGAATCATCGCAATGCCATGCCTCTGGCTCTTTTTCTGGGAAAAAACTGGCTGCCAAATCTTCATCGGCGGGCACGAACGAGTCGGTCACATCTCTTGATAAGTACTCTTTATTCTCTGAACATCCGACCGCCCAAATGAGCCATGCAGCCAAAAACAGAGCCAGAATCCTTTTATTCATTTCCTTCATCCCTTTAGGGGGGATGAGAAATGCAAGGAAAGTGCCAGAATAAAATATAATTATTTCAATGGGTTATATGTCTATTGGGTGTAGAATCCCTGAACAATGCTGAGGAAATCGCCATCTGTTCGTATCTCAACCGTCCCATCCTGATCGGTCCGAAAGAGGGGGATACCGAGCTCCCGATATCGCCTCAGCACCTCATCATGCGGATGTCCAAAGCGATTCGCGTAGCCTGAACTGATCACGGCAAATTTTGGTTTTACGGAGCGTAAAAATGACGGACTGCTCGATGTTTTCGAGCCATGATGAGGAACCTTTAAAATGGCGCTTTGAAGCGGCAAATAGGAGAGCTCCTCTTCCACATCCTTTTCAATATCGGCTGTAAACAGAATAGAAAAATTTTTGTATCTGCATTTGAATACAATCGACTGGTGATTATCGCTCGCTTCTTCAAATACATTTTTTGGATTCAAAAACTGAAATTCCACCCCTTTAAAAATCTTTGTGCCTGTCTCTTTTGAAATCACATAAATTGGAATGTTTTTCATTTCTGAAAGTTCCAAAATATGCTCGTAATGAATCCCGCCTCTCCATTGCGAAATCCACACTTCTTTTACATCAAAATGATCGATCAAAAATCTCGCCCCATCCGTATGATCAAAATCCGAATGGGTAAGCATCAATACATCGATAGTTCGAATCCCCCTTTTCCAAAGATAGGGAGCCAAAAGTCTTTCGCCGATATCAAAATGAGGATGAATCCCGCCAGCATCGACCAGCATCGTCCCGCCTTGAGGAAATTCTATGAGTGTTGAATCGCCCTGTCCGACACTTAAAAAAGAGATGCTAAGATCTCCCCCCTTTTTAAAAAAAATTCCCCTCCAATCACCCGCATAAAAAAATAAAAAGAAACCCGCCAAAATAACGGCTGGTTTTAAAAAATTTCTCTTTTGAAAAAAAATAAACGTCATTCCGATATAGATGAAACAAAGGCCCGACAATGAAGGGGGCCTTACCATCACGGAGCTCAAAGGAAAAGAAGCAAGGAGATGGATAAAAGAAAACAACCATCGCGCCAGAGGCTCAAAAATCATCATGAAAAGATGACAAAGCGGTTCAGAAATAAAATAAAAAAAAGTAATAAGAAAAGAACCCGGAAGAATCAAAAAACTCATCAGCGGCGTAACAACCAGATTTGCGGCAATTCCAATAAGAGAAAACCGGTGAAAATAGTAAATCACGATCGGGGCTGTTACGATGGTGCAGATTAGCGTGGAAAAAAATATCATTTTCCAAGGATTCTTTTGAATATCTGAAATAAAAAAACGGGTCAGGCAGAGCCCCAATACAGAAATAAAAGAGAGTTGAAAGGAGGGATCCAGAGCCGAAGAGGGGATAAAATTTAAAATCAGCGCCGTCGCCACAGACAACGCATAGAGTCCATTTTGGGGCCTCGAACTTGAGAGCGCGATCAAGGAAGAAAAGGCCATGAGACTCGCCCTGAGAATGGGAATCTCCCCTCCCGAGAAAAAATAGAAAAAGAAAAGAATAGCTGAAGATAAAAAAACAAGAATCCTCTGCAGCGGCCAATGAAGGAGAAGGTATTCGGATCTCGAAAAAAACCAATAAAGAAGAGAAAAGGAAAAGAAAAAAAGGAGCGCGATATTTTGACCGGAAATCACTACCGCGTGCAAGAGGCCGGCCGCGATAAAGTCATCACGCTCTTCCCGTGTCATCGCAGGTATTCCCAAAACAACCATCTTGAGGAGCCTCCCTCCCGAATGGAATCGATCCAGATAGTGGAAAAACTGCTCCCTCAGTTTCTGAACAGGATAAAAAGCAGCCTTTTCATAAATTTGAATCGAATCCCTGTGGCTTAGAAAAACCCTCCCCCAGATTTTTTTCGAGAGCATTTTTCGCCGCATATCAAATTCACCCGGGATGCCAAAGTTTCGGATCTCACGGATGATCCCTGAAAAGCAGATTCTTGTGCCGACAGAACGAATTTTTCGATGATTCTTTATTTTTGAAGATAGAAAAATCTCAAGATGTCCCCAAATCTTTTTTTCATCAATGGTTAATTCTTTCAGAATAATGTTGGACGGAAATCCGACCGTCCCGCAGATATGATGGGGGGAATCAAAATAGCCGGGAGGGGAATGCGGCTTCCAACTCAAGCCTCGAACGATCCCTAGAAAAAGAAAAACCGCCAAAAAGAGATGCCGTCTCGGAAATCCTCGAAACATTGCCAGGCGTCATCATCTGCAAGGAGAGTGCCAAACAGAACACCCTCACTTCATTATTAATTGGAAAAAAGACA
>CAYMPL010000102.1:0-4013 GCA_964392415.1 uncultured bacterium | reverse complement strand
GCAGATATTGTGCTATTTTTGCATGCCCTGCCACATAAGCCAAAATAGCGAAGGTGCCCGAGGCAATGATCACAGGTCCAATGGCAAGCCCATCCAACCCATCCGTAAGATTTACGGCATTTGAGGTTCCAACAACAACAAAAACCATAAAAGGAACATACAGCCAGTCAAGAGGAATCTTAAGATTTTTGAAAAATGGGAAGGTGAGGGTCGTGTCAACAGGGTGCGTCAGATAAAGCCAAAGGGCAACCGCTGTGGCAAAAAGAATTTGGAGCAAAAATTTTGTTTTTGCAGATAATCCTTTTGAATTTTTTAAAACAATCTTTCGATAATCATCGGCAAAACCGATCAGACCAAATCCCACTATCACAAAGAGAAGCGGCCCCATATAGGGATTTCTAAGATCGATCCAAAGAAGGGTGGCCAAAACCATACAACAAAGAATCAAAATCCCTCCCATCGTCGGGGTTCCCTGTTTGACGGCATGCGAGCTCGGACCATCTGTCCGAATCACCTGCCCTAATTGCCTGAGTTTAAGGACCCGGATAAAGAAGGGCCCCAAAAGAAAACTTAAAAAAAGGGCTGTCAGGCCTGCGCAAAATGTACGGAAGGTAATGTATTTAAAAACATTGAAGAAAGAGTATGATTCATGAAGGGGATAGAGGAGATGATAGAGCATTTATATTTCCTTTCCAATCGACTCAACCAATACTTCCACAACAGTGTCCATCCGCATTCCATGAGACCCCTTGATCAACACGACGCAATTCCCAACTGACTTAAGTATCTGTTTTAACTTAAAAATGAGATCATTCTGATCCAGGGTTGAGTATACACTTACGTTACGATCGTGGAACCGGGCACTCTTTCCAATATACTGAGAAAGCGAACCGTAGGTCAATATGTAATCAACCCTTTGAGCCAATTTTTGCCCCGTTTGTTCATGCAAAGAGATCTCTTTTTCCCCCAACTCAAGCATATCCCCAAGGACGGCAACCTTTTTTAAAGGCCTCTCTCCTCTCCTCGCACACTCATCAAGCATCTCAATGGCAGCAGCCATCGAATCAGGGTTCGCATTGTAGCTGTCATCGATAAGATAAATACCTTGATTTAAAAGGATTATCCGAGATCGCCCCACAGTCGCTCCAAATGATTCCAAAGCCAGTTTAAATTTCTGAGAATCGACGCCACAGCGAATTGCAACAGCAATAGCAGCCACGGCATTGTGTGCGTTATGCTCTCCCGGCAGAGAAAAATCGAATTCCAAAGATCCCTCTTTAAAAGAATTCGTTTTTTTCCAGCGACATTTCATCCGAATACCAGCGATGCCACGATGATCCACAATTTTTCCTTGAAACAGTGCGGCATCACTTTTCATTCCATAGGTTATAACCTCACAACGATCTGACATCGTTTTTACAAACGGTGTCAAATAGGGATCATCAAGATTGATAAAAGCTATGCCATCTTTCGGGAGAGACATAAAAAGCGCCCCCTTTGCCTCTGCGATCTTTGCTTTCGACCCCATCGTCTCAAGGTGAGCCTGGCCGATATTGGTGATTAGCCCCGCTGTCGGCCGTGCAATTTCTGAAAGCCTTTTGATTTCAAATGGAAGAGACATCCCCATCTCAATCACGGCAACTTCATCGGACGGCTTCAATTCAAAAAGAGTAAACGGCACGCCGATCAAATTATTTAAATTTCCTGTTGTCTTGAAAACATGAAATTGCTTGCCTAAAAGTGCGGCAATCAGATCTTTGGTTGTCGTCTTTCCATTTGAACCAGTAACAGCAAGGATGGGAATAGAAAATCTTTGCCGATAAACATGCGCAAGATCCCCAAGCGCCTGAATGGTATCATGAACTTCAAACAAAAGATTTTTTGAAAATTTCGAGCAATCCATATGGCCAGCCTGAACCAATGCCGCTGCTGCCCCGGCTTGAAAAGCCTCTTCCAAAAATTGATGACCATCAAAACGCCCCCCCTGAATTGCAACAAAAAGATCCCCTTTTTGAATTTTCTTTGAATTCTGCGAAACAGAATGGATTTTGAATGAGGCGGCGTAGCTTTTTCCAATGACATTTGCCTGAGTCGCTTTTATGACTTCTTCTTGAGTGAACATAGAACTTCGCGCGCTATTTCCTTATCATCAAAATGAATTTTTGTTGTCCCAACAATTTGATAGTCCTCATGGCCTTTACCCGCGATTAAGACAATATCCCCGATTTGCGCAAGCCTGATCGCCTTCTCAATCGCAGACTTTCTATCTGGTTCAACCAAATAACCTTTCTTTTTTCCCGGCACATAGAGAGGAACGGAAATTTCCACAAGCCCCGCCAAAATCTCATCAATGATTGCCTTCGGATCTTCGGTACGCGGATTATCAGACGTTACGATAATAATATCGCTAAACTGAGCGGCAGCCTTCGCCATCAGCGGTCTTTTCTTCCTGTCTCTGTCTCCACCGCAACCAAAGACGGTTATAATTCGATTTTTTTTGATCGCCTTAAGCGCCCCAAGAACATTTTTAAGCGCATCATCTGTATGCGCGTAGTCGACCAAAACTAGAAAATCGTCCCCTCCCTCAACACGATCAAGCCGGCCTGGAACCTGTTCCAGTTTCGCAATCCCACGGATAATAGCCTCTTTTGGAATATCCAATGAACATGCCGCTGAAATCGCCCCCAGAATATTCATGAGATTAAATTTTCCCAGGAGTTTCGATTGAATGAAGATGCTCTCCTTTTTTACCTTGATTTTTGCATGAAGACCTCTCAATGAAAATCGGAATGATTCAGAAAAAACATCGGCCTTTGGGTCTTTTAACGAAAAAGTAACCAAACGCTTGTCCCCCCCGGGCATAAACTCATTCATCAGTCTTTTTCCATACGCGTCATCTATATTCATAACGGCTGCCGCCCCGTATTTGCCGCTATTTGGCAAAACTTCCGTGAAAAATCTCTTCTTTGCCAAAAAATAATTTTCAAAATCTTCGTGAAAGTCGAGATGATCTTGCGACAAATTGGTGAATAGAGCGGCATTAAAATGACTGCCATCGACGCGATGAAGTGAAAGCGCGTGTGAAGAAACTTCACAAACAACGTGCGTAACACCGCGGGCTCTCATCTGTCTCAGCATCGACTGAAATTCATACGCTTCAGGGGTTGTATGGGGCGCTGCCAACGTCGTTCCCCCAAAACGATAATTGACGGTTCCCATAACACCCGGCTTAAATCCCGCTTCTTGGAAAATAGACTCCAGAAGATAAGTCGTTGTTGTCTTTCCATTGGTGCCAGTCACCCCCACCAACACAAGTTCTTTTGAGGGATGTCGGTAAAATTCACAAGATATGAAAGCGAGAGCCGATCTGCTCTCTGGAACTACAATTTGGACCACAGATTCAGGAAGCCCCTCCTTTTTTTCAACAACCACAGCCCGGACCCCTTTTGACACAACCTCTTGAAGATAGCGATGTCCATCTGTTTTAAATCCGGGAATCGCAACAAAGAGAGAGTCTGGCGTAACCAATCGGGAGTCCGTCGTTAAATCATTAATTTTAATGTCAGGAATTCGAGAAGGAGAGATGGAAACCTTAGGCAGTGATCGAATAAGCTCAGCTAATTTCATGGGGTGTCCGCTCTAAACGTAACCATACAATTTTGTCCCACCTCAATCAAGCTCCCTTCATCCCGGCACTGGTCAACCGCAATGCCACTTCCTCGCACGACGATATTTATGCCCGCTTCCCGTCCGAATTTCAAAACATCATACATCGATTTTCCACGAAGGTTTGGCATTTTATCCCATTTGATGGCAGATTCCCTCTCTGAGATATCATAAAAATCTGTCTCTTTCTTCTTTTGCACCTTCTTTTGAGACCTCCTCTCAGAAACAAGTCTTGAAAGGGGGGGGAAAAGCTGTGCGGTAAGAATGGCTATTTGTTTAAAAAGGGGGGCAGCTACCTCCGCCGCATAATAATTTTTTTTAGGTTCATCGATCATCACAAAAATGGC
>CAYMPL010000101.1:0-4035 GCA_964392415.1 uncultured bacterium | reverse complement strand
GAATGGCCGATCACAGCCGTAAAAACCCGCGTCCAAAGCACTTCATAGGCGAGGGCGAAAAATCCGGAACAGGCAAAGCTCACCATCACCCCTTTTTTTAAAAGGGGGGATAAAGGGGAGGCCTCCGATTTCGCCAAATAAGGGGGACAAGGGGCTGAAACAACGTTTGCAGCGATAGAAGAAAGAATCAGTATTATTAAACCGATAGCGCCATTGATCCCAACGGTTATCTTCACAGTCCCCGAAATCCCCAAAATGGGAATCAGAAAATAGGCGGAGAGCAGCGCACCAACGGCTCCGCCGAACGTATTGATCGCGTAAAAGAATCCCACCTTCCGGCCTAATTCTCTCTCATCAGAAACCAAAAAATGAGTCACCAGAGGAAAAGTTGCCCCCATGAGAACGGTTGGGGGGAGAAGCAGGAGGAAACAGAATATGAATTGAATGACTGTAAAAAAAAGCGGGCTCTGATCTACGCCAGCTCCAAATGAAAAGAGGAAGGGATAGAGAAGTTCAATCTTTGGAATGAGGATTGAAACCAAATAGGCAAAACCCCCGATCCCTAATTCGATGAGACCGTACCCGTAGAGCGGGTTTTTGAATCTGCCGACATATTTTCCCAAAAGCCAGCTTCCCAATGAAAGCCCCGCCATGAATGACGCAAGGACGCAGCTCACTGAATAAACGGTTGTCCCAAAAACAAGGGTCAGCTTTCTCATAAAGACAACTTCATAAACAAGAGCCGCAAGACCTGATGAAAAAATGGCAAGAGAGAGAATGACGTGAAAAGCAAATTTAAATCGAGCGTTCATTCAAATAAATATCTATATGTTATCAATCCATACAAATTTATCTGTTTTTGCAAGGGCTATTTGATGAGCATGAAAAGTCAGCAAAAAAAGGGATTGACCACGGATGATATAAGGATTATTATGATAATCAGCGGTATAGCCGTGGATAAAATTAAATGTTTTTACAAAGATTTTTAAAACTTAGCCCTTTTTTAAGCAAAAAATCTTGCTTTCTCTTTGGCCCTAGGGCCGTCGGGAAAACTTTTCTTATTCGTGAAGAAATAAAGAGTATTTCTGATGTCTTATATATTGACCTGCTCAAAGCCAGATATTTTACTTTATTGAGCGGTAACCCTTCTGAGATCGAGAACCTGATTGAAAATCACCATAAAGTCGTTGTTATTGATGAAATTCAGAAAGTTCCCCCGCTTCTGGATGAAGTGCATCGTCTTATTGAGGAACGCGGTATTCATTTTTTGTTAACAGGAAGCAGCGCCAGAAAACTTAAACGAGGCCATGCAAATTTATTGGCTGGCCGGGCATGGACATTGCGGCTCTTTCCACTTGTTTTTTCTGAAATCGCTAAATTTGATCTTAATCGAGCCCTTAGGTTTGGTTTGTTGCCAGTTGTTTGGTTGAGTCAAGATCCAGAAGAAGAATTGGATTCTTATATTTCAACCTATCTTAAAGAAGAAATTCTTGCGGAAGGACTCAGTCGCAATTTTCCTGCCTTTAATCGATTTCTAAAAGTGGCAGCTCTATCCAGTGGTAATCTTATTAATTATTCCCAAATGGCCAGTGACGCGCAAGTGGCTGAATCAACGATAAGGGGTCATTTTGAAATTTTACAAGATACTCTTATTGGATATATTGTAGAACCCTTTATTGAAAGTAAAAAACGAAAAGCCATTGCAACACCCAAATTCTATATATTCGACAATGGTGTTCGACATGCATTGATGGGGACGACTTCATTAGATAGGAATTCTGATCTCTATGGGAGTTCATTCGAAGCCTGGTTGGCGCATGAAATACGAGCGTATTTGAGCTATACGCGTTCAAAATTGCCCCTGACTTTTTGGCGTTCAACAAGTCAATTTGAAGTGGACTTTCTCATCGGCGATAAAGTTGCGATTGAAGTAAAGGCATGTTCTCAGGCAAACAAAAAACACTTAAAAGGATTATTGGCATTATCAGAAGAGAAAATTTTTAAACATTTTTATCTGGTTACGCAAGATCCAATTATCCGAACATATCCTTTAAAAAATAGCTGCCGGGTTAAGCTTCTTCCATGGCGTGATTTTCTAAAACAGCTTTGGGCTGGGAAAATTCTTTAACAATTTACGGATGCTTATTTTTTATCGAGATGATCTCGTCATTTTAATTTCCGCCTGATCGATTAGAGGAGCGGCGGTGGAATTTTATACGGCGGGCGGCTATGCCACACAAGACATCGATCTCATTGCCCCCCATGACGAAGCGCTCCTCGCAGTCATGTCCGATCTGGGATTCAAACGAGAGGGGCGATATTTTATTCACAGACCTTATAAAATACTTATTGAATTCCCCTCTTCAAGGCTTCAGGTCGGCGAAAAAACCACTGCCATAGACGTGGAAGGAGAAATTGTCTCGATGATTTCTCTGGAAGATCTCATCATCGACCGGCTAGAAGCGGCAAAATGGGGCGGTTCGAAAGCAGATTTCCGAAATGCCATCCTACTTTTAAATCAAAATCCAAACAGGAACGAAGTGCGACAAAAAGCCAAATCTGCCGATGTATTGGATACTTTGGCAAAAGCCATACAAAGCGGTGTTCAAAGAAAGAAATAAGACGAAGGATCTCAAAAAAACAAGGTAATAGTCATCCCGAGCCCGAAGGGCGAGGGATGACGGGGTGTCGCTCTCAGCTGGACTGTGACGCTCACGGCTTACCCATAATATAATTTAAGAGAAATTTAAAAAAGGCTTTGATTCTCTGAATCAGATGCGGGGCAGCGATGAAATCCGCAAGCGCTCGGGAGAGTTCATAACTACGCTCCGTGTAAGGAAACCACCAAAATGGGGGGAGGCTCAGCCGGTCAGAGTTAATATGCTTCGTCTGAACATATTCCTTAAGCCCACTATCGGAGTGAACTCTCCCCATTCCGCTTTTTTTATACCCCCCCCAAGGGGTCTCCGGTAATGCGTTCGTAAAAATACAATCATTAATGGTTACCGTCCCCACCTCTATTTTTTTGGCAACCCGCTGCGCCCTCTTCTGATTTCTCGACCAGACAGAGGCCGTAAGACCATAGCAGGAGTCGTTTATCTTTTGCAGCGCTTCTTCTTCCGAATCGACCATCATGATCGGAAGAATCGGACCAAACGTCTCTTCGCGCATGACGATCATATCGTGATTGACATTGATAAGAACGGTTGGTTCAAAAAAAGCCTGATCGACTTCTCTCCCACCGACGAGAATTTTTGCCCCTTTCTTTAACGCATCTTCCAGGTGAGCGCGATACCGTCCCAATTGCGATTTAAGCGTCACCGCTCCCACGTCCCTTTTGAGTTTCAACTTCTTCGTCTCATCAATCACCGCTTCGGTAAATTCCTGAACAACATTCCGATCGACATAGACACGTTCAACCGACGCGCAAGTCTGTCCCGCATTGGTAAAAGCCCCCCAGACAATCCCTCTTGCCGCTTTTCGAATATCGGCATCAGGAAGGACAATCGCCGGATCTTTTCCCCCAAGTTCAAGAACACAAGGGGTTAGATTTTTGGCAGCCTGTTCTAAAATTTTTTGACCAACGACAGTGCTCCCGGTAAAAGAGATTTTTTTGACTTTTGGCGAACCGACCAACGCTGCTCCTGTCTCCCCGCCACCATAAAGAAACTGAATCAAATCTTTTGGTAGTGTCGCCAGGTTACAAAGATCCTCTATCAATTTTGCAACAGGGAGAACTGCTTCCGAAACTTTTAGAACAACGCTGTTTCCCGCAAGCAGCGCCTGAACGATCTCCCCATCGGAATTGAAAAGGGATAATTCCAGGGAGAAAGGATCGCAACAACGCCATACGGCTCAAAGCGGAGAAGACTTTTTTTATGGACAAAAAGATGAAGTCTAATCGCTTGGTCGGCCAAAATTTTTGGCCCCTTTTTCACATAATAAGAAATAAGATCAAGAATCGGAATGATCTCCGCATTCCACGCTTCAATTTTGGGTTTTCCTGTGGAAAGGGATATAACATCCACGATTCGA
>CAYMPL010000100.1:0-4213 GCA_964392415.1 uncultured bacterium | reverse complement strand
ACCAACTTTCAAACCCCTGCTAAAGGTTATCCCCGAGCAGGAAATCATTCCCATAATAGGCCCCCTGCTGGAAGACAGCCCCTGCGGCAGAACCGGTGCAGGCCGTTGAGTTCGTACTTTTTCCAAAAATCATTCCGCAGCCCCCGGTAGCCAGCACCACAGCATCCGCGCGGAAAGCCTTCACCTCCATCGTCTGGAGATTGAGCGCAGTGATTCCCCGACAGATCTTTTTGTCATCTAAAATGGCCGATAAAAACTCCCAGTGTTCATATTTTTTAACTTGATTTTCGACCTCGGCGCGACGGACCTGCTCATCGAGCGCATAGAGCATCTGCTGGCCGGTGGTCGCTCCCGCAAAGGCTGTGCGATGATAGAGTGTGCCGCCAAATCTCCGAAGATCGATATTGCCTTCATCGGTCCGGTTAAACATCACCCCCATTCGATCCAAAAGATCGATAATGGCCGGACCTGTTTCACACATTCTTTTTGGGAGTTCCTGATTCGCTAAAAAATCACCGCCATAAATCGTGTCATCAAAATGCTTCTCAACCGAATCCCCTTCCCCCTTGGTATTTTTTGCCGCGTTAATCCCCCCCTGCGCGCAGACAGAATGAGAACGCTTGACCGGAACGACAGAAAAAAGATCGACACCCCCCCCTCCCTCCGTAATTTTGATCGTCGTCATGAGGCCCCCAAGCCCCCCTCCGACAACAATGATTTTTGCTGGCATCTCTATCCCCTCAAATAAAGGCAAACAGCGCATCCAATCCAATATACAACAGAAGCGCTCCAATACCCGCGCAAACATATCCGGAAACCCGCTGCGATTTCGGCCCCACCGTTATTCCCCAATGGACCAGAAAACTCCATGTCCCATTCGAAAAATGGAAAACAGAAGCCGCAATTCCAATCATATAAAAAACAAAGACCGCCTTATTCGTCATCGCTTCCGCGACCAATTGAAAATTGACCGGAATGTCATAAAGCTCCGTCGCAATCCTGAATTCCCATACATGGTATCCAATGAAGACAAAGGCAATCATTCCCGTAATCCGCTGAAAGGTATATAGAATATTTCTCGCGTATGGATAGCGATATGAATTGTCCTGCCACGCCCAGAGAAAAACAATCCCCAAAACCACATGCAGAATAAGCGGAACAAAAATAAGACCGATTTCCAACAAGAGAAGGTAAGGGAGACCCTGGATCCATTCGATCTTTTCGTTATAAACGTCGATCCCTTGACGGGCAAAAGAATTTGTCACCAGATGCTCGATCAGAAAAAATCCAATCGGCCCAAGCCCGAGTAGCGAATGAATTTTACGAATCAAAAAATTGTGTTTTTTAAACCACGACATAACATCGCTTTTCTAAACAATTCCACCACAAGAATCAAGCAGAAAGGCACTGTTGAATCAGAATCAGAATTGGCAGGTATCGTGTAATATATGAGGTAGAAGGACAGAAGTTGCTTATTCTTATACTTAAAATTGGATATCGAAAAGATATTTATCAATAATGGTCAACAGAGTTCTACACTTAATTTATACTGTGCGCCATTTTCCCCTTCGGGAGAAAATGACTTTCTATTTCACGACAAAATTAATTAACTTCTGCGGCACATAGATTTCTTTGACAATCGTTTTTCCTTCGAGCTGTTTCTGGATATTTGGATGGGAGCGGGCAAGCTCTTTGATTTTTTCGACAGCTAGATTTTTATCGATATCGATATCTGCGCGAAGCTTTCCATTGACCTGAATGACAAGGATCATCGTTTGTGATTCGATTTTTTTGGGATCATAGGTCGGCCACTTCGATTTAAAAATCGATTCTTTGTGACCGCATTTCTCCCAAAGCTCTTCGGCAATATGAGGGGCAAACGGGGAGAGAAGAATTAAAAAATCATCGAGGAGTTTTTGGTCAACCGGTTTTGAACGATTCTTCTCATCTGTTACCACATTCAGGAATTCCATGAAAGCGCTGATGACGACATTGAAGTGGAATCCTTCCAAACGCTCTGTGACTTTTTTAATGAGGATATGGCGCTCACGGTCTAATAGAGGATCGGGGGGAGATCCTTCGCCCTTCGGGCTCAGGATGACAGAGGAAGATCCCTCGGGCTTCGCCCTCGGGATGACTTGCCAGACACGCTTTAAAAACCGATAGATCCCCTGGGTCCCATCACTCCACTCGGATTCCTGCTCCGGCGGCCCGATGAAAAGTTCAAAGAGGCGCAGTGTGTCCGCTCCGTACTTTTCAACAATCTCATCTGGATTGACCACATTCATTTTTGACTTTGACATTTTTTCGACCTTTTTTGTTCTGTCAGAATAGCGGCAGACCATCCCCTGGTTGAACAGTTTCAAAAAGGGCTCCTGAAAATCGATAGATCCAATATCAAAGAGCAACTTTGTAAAAAAACGCGCATACAAAAGATGCAGGATCGCATGCTCAACCCCCCCCACATACAGATCGACCGGCATCCAGTGTTTGACAACCTTTGGATCGAAAGGACCCTTGTCGTAATGAGGCGAGGCATATCGCAAAAAATACCAGGAGGAGCCGGCCCATTGGGGCATCGTGTCTGTTTCACGACGCGCTTTCGCGCCGCATCGATGGCACTTCGTGTTCACCCATTTGGAAATCGCAGCCAAAGGCGACTCGCCTGTCCCCGCCGGCTGATACTGTTCAACCTCAGGGAGAAGAAGCGGAAGATCTTCTTCTCTTAACGGCAGTTCTCCGCATTTTTCGCAATAAATAATGGGGATAGGCTCCCCCCAATATCGCTGCCTTGAAAAAACCCAGTCGCGCAGTTTGTAATGAACCGCCTCTTTCGCGACCCCTTTTTTTGCCAAAGACTCGGTGATCTTTTTCCGTGCCGCCTGAGATTCCATTCCGTTGAATTCAGCCGAGTTCATCAGTTTTCCTTCGCCAGGATAGGCTTCTGTGGGGGAGAGATCCCTCGCTTCGCTCGGGATGACATGGCTCGGGATGACATGGCTCGGGATGACATTGCTCAGAATGACATTCACTATCGGCAATCCAAATTTCTTCGCAAACCGGAAATCGCGCTCATCATGAGCGGGCACTGCCATGATGGCTCCTGTCCCATACGCCATCAGCACATAGTCCGAAATCCAGACAGGAATTTTTTTCTGATTGACGGGATTGATCGCAAAAATCCCGAGATCGACACCTGAAACCGCAAGCTCCTTGCTTGTTCGGTCGATCTCTTTCACATTTTCTGTTTCCTGAATATATCTCTCTACCGTCTTCCTCCGTTTTGGATCGCAAATCTTTAAAACCAGAGGATGTTCCGGCGCCAAAACCATATAGGTTGCGCCAAAGAGGGTGTCGGCCCTGGTGGTAAAAACAGTCATCGGATATTTTTTGCCATCAGAACTAACTATCTCAAATACAATCTCACTCCCCTCACTCCTTCCGATCCAGTTTGCCTGCATCCGTTTGACCTTTTCGGGCCAATCCAGCGATGAAAGATCATTGAGAAGACGATCCGCATAGGCGGTAATTTTAAGCATCCACTGATTGAGCTCCTTCTTTGTCACCTCCGCTTCACAGCGTTCACATTTACCGGCGACCACTTCTTCATTTGCAAGCCCCACACGGCAGCGGGGACACCAGTTGATCGGCACGAGCTTCCGGTAGGCGAGCCCTTTTTTGTAGAACTGAAGAAAAATCCATTGAGTCCAGCGGTAAAACTTTGGATCGGTGGTATTGACCTCCCGGCTCCAGTCAAACATCGCGCCCATTTCTTTGAGCTGGCGCCGAATATTATCGATATTGTCTTCGGTATTTTTCTTTGGATGAATCTTCTTTTTAATGGCATCATTTTCGGCAGGCAAACCAAAAGCATCCCATCCCATCGGATGGAGAACCTTAAACCCTTTCAGCGTCTGATATCTCGACCAAACATCGCTCAGCACATAGCCGCGCCAATGCCCCACATGAAGCCCGGAACCCGACGGATACGGAAACATATCGAGGCAATAATATTTCGGGCGCCGGTCATTTTCAGTCACAACATGCTGTGGCTCCCAGCATTTCCGCCACTTCTTTTCGATTTCTAAAAAATGATATTCTTCGGAAGACACGAAAACAGAGTAGCTGAATCATTTTATTTTTTCAATAAGGAGCCCTTCGCTGGTAGTGCAAGGATTATTGTGTAAAATCCATAGGGTAATTCTCCAGTTTT
>CAYMPL010000099.1:0-4321 GCA_964392415.1 uncultured bacterium | reverse complement strand
CCATCGGGGTTTATGCACCCTTCCTGAATATTTGGTATGCGCAAAACCGATACAGAACCGCCTTCATCACTGCGAGACCAGCTTATTCCTCGGTCAAACTGAACTAAGCATTCTCCTAATTTTTTTGTTAGCCAGTTATTCATTTGAAATTTCTTTGACAACCGTAAGATCAAACAGACGATCACAAATATCGGCATTCGGTCCCCAAAGCATCCCCCCTCCACAATATTTTCCATTGCAGACAAAGATATTGTTGGTCTTGAATCTCCGCTTTCCTTGCCCCTCAATTTTCAATTCTATCAGCGAATTTTTATAGGTTAGAAACGTGAGAAGCATTGCCCAAAAATAAGAAAGGCTCCCCCCTAATAGCTGTTTTTGAAGCGGCGATAACGCATTTACTTTTCGCACCACCTCTCCCGAACAGCCAAAACTCGCGATATTTAAAAAAAGCCTCTTTCTGGGTTGATGCAAAGATCGGATTTCACCGACGTCTATCGATGTCACACGATTTTTTTTAAGCGCTTCCATCGCCTGATCGACATTGGAGATGCCAAAGGTTTTTAAAAAATCAGATCCGGTCCCCAGCGGAACCGAACCTAAAACAGCATCGTCACGAATCGGCTTGTCATTTTCAAAAAAACCGTTGAGCGCTTCCGATAACGAACCATCCCCCCCCGCAATGACAATTCTTTCGGCCCCCCTTTTCAGGGATGTCCGGGTCAACTCCTCAATATGGCCGCTCCGTTTGGAATAGATTTCTTCAAAGGGGCCAAAAAAATCACATTTTTTGGCTATCTCTCTCCATTTCTTTCCAGCGCCGCCATGACCCGCCTTTGGATTAACAATCACAACCGTCGAATTCATACGATTTTTTGGGGATTCAAAATATGGTTGGGATCGAGCGTTTTTTTAATTTTATCCATCAGATCCCAGCCGCTTTCCAGTTCACGTTTAATCCATTTTTTGCGCAAAAGGCCAATGCCATGATGATGACTGATCGTCCCTTTTTCTGAAAGGCATGCCTCCATCGCCTTTTCCCAGACAAGATCGTATTTTGCCAACGTCTCCTCATCAGGAAAATTTCCAAAAAAGGTAAAATAGATCGATCCCCCTGTATGATAGAAATGTGAAAAATGAGCGAGGATGGCAACTCCCGCTTCAGACATCGCCTTCTTCATCGATTCATAGAGCCCTTGAAGATTGCTCCATGTCGCCGCCACTTCTATGGTGTCGAGTATCATCCCTTCCTGTGAAAGAATCTGCGTTAACTTGTGATGATCCAAATCAAAACGATGATCCCACCAATGGCGGGCAGGTTTTTCTCCAAGGTTTTTGGCGACAGCCGATATTTCTTTTTCTGTCTCTCCCCTCTGGAATTGGACTACTTCTTTTTCTCCCTGGAAAACAAAGACCAAAAGATTTCCCGATGTGTCAAGTCCCATTTCAGAAAGCGCAAGCTGCGTATCCATTTCATCATAAAAGCGAACCACAGCGGGGCGTATCCCTTTTTGAATCAGTTTCCGGATTGCCCCCAGCCCCTCCCGAACCGAACCGACTGAAAATGAAAGAAACTCCTTTCGCTCTGGAAGTCTATGCACCTGGCAGGTGGCCTCGGTCACAATTCCCATCGCTCCCTCACTCCCGATAAAAAGATCTTTTATTGAAAAACCAGTGGCAGATCTCGGAACCAGTTTTGTTTCTACGCACTCACCTGTCGGAAGCACCCCCTTTAGGGCCAACACCATATTTTCGATCGATCCATAAGCGGTGGACATCTGCCCCGATGCGCGCGTTGAAATCCAGCCGCCGAGTGTTGAAATCGCGTAAGCGGTCGGAAAGTGACAGAGCGAAACCCCTTTTTCATTGAGCCGTTTTTCCAACTCCCCCCCCAAAATCCCTGCTTCAGAAGTCACATACAGAGAGTCGAGATTGATTTCTTTAATTTTATTGAAATCCTTCATATCGACCGCAACACTTCGAACGACAGGGAGCGTCCCGCCGCAGACCCCTGTCCCCCCTCCATAAGGGATCAGAGCGATTTTTTCCCTATTTGCCCACCGCACAACTTTTTGAACATCCTCCGTCGATGCAGGACGAACCACAGCCAACGGGAGTTCAATCTTTTCCCCAAGCCTTTGACGGATTAATTTTCGCGGCCAGAGATCACCGGCGTGAAGAAGAAGATCTTTTTCGTCAGTTGATATAAGAGATCCAATCTCGTCTAACATCTTATCCTTCATCTTATTCCTTATGGTTATCCCGCATGGCGCTTCACAAACCCCACGATTTGATTCAACGGAACCCCCGTTGGACATACTTTTTCACAGGCTGAACAGTCGGGGCAATACGAAAGAAAATCGGTATTCATAGGAATCTCAGGCAAAGAGCGCGAATAAGAAAAAGCAATATTCGCAGGTGTTGCAAATGTTTCATAAAAGCGCGGGTTGGCTTCGCGGCACTCGCTCACACAAAGCCCGCAGTAGACACAGTTTCCAAAGGTAGAGAGATCTTTCCGTTCGCTGCCAGTCAGCGCAAATACATGATCTTTCGAATAAAATGCCAAAAATTCTTTAAGCCCGCGCTTTCGAAACCATCGCTTAAAAAAAAGATGCAAAAGAAAGGCGACCGCAAGGTTGATTTTCGCATAAAGCCATTTGAGAGTGCTTTTCATTATTATTCCTTTGGGTTATGCTCCCCCCGCCTGATAGCCCGAAAGCATCGAAACGCCAAACCGGCTCTCCCCTCCATAAGGATCAAAGCCATAAAGCAGCGTTCCACAGACACGAAGGTTCTCATAAACAATTTCTCCGCTGTCGTCCAGTGGAAGAAGTTCATGATTTGTTTTTACACCGACCTCCAAAAAAGGCTGTTTTTCAAAAAAGTCATCTCTTAACAAAGAGCCTGGACTCATCTCAGAAACCGGCGTTCCCCTATAAAATAAAGGGAGATGAAAGAGCGGTTCCTGAAAAAGACGGTTTTTCCGAATCCCTCCCGTCAAAAATTTACCAGCCGCCAATACAAAAAAAGAGGCCTCGATTTCAAACGGCTCTCCGCCATGCTTTCGACCTTTGATCGCCAGCGCCCTTTTCCTTTCTTTTTCTACACGCTCCGCTCTTCCGTTTACGACGGTAATATTCTGAGAACGAAGCGCCTCCTCGAGCCCCTTCTGAAACCGGATACCGGGGACTGAATTGCCCCCCCCCAATGTTTCATAGACGGGGCATCCCATCAAAGATTCAAGCTCACGCCGCCGTTCACTAAAATAATCGAGACCCATGACCGGGGGAACCAGAAGCGCCTGGAAGAAATGCGACTTTATTTTTGATTTAATATGTTTGGCAAGATTTTGAAGTTCCTCTGGCCGATCGAGAAACTTTGCCATCGTCTGTGGAAGAAGATTGACTTCGTTGCGATGCCACGGGATTGATTCCGATATACAAAGTTCAGACTGAAGAAGAGGGGCTGGAATCATCGGTGAAAAACCGATGACCAAGGCCTTCCTCCGGCCAGAAACCTTAAAATCAAAAGATTGGGATTCCATTGCAAACGCGCGCCTGAGCCAATGCCCCATGTGTGAAAGAAAGAGATGATTTTCACGATACGATCCGAGGATCCGGAACGGAAACACCTTTTTTAAAAGCTCAACAGACGGACTTAAATTTCCAAAATTGAGATGATGATAGGGATGATGGGGATACTCTTTTTTAATCTGTTCTATCTGATCGCTGATCTCAAACCCCTCATAAGATGTATCCGCGACATCAAACGCTCCACAAGAAAGCGCTGTCCCCCCCCAGCCACTGCGGACCAAAACCACCCGCTTCCCCTTCGATGCCGCATGAACGGCAGAGAGTGTCCCCGAAAGCCCCCCTCCAATCACACAAAGATCAACTTTCATATCTTTATACCCTATGACCTCTGAAAACACTGACTGATCGGTGAGAGATGCGCCCATTGAAATTTAAGCTCTTCTTGAGCAACGGCATCTCCTTCAAAACAAGGGATCAGAGATTTCCAACGTTTTTGCAAAAAAAGAGAGGCTTCCTTCACAGGATCTTTACCGAGCATCTCCTTTAAAATGAGCGCCGCCGGCCAGACGCAATCGCCCCCCTGACACCCCCCCCACCCGAGTCGTGTTCTTCTCCCAATGTCATCGAGCGACTCAGCCCACTCTTTTGAAATCACATACCGAATTTCTGCTTCGAGAACCGGCTCAGCCGCGCAAATCACACGACGATACGATGGATGTTCCTGAATCAAAAACAAAATATCGCGAAGGAGGCGGGCTGGGGGTGGGGCGGGGGGGGAGCGGGGGGGTGGG
>CAYMPL010000098.1:0-4513 GCA_964392415.1 uncultured bacterium | reverse complement strand
AGCTAAGGAGAAAGCCAAAGCAGTACAAACTAAACTGCAACTTTTGCAATACCAGCTTTTAGAGATAGAGGCTGAACTTTCTCAAAAAGAGGAAAGGGAAAGTAAGAAAAAAGCAGCTGAAGAAGAAAGCAGAGAAGCTAAAAAAATCAGAAGGACACTCTATGGGCGGGTCTGGTCTGACTTTTCTAAGTCTCTGGGAGAGTATGATTTAGATGATCCTTCGATGTATGAGGAAGTAAAAGAAGAAATGGATGAAATCATAAAAGAAGAAGTCGCTGATTTCCTAGAGGAAGAATTTGATGAGTTAGATGATGCCGCATGGCTTAAGTTTGATCTCAGCGAAACAAAAATCGATCGTGAATTAAAGAGTCTTGATCGAACCATTCGAGAACTTAAGAAAAAAGGACGGCGTCTGAACAGGTCACGAGTCGACTCTTCGGATGATCAAGCGAACAAAGAGAGAGAGCTAAAATCGCTTGCCATTCAGCTCTACGCGGCAAAGAGAATGAAATCGAGAATAGAGTCTCAAGTGGAAAAACGGTTTAAAGCGGTTCGTGACAGTCTCATTGCAGTCCAGACACGAAGTGATGAAATCAGAGCTCAAGAAGAGTGGATGGTTACCATGTCAAAGATGTTTGAGAGCAGCGATCCTCTTACAAAGATGCTTCTTCTCGAAATGTTTGGCGACCCATTGTCGGCCGGCGGAGCTTCTGCAGCGCCACAGGGATTTTCAGTCGATATCGGCTCATCGCCAGGCGGTGGACTCCGGGTAGGATTGGGCGCGCAAGGGGAAAACAGCGGCTTTGCGCTCGATTTTTCGCAGCAGCCTAAAGATCCGTTTAGCAGAATGTTTCCAAACTACCCAGGCTATAATTATGGTGGATTTGATCCGTCCTTCGATCCACGGCGATTTGGAGGGAGCTATTGGGGCGGGCAGAATTGATGTCATCCTGAGCCAAAAGGAGTCATCCTGAGCCAAAAGGAGTCATCCTGAGCCCATAGGGCGAAGGATCCCTTCGCTTTACTTAAGGATGACAATTATAAGCGTTTTTTAGTTGTACGTAAGGAGCACGTGATGAAAAAAATTGCTTTGTTTTTGTTCGTTAATTTCTTTTGTCTTCTTTCTGTTACTCCTCTTTGGGCAGGGGGGGCAGGGGGGGCAGATCCTTTTTTTTCAGCTCTGCATAAATCAATAAATGAGTATCAAACTGAGATAGACAATCTTATAAATAAAAATATAGATCTTGATAGAGATCGATCGGAAATCTTGAAGCGATTTGAAGAATTGAAGGATGATGATAGCGCTAAAGATTTACTCCTGAACAACGCTAAAAAAGCAGAAGCTGGCATTGAAAATAATAAAAAGCAGATAGGAGCTCTTGCTCAAAAAATAAAGGGAGCGCTGGAAGAAATTAAAAAGCTTTCCGAACATGGCGAGACGATTCTTGAGCATGCCAAGAAGCTTCATGAGAGAAATTTTCACTTGGCATCGATGATCCTTTATGGATCGATGTCTCAAAGCGCAATAGACAAAGGGGAGCAGGAACGTCAATTGACGTTATCACAAAAATTTGAAGGGGATCAGAAACTTTTAGAAGAACTTGAGGAATCAGTACGGCGCCTCCCAGATCGCAGCAGACCTGGGAAGCAGTCTGATAATAATTTTGGAGACAAATTAACTGCTGTGAAAGATCGTCTGAAATCTATTGCAGTATCAATAGACAGAGAACTCTCTTATTCTGAAAAAGAAATATTAAAACTTCGTAAAAAAGCTTTGGAAGCGGCAGTTGAAAGTGCGAATCCTGATCTAGGTATCGCCTACGATACTGATTTATCTGATCAAATTGCAGAAGCAAAAGAAGCAGCTTTAAAAACACTTGAACGGCGGAGAGGGGGCATTCTTAAAGAAGAAGAAATAAAAGAACTGTCCGAGACGGAGCTGGCTGAGCTAACGGGAGAGCCGTCGCCTTCTAAGATAGAAACTGCCTTGAGTTGTGTGGCAACTACAGGAGCGACTCTTGGCGGTGGATTAAAATTCGTTTTTTGGGATATTCCAGCAGAAGGTTTTGAAAAAGCGGGAGGGGCGGTATCTACGCTGGCAGATGGGATCATCAAATTTGATGATATCGCTACCCAGTATGGCGGATCGGCAAAGCTTGGGCTCTTTTCCATTTTTTCTGCGCTGGCGCAGTATCAATATATGCAGAAAGGGAGCAAGAATAGTTCGACGCAGGTTTTTCGGGCGATGGCTGTTGTTTTGGGTCAGGATATGGGGCTCAAAGGGCAACTCCCCCGGGGGCTTGAAGGTTTGGTAGATCCCCTAAAACCATTTAAGCGTGAGCCGATTTCTCTCCAGCAGCGCCTCGATTCACAGGAAAAACTTCTCGACAATGTTTTAACGATCGGGGGGGATCCAACGCGTCCCGGGAGTTTTCCTTCCGGTACGCACGAACAGCTTCAGAGGATTTTAAAGGGATCTGTTTTTCCAGGGGGTGTTCCCGATTTTTCACTCCCCCCCAGTTTTCCCGGGGTCTATGATCCCAATTTTGTGAATTTTTCACGGCAGGCATTTAATGGCTTTCCTCCCTTTCCGACAACCCAGACAAGAGGGGCTCTTTTAAATCCCAATTTTGCTTTGAATAATCCTTTTTCCCGGGGGAGCGGAGCGACTTCAAACAATTTTAAAACCGTTTCTCAGAGTGAAGGGGTTGCAGCTGTCGCAAATTTAACGGCGGCAACAGCTGTGGTTAAAGAAGGGGTCGAAGATTTTGCCGGTCAGCTTGAAAACATTAATCCCCAGGATAATTCTCTAAAGAGCCTGATCGACGATATTCCAGGGGGGGAAGCGAGAGGAATCGCACTTCGGGGGAGGAAAGACGGTCTTTCATCTCTCCTTGCCAACCCCGGTGAGGGGCGATTGCTCGATCTTCAACGGGAGCAGGCAACGCTGATCATTCAGAAGCAGAATGACATTGCGCAGCGCAATAAAGAGCTTTTTGAAGCGACATTGGAGTTTCGGAAACAAGACTTTTATGTTCAGCCGGATGAAGACGGGCTTTTGCCGAAAGGGGGGAAAGATTTTTCAAAGCGTTTCGCAAGGAGAACGGGAGCGTTATTTCGAATTCAGGAGCTGACCCGCCAGCGGGCTGCCGATATTGAGGCCTTGGCGCTCATCCGTAATAACTTTCTTTTATTTAAAAGATTTCAGCAGGAAGGCGGTCCCTTTTTTCAACCTTCTTCCCCTCTTGGGTTTTTAAAATATTTTTCAATCAGACCGCTTTGGGCTGAGACAAAAAAAGCGATCTTTATTCCAAACTGGCGCCAAATTGCCCAAAAGGAATTGCGAAAGGCCGATCGGAAGATAGAAGATAACCACAAAAAACTTGAGAGTGATCTTTCTCATCTGCGATTATTGGTTGCTTTTGATCCGGATGGTGTTCATGAAATCAATGCTGAAGTGGTTCAGATGGAAAAGGTGAATATGAAGGCATTGGCATGGCAGGCAAGGGATAACTTAAGAAAATTAGAAAAAGCGGAATCAGGTGTGGATATCCATGCTGCCTTAACAGAAGAGGAAAAAAAGAAAATTCGTTCTGATTTGGAATCTTACAAGGCAGCTTTTTCCAAACTGGGAAAAGCTGCCGACGCAGGGGCCAATCAGCTTGCGCGCGTGGAGCGTCTGCAGAGAGAAAAGATGGAAAGAAGTGATCTTTTTGACTATTATCAGAAACTCGGAGAAGAGATGATAGTGAAATATGCCAGGTAGGGATCCTTCACTACGGGCTTCGCCCTTCGTTCAGGATGACAGATGAACGTTCAGGATGACAGATGAAAAAAATTACACTTTCTGATATCGAAGCAGCCCGCATCAAAATCCAAAAAAGCATCGTTGAAACGCCGCTCAAGCTCTCCCACTATTTTTCTTTCCTTTTTAAAAAGAATATCTTTTTTAAGATGGAGAATCTGCAAAATACGGGGGCCTTCAAAGTGCGAGGGGCGACGAATAAGCTTCTTTCTCTGTCGCCTCAGGAGAGAAAACGCGGGGTTATCACCGCTTCTGCGGGAAACCATGCCCAAGGCGTTGCTTATCAGGCAAAGCAGCTTGGGATTCGTTCGACGATTGTGATGCCAGAACCGTCGCCGATGGTCAAGGTTCTGGCAACAAAGGCATACGGCGCAAAAGTTGTTCTCAGCGGCGAAACGTATGCGGAAGCGTATGAAGAAGCGAAGCGAATTCAGAAAAAACAAAAATTGGTTTTTATTCATGGCTATGAAGATCCGTATGTCATTGCGGGGCAGGGGACGATTGGGCTTGAGATTATGGAACAGCTTCCAAATGCGGAGGCCATTATTGTTCCGATCGGCGGAGGGGGGCTTATTTCAGGAATAGCGGTTGCAGTCAAAGAAGAGAATCCAAAAATTAAAGTATATGGTGTTCAGGCTGAGGGGGCCGCTTCAATTGCCGATTCATTTAAAAAAGGGGGGGTGGTTCACTGGTAAACAATTCATACGA
>CAYMPL010000097.1:0-4526 GCA_964392415.1 uncultured bacterium | reverse complement strand
GCATTATGAAAGAAATTTTCGACACGCTGTTGCTGTTCCTTCGCCATATTCGACCCCTTTTGAAGAACCACCCTTGAAGTCATGGTGGCTGGATTTAAAACAAAAACTTGAAAAGTATTTTTCCAATCAGAAAGGGAAATTCAGGTTTGAGTTGTTGGTAGACTTTTTTAAGCTTGAATCCTAAGTTTCCTTCGTGATAAGCCTCAAAAAATGCCATATGAAAGTGTAAGAGGGATGAACGATGTGATCCCTCCAGAATCATCTTTGTGGGGGGAACTGCAGGTAAAGGCGCGTCAGCTATTTGAAAGTTTTGGGTTCTCTGAAATCATAACACCCGTTGTGGAACAGACCGATCTTTTTACGCGGAGCGTTGGTCAAACCACCGATATTATCGAAAAACAGATGTATACGTTTGAAGACAAAAAGGGGGAACGCTTATCTTTGCGTCCGGAAGGGACGGCGCCTGTCGTTCGGGCCTATCTGGAACACCAGCTTTATCATCCTGATCCTTACAAAAAACTTTATTATTGGGGGCCGATGTATCGATATGAGCGAATGCAGAAAGGACGATACCGCCAGTTTTATCAGTTTGGAGTCGAAGTATTTGGTGCCATTTCCCCCCGGGTGGACGCAGAAACGATTTATATGGTGTCACAATATTATAAAGAGGTCGGTGTAAAGTCGTTTGAAGTCCAGATCAATTCGATGGGATGCCAAACGTGCCGTCCCCCCTATCGTCAAAAATTGCTTTCTTATCTTAGACCGCTCTCATCCGAGCTTTGCGCAGATTGCCAGAGACGGCTTGAAAAAAATCCGCTTCGGACACTTGATTGTAAGGAAGAGCGTTGTCGTCTTTCGACAAAAAAAGCTCCCAAAATAATTGAGAGTCTCTGTCAGTCTTGTAAAGAACACTTTGAGGGATTGAAAGAGGCGCTTCATCAATTGAATGTAGAGAATGTCATCAATCCCAATATTGTCCGCGGGCTCGATTATTATGTGCGAACCGCATTTGAAATGGTGTCGTCTGATTTGGGATCGCAAGACGCGCTCGGCGGAGGGGGGCGGTATGATGGGCTGGTTAAGGCGCTGGGGGGGGCGGATATTCCCGCGTTTGGTTTTGCGGGGGGGATTGAGCGGCTTGTGATGGCGCTCTCGAGAGATTTATCTTCGTCGATCGATCTTTATGTGGCGGCGTTGGGTTCCAAAGCCCAGGCTTTCTCTTATGCGCTGACGAATAAATTGCGAATGCAGGGGATTCGAACCGAAATCGATTACAACGATTTGCCTCTCAAACAACAGATGAAAAAAGGGGACCGCTTCAACGCGCGGTTTGTGTTAATCATCGGGGATCAGGAGATGGAGGCGGGGGAGGCGATTTTTCGGGATATGTCAACCAAAGAACAGCTGAAAATTCCTTTTGGCGAAATTCGGGAAGAGATTCCAAAGAGGGTAAGGAGCAGATCATGAATTTAAAACGCACACACTCCTGTGGCGACTTGACCATAAAAGATGTCGGTCGGAAGGTGATTCTTTCAGGATGGGTTGCGCGCCGGCGAGACCATGGGGGGGTGATCTTTATCGATCTTCGGGATCGTTATGGGATTACACAGGTGGTTTTTAATCCGAAGGTGAATCCCTCTGTTCACAAAATGGCGGATGCGCTTCGAAATGAATATGTGATTTCGGTGAGTGGAAAAGTTGCCGCGAGGCCTGAGCGGATGGAGAATCCCAAAATGAAGACAGGCGAAATTGAGGTGACTGTTGATGTCCTTGAAATTTTAAACAGCTCCAAAGCGCTCCCTTTTTTGATTGAAGAAGAAGCGGATGTGGCTTCAGAAAGCGTGAGATTAAAATATCGCTATTTGGATTTGAGACGAAAAAAACTTGCGCACAATTTGATTTTGAGACATCGGGTGGCTCAAACCGTTCGCCAATATCTTGTAAAAAATGATTTTTTGGAATTGGAAACGCCGTTTCTGATTAAAAGCACGCCAGAGGGGGCGAGGGATTATCTGGTTCCGAGCCGTTTGAATCCGGGGCATTTTTATGCGCTTCCTCAATCCCCCCAGATTTTTAAGCAGCTTTTTATGGTTTCCGGCTTTGAGCGATATTTTCAGATTGCCCGTTGTTTCCGTGACGAAGATTTACGGGCCGATCGCCAGCCTGAATTTACTCAGATTGATATCGAGATGTCTTTTGTCGATTCGGATGATGTGATGCATTTGGTCGAGGGGATGATGGCTCAAATTTTTATGACTGAGAAAAATATCGATCTCAAAGTTCCTTTTCAGAGATTGACATATCAGCAAGCCGTCGATTGCTACGGCGTTGATAAACCCGATCTCCGGTTTGGTTTGGAACTTAAAGACATTACGGATCTGGTAAAAGATGTCGAATTTAAGGTTTTTTCCTACGCAGCTCAGGAAGGGGGGATGGTAAAAGCGCTCAGGGTTCCAAATTCTCCTCTTTCGAGGAAGGATTTGGATGAATTGGAAAAACAGACAGCTATTTATGGGGCCAAGGGGCTGGCATGGGTGAAAATGGAGGATAATTCATGGAAATCGCCGATTGCAAAGTATTTTAAAGAGACTCACATCAAAAAGATCAATGAAAAATTAAGCGCGCAAGATGGGGATGCGCTGCTTTTCATTGCGGATACTGAATCAGATGTTGTCAATGCCTCCCTTGGAAATCTCCGGGTTCATCTTGGGAAAAAATTGAAATTGATTCCAGCCCCAGCCAATGAAATGAAGTTTTGCTGGGTCTATCAGTTTCCGTTATTTGAAATCGATCCTGAAGAAAATCGACTTGTCTCGAAACACCATCCCTTTACACGCCCGAAGAGAGAGGATATTCCACTCCTTTCGAAAAAACCTGAAGAAGTTCTTTCAGATGCGTATGATCTGGTTTTAAATGGCGTGGAAATCGGGGGTGGCAGTATCCGGATTCATGAAAAAGAGATCCAGGATGAGGTCTTTAAGATTTTAAAGATCGCAAAAGAAGAGGCTGCGGAAAAATTTGGATTTTTGTTGGAGGCGCTTCAGTTTGGGGCTCCCCCCCATGGCGGGATTGCGCTCGGTTTTGACCGGTTGATTGCCCTTTTGTGCGGCTCTGAGTCGATTCGGGATGTGATTGCGTTCCCAAAAACCCAAAAAGCGCAGTGCATGATGAGCCAGTCGCCGGGGCGGGTCGATGAAAAACAGCTCAAAGAACTTCATTTGAAAGTGACCAAATGAGATTTGGTCAACAAACTGTTGGTTATGTCAGAGACATTTGATGTCATTATCATTGGCGGGGGGATTAACGGGACTGGCGTTGCCAGAGATTGCGCGCTTCGTGGATTAAAAACCTTATTGATTGAAAAGAAAGATTTGTGTGGTGGAACCTCTGGCTCTTCTTCTGGGATGATTCATGGCGGGCTTCGTTATCTTCTTTATGATGTAAAGACAACGAAGATTTCATCGAAAGATAGCGGCTATATTCAAAAAATCGCCCCTTTTTTGTTATTCCGGATCCCTTTTTTATTTCTGATTCATGAGAAAGAGGGGCCAAATGTGGAGCTTCTTGAAACCTTTTTTGAAGTTTATGATCGTTATTCAAAATTAAAAAATGCGAAGCTGCATACCAGACTGAATCAGGAGGAGGTTCATCGCCTCGAACCTGGCCTGGCTTCTGACATTACAGGGGCCATCACATTTGATGAATGGGGGGTCGACCCCTATCGTTTATGTCTGCTTAACGCGAAAGATGCCGTACGCTCAGGGGGGGAGGTTTTGCTTCATCATGAAGTTGTCGATCTCTTGTTTTCTCAGGAGGAGAAAAGGGTTATCGGTGTTCGTGTTCGCACCCAAAACAGGGAATATAAAGATTATTTTGGAAAGGTTGTTTTAAACATTTCAGGTCCCTGGATTTCAAACATTTGCAAGATGGCTGGGATTGATCTCAAGCTGAGACCTGGGAAAGGGATTCATATTGTCTTTGATCGGCGAATTTCAAATATTGCGTTGATGACGCAGACGATCGACCGCAGAAACGTTTTTCTCCTTCCTTATGAGAATACCTCGATCATTGGAACCACAGATGACGATTTTTATGGAGATCCGGATCATCTGGAAGTGACGCAGGATGAGGTGGAATATCTGTTTCAGGCGATTGAGCGGATATTTCCGGATATTCGTAAATACCGGGTGATAGCGACTTATGCCGGTATCCGCCCGACGCTTTATGAATGGGGGAAGCTCGAAGATGAGCTTTCCCGCGAACATAAAATTTTTGATCACAGTACAGAGGGGGTGGAAGGTTTTTTAACGATGGCTGGCGGCAAGCTTGCAAGTTATCGTCTGATGAGCGAAGAACTGACGGATGTTGTTTGTAAAAAATTGAAGCTCAGGAAAAAATGTGAAACGCACTTGAAACCGCTTCCGGGGGGGGATGATTTGATTTCGCCTGACGAGCTTAAAAGCATGGCAGCGCGCGCCGGAATTGCTCTTTACGCGCTCTCCCGTCTCTATTTTCGCCATGGGGGG
>CAYMPL010000096.1:0-4906 GCA_964392415.1 uncultured bacterium | reverse complement strand
ATCATTTAATTTTTCTAATGTTTTTAGATCAAACATAAGTCCTCCTTGTTTTTTTTAAGAATATATCACGAGATTTTCGATGCTTTTAAACGAGCATAATGAGGATATGAGAGGAGAAAAAAAGACGGCCGCAAACCCACCCAGCTTCAACAAAAATCGGAAAGAAGGGAAGCTTTTATGAACGTTTCAGGGGTATTTCAGCTATTTTCCGTCTATAAAACCAGAAATTCACAAAAACCTTGTCAAGAAAAATCGACATGAAAAAGGTAAGGCCTCAGAAGGTGTGAAAAAATGTCATCCTGAGCCAAAGGCGAAGGATCCCTTCGTCGGAGATTCCTCGCACTTCGTGCTCGGAATGACATTTTTTCACACCTTCTCAGTTATGGGGGGAAAGTGAAAATGTCAATGAAGTATTCGTGACATTTGATGCTAGACATTTGTATTTTTTTGTAGTATTTATACTACAGGAGGAGGTAAAACTTATGGGACTTCCAAAAACAGTAAGATTTGATGACGAGCTTGAGGATTTGATTTCCGAGTATCTCGAAAAGAATAAAATTAAGCTTTCTCAATTACTTACCATGGCGATTGCGAAATTTATTTCCGAACATCAATCCATCGAATTAACACCTGTTTCTTCCAAAAAATGGCAAAAAACAGTGGAGAGAGCTTACAAGAAGCACAAGCATGCCATGGATAAACTTAAATGAGAAAAATTGTCATTCCTTCAGCTAAGCAAGTTGTTGCAGTTAATAAATATGTATGCCAACAAGGCGGCAATACCCATTACTGTTACGGCATCGGCAGAGTTGAAAGTGCTATCTATACGGCCTTTTATCCTGGCAGCTATCCTTTCGCCGTCGGTGGAATTGTTCATGCTGGCGCGGCTCTTTGCTTTTATTTGATCAAAAGTCATCCATTTTTGGATGGAAACAAGAGGACTGCAACCCTTGTTGCTGTTTCCTTTCTTAATCAAAATGGATGGGATTTGAGGTATCCTTTCAACGAGAAAACGGGGAGAAATGCTCTAGCTTCCATTATCGAAGATTGTGCGAGTGGAAATGAAGGTAAGGAACAACTCATAGATTGGTTTGAAATACATAAGGTTAAAATATAATTTTTTCGAAAAAAGTTGCGCTTGTTTCAACTTTCTGATAACGTCCAAAAATAAATACTAAAGGAGGTGTTCAAATGAAGAAGATTTCACTTATATCTATCGTTATCATTTGCAGTTTTATTTCGATTTCTGAAGCAAAGGTTCCTTACCGGGTGACAGGGGAAATAGCCGACGGCTCTCATCTCACCGCTTATTACACGATTGTCGATTCCTGGATCACCTATGATAATGGCATTGCATACATCGGCATCGATACCCAGGGGGATTGCCGGAGCTACTATATTCCAGATTGCCATGATCACTTCTACCCCCCACATCACTGGCGTGAATGCCGCGATCTGCGGCGTGTCGATTGCAGATATGAACGAGGCTACTTCGCGCTTCCGGCAGACAAAATTATCTACGACGGCAAAAAGCGTCTCAAATATATCGAAAACGGAAAGTATTTGACGATCGCAAAATGGAGCCGCATCCCTTTATTCGGGGGATGGAAGCTCAGAGACTATGTGAAAATTTCGGTAGGAACCGATCTTTTGGAGGCAAGCCTTCTGATATTTGAGCAAGGCGAGAACGAAGTATCAATCCAAAAGTGAGCGGTTAGCCTCATTCCCAAAAAAGCTGCCTGAGCCGCGGATCCTCCAATGCCTGAATCGTCATTGCCAGCCAGGCACTCCCTGCCATCGATGGTGATGGCGAAAATTGAAAGGGGACTTCGCGTGTTGAATAGAGGATTCCACCAGAGGAGGTTTGCATTTTAATCATTTCTGAAATGATCTCTTTCGCTTTGTCGATTTTTCCCGCTTTGAGATAGGCCATCGCAACACCGAGTGAGCCCTCAGACCAGACCATTTCAATCTCAGACCAGCTTTTGTCTGGTTTGTGAGGATAGATCAGCCGGTTGATCTCAAGTTCGTCGTAGACATATCCCCGATAATAGGGGCGGTATCCCCGAATTTTCTGAAGTGGATCAATGATGGCGTAGCGTTCCATCGCGGAAACAAGCCTTTCAACTTTTGCCTGATCCCGCCCCCCCTCCAGCGATAAGGCGAAAAGAAGCCCCCATGACGCACAGTCGAGCGCCTGGCTTGTGTCGATATCCCCTTTTCGCACCCCCCGATTATATTGCCCCTCCCCTTTATTCCAGGCTCTGGCCTCGAGCGCCTCTTTCATCAGTGCCGCCGCTTCTTTATATTTTTTTTCACCTGTCAAGATCCAAAGATTTTTTAACAAAAAGAAGATATCGAGGTTATGCTCGACACTCGCCCACTCCACTTTTCCCGCGTGAAATTTTTCGATCACCCGATTGGTTTTTTCATCTTTAACCATCGCATGGGCCCCTTCTCCCCCTGTTACAAGCCCATAGCGAAGATCCTTCGAATCGAGAACCTGATCCTCTAAAATAGCATCTGCGATTGTCTTTGCCATTTTCACATAGTGTTTGAGATTCTCATCTCTATTTAAAATCTCTGGATCCTCGAGGAGGCGCCTTCGAAGATGATAGGTAATCGCATATCCCGCCCATGCAGATGCGCCATTTCGGATAATCGCTTCATCGTGATTCCATTTCGACGGCCAATCGTCATGGGTATTGTAGCTAAACCAAAATCTCCCATCCCCCTGTATCACCCGTTCAAAGGCATCGATGATCGCCTCCGCTTCCCGAAAATAGCCAGCCTGACTGAGCGCAATGAGACCGATCGCATTGTCATAGATGGCAGAGCGGCTAAAAATATAACGATAGCTCTTATCGTTTTCTGTTTTGGGGTGATCCCGATTGAGCTCGTAGCTCAAAAGCAGATAACGACGATCAATCTGGGGGAGTCGCACAATAGCATTTGGGACACGTTGTTCCAGGATCCATGCAATGACCTTTTCTTTAGCGTCGACAAAAGGATGATTTGTCCCAGAATTTTTTGGATGTTTGCGATCGACCTTTGCCACAACAGGCGGAAGGGAAGAAGGGGGCAATATACGCTTTGCCGAAACGATCGTTTTTGGCTGCTTGCCGGTCACAGTAAGATTCAGGAGCCCTTCCATGAAATCGATAAGTACGCTCTCGGCTTTCTCTTCTGAAACATCCCCTTCGACTGAAATGCGAAAGAGAAGCGTCCCCTCTGATACCTCTCTTTTGGGAGAAGGCCAAATATACCAATAGCTGACAAGATGAATGTTTTCCCCTTTCTCGGCAATAAAATAACGGATGGGGAATGAATCTTTGTCACTCTGGACACGTTTTATTTCACGTCGCGCCACATCCCACCCATCGCTGATATAGCAGACCTCGGCGGAGTGGAACTGGCTTTGATGAGAGCCATAGACCGCAATCAGCCAAACATTTTCACGAGAGCGCGGATGGCGATAAAGGCGAAAAAGCGAAATATCAGCGTATTGATTTGAGATGTTTTCACCCTCCCACTCTCCGATTTTTACCGGAAAATGGGAGAGGAAATCTTTTTGAAAAAAATCGCTCCGGGTCGGCATGCGCCCTTCAGTCGAAGTAAAATGATAAAGAGAAGTATCGGCGGTCCACTTGTAAATTCCCGAAATATTTGGAGACGTGTCCCCTTCTCTATAAGATGAACGAAGGGAAAATGTCTCATCAAAATACCGAAAGCGCAAAAATAAGAGTGTCCCTAAAAAAAGAAGAAGCATCCCAATCAGAAAAAGAATGCGCTTATGTTGTACGATCATAACGGATCAGCGCCCACACCATTAAAAGCGTCAAAAAACAGGCTACCCCATAAAAGGTTATTCCAGAGAAATCGTGCCAAAATGCCAGCGCTATTTTTTCATCTTTATGAAAGCCAAGAAGCAAAAGCACGATAATCCGAAACATGTTGCTGAAAAAGGCAACCGGGACGATTAAAAAAGAAATGAGGATTTTAAAACAAAATTTTAGCCGAATGAATGTCAGAAAAAATACAACGAGAGAAAAAAGGACAAGCCATGATTTTATACCGGTGCAGTCGGGGGCGATTTGAAATGAAGCATGAGGGAGGATGAGATTGATCCCCTCCTGCCGGATTGGGTATCCCAATCCACTAAAAATATTTGTCGATAACTTTGCAATAAATAGTTGAAGAAGCCCTGACGCCTCACTGAGGTAGGGGAGCGGAACCGCAAACAAAAAATAGAAAAAGGGGAACGAATATTCCATTACTGGCAGGCACCCCTCTTTGCTGCCAAAAAGAAGAGAGTGAAGCGCCACCCCCCAGAGCGCGAAAGCAAGACCGCCTAAAAATGGCATCTTTGTTTGAATGCCAAATAAAAAAAACAGCGCGGAAAAAACTAAGAAAACGATCGCTGAAACAATATCTTTTGTTCTTAATCGCAGGAGCTGGCTCTCACGATGAAGCCACAAAAACCGAAGGTAGAGGAAAAAAGAAGCCACGGCGATCCATGGCCCGTGCAGATAAAAGGGATCGATTTTCCAGGTGTCGATGAGATGAAAAAAAAGGGAACCGAAAAGGACATAAGATAGAGCGATACTCAAAAAGACGACGATTCCTGAGAACATCGCCTTTTGAGTATGGCTCATCTTAATCTAAACAAGCTTCCTTCTATAGAGCAAGAGACCGAAACCAAAGAGCATGAATCCGCTCCCAAACATCCAGTTCGCTGGAAGTTCAGGCGCTCCTGGCGGTGTCACTGGCGATCCCCCCCCGCTTCCACGGGTTCGATCCTGTCCACTCCAGTTGATTCTCAATGTCCCTTCAGCAGATCCCTGAACATGCCCGTTACTCGCATGGCTGACGGAAGACGCGATCCCATGAATCGTTATCCCCGTGG
>CAYMPL010000095.1:0-4969 GCA_964392415.1 uncultured bacterium | reverse complement strand
CCCCCCCCCCCCCCCCCCCCCCCCCCCCCCCCCCCCCCCCCCCCCCCCCCCTTGCCGAGTGGCTTCATTTTGAGCAATCCGATGCTCAAACTTGCTGTCGAAGTTCCAGGATGGAAAAAGGCGGCATCGGGTTTCCTTTCGAAATTCCTGCCGCGCCTCACCCTCTCCACAGCGCTTGACTATAGCCTCCTTTCCCGTGATCCGACTGTTCAAGAAAATCTGAAAACAGATAAACTCTCGCATCGGCGAATGTCGGGACGCTTTTACACGGAAATTCTTCACGCCATGAAGTCTGTGGATGAAAACAAAGATCTGATTCGGGTTCCACTTTTGATGCTTATCGGCGGGAGCGACCAGGTGATCGATCCCAATGTTTCTTCAAAATTTGTGGATGAAATGGAATGGGAGTGTCGTGAAAAAAAGATCTATCCTGATCTCTATCACGAATTGATTAACGATATTGGAAAAGAAGAGGTGTTGGCCGATATCAAACAATGGCTGAAAGGGCTAAAAGAGGATACGTTTTAATGAATGAGGAAAGGAATAAACTACTTTCACTTCTGAAAGAAAAATCATTCGAAAAGAAACGAATTGTTCTTTCGTCAGGAAAGGAATCTGATTTTTATATTGATGTGAAACAGACGGCGCTCCATCCGGAAGGGGCGTATTTGATTGGGAAACTGATTTTAAAGCTGCTGGAAAAAGGGGAAGGTGTGGAAGCGGTTGGTGGGATGACGATGGGGGCCGATCCACTTTCGGTTTCGGTTTCTGTTCTGAGTTACATCGAAAAGAAAGGGCTCCCCGCTTTTTTCATCCGAAAAGAACCGAAAAAACATGGTACTGGCCTCTGGATTGAGGGGACAAAAAATTTAAAATCTGGAATGGCGGTTGCCATTCTGGAGGATGTGGTGACTACCGGCGCCTCGACAATGAAGGCGATTGAACGCGCGGAGAGCGGCGGACTTGTCGTAAAGCGTGTTATCGCAATCGTCGATCGCGAAGAAGGGGGGAGAGAGGAGATCGAGAAGAAAGGGTATCGACTGGAGTCTTTTTTTAGGCGGTCAGATTTTTTTTAATCAGCTTCTCTCCGGCAGCGCTCGGGGGGCGCCGAGACGGCCGTCGATTTTAATCGTGTAGAAGCCGTCGCTCCCCAAGGCAGAGGCGATAAAGGGGAGAAAGAGCGCGAATTCATCGGAGAGTTTTTTTGACATTTTGAATTTGAGTTTCAGGTTCAAGCGGCTTTGGCGGATATCCCGCGGGTTTAAAACGACATCTCCGGAGGTAATGGCGTAGAGATCTTCATTGCTCCCCCCCGCATTGAACTTTTCAATCACAAGCTTATCATTTGCGATTTTTCCGGTAAGGGAAATATGTGAAAGATTCAATTCGGGTATATTCATATTTAAAACGCTCAGTTTTCCAAGTTTGAACTTCCGGAGCTGAATATCTGTGGCGCCATTCAGATTCTCCAATGTTTTTAGATTCCCTTCGAGAGAGACCTGTCCTGCCAGCAGGCCATCGATATCGAGATTTGTCGCAGCTTCAAGCGATTTTCCACCGATTTTGATTTCATTAAGGTTCAATTTAATTCCCTGAATTGCCCCCCCTTTTTGCTCAAATGTCCCTTGAAGCGTTCCCTTCTCCAGTTCGACCTGGAAAGCGACTTTCGGGCGAAATCTGATAAGAGAGAGAAGAGAGGGGGAGAGTTTGATTCGTTCAATTTGAATTTGAGGGAGATTAAGACTGGGATTTTCAATACTTACCTCGCCCAGCACAAAGCCAAAACCAAGAGTGGTGTCAAAACTTTCTGCCTGAAGCTCGAAGCCGCTGTTTCTTTCAATTTCAAAAAACAGCTGATCTTTCATTTTATGGTAAGGGAAGTTGAGATAGGTGAAGTAGATAAAAATGAAGAGACCAAAGAGAATAGCGCTCAAAATTCTTACGATTTTTTTAGATGTCATTATATATTCCTTTGGCTATTCCTTCGGTTTAAACGACGTTACTTTAAACGTTACATTCAAAAACTGGGGATCGTCAAATCTCGGTTTAATTTTAACTTCTTTGATCGACAGGTTATAAGGGGCTGTTTCAATTTTATAGAGATAATTGGAAAGTTGTTTGAGTGTCACACGGACGAGTTGAATCGTTGCTTCTGTTTCAACAAAAAAATCTCCCGGTGGGAGTTGTTTGGGTGAAATCGATTCGATCGACTCCCGCCCTACCTGAGCCCCTTTTGCAAAATCTTCAAGGGTGGACAGAAGCGAAAAATCAGCGCTTTTTTGTTTGGCTTCGCGTTCAAGCTCTGAGAGCAGCGCCTGCTGATCTGTGAACTGAGCCTCATATTTTGAGAGGATCGCGAGATTTTCCCGTTTGAGTTCGATCTCTTCTCTCAGGCTGCCCACCTTCGTTTGTCCGATATAAATTAAAAAAAAGATAAAAAAGATGATGACTGCCGCCCCGGAAATAGAGGCGATTTTTTTTTGATCCGGTGGAAGCCCCTCAAACCAGTGGAAGGCCTGTCCCAAGAGCCTGCTCTCTTTGAGTTTGTCTGGAGAGAGCATCTCTTTTGTTATTCCAAAGAACGCCATTAGGGCTTTCCTTTCTTTTTGATATCAAATGTCAGCGTAAAATCTTTATTTTGTCCATCAGCCGACGTTGAAATTTCACCCTTCGCCACTTTTGTAAAATTCGGATTGCTTTTAAAGCTCTTTTCAATGTTTTCTATCGAATTGAACGAATCAGAAATGGCTTTGACTTTAACGTGATTTTCAACGATGGAGAGATCTCTCACGTCAAACAAAACCGATTTGGGGACCATCTGGGAGATTTGTTTAATGACTTCTAAGGTAGATAATGTTTCCTCTTTCTTCCCCCCCAGCGCCTCAATTTTTTCTTCTTGACCGCTAGCCTTTTTATTTAAAAAGGCGCGCAATTCTGTTGGAGAGGAAAGCAATGAATCCGGCACTTTAATTGGAAATTTTTTAATGATTTGAGACGCCTGTTCTTCAAGCCTTTTATAGACAGATTTCAGAATAAAATAATTAACGCTTAAATTGAGAAATAAAATAAGACCAATGATTCCCCCCACGCTTAAAAGATATCTGATCTCCTGTCCCATCGGCTCCCGTTGTGTTTTTGAAAACTCCCCTTTCCTGAAATTAAATTGCTCCGCATAGCGTTTTCTTGCGAAGCCGAGAGCCAGGGAAAGCGCGAGTGACGCTTTCGCATCGTGTTCATCGGAGGCGGGGATATGGCTCATTTCAAAAGCCTCCAGGCTTTTCAAATGGGTGACTTCCACCTGAAGTTCCTGCGAGAAGTAGCGCCCGATGTTTCTCAGCAGTGATCCCCCCCCGGTGAGGCAGCTTTTTTTCACAACCCCGTATCCCTTCGAACGCGCGGATTGGAATGTTTGGTGGATCGCGGCAACGAGCGGATCGACCGCTTGTTTGATGCAATTTGAGAATCGGATCTGATCAGGCGAGATTTGTGTTTCTGATTGATCCTGACCGTCGAGTAAAAAACCATTTTGAATTTTTGCTTTTTCAGCCTCTTCGAAGGGAAGGCGATACTCTTTTTCGATGGCTTCTGTGACAGCTTGGCCGCCGATGGCAATCGTCCGGATGTGACTGAGATTTTGGTTATCCATAATAGAAATGGTTGTCTGGTGTCTTCCGATATTGACGATGGCAAACGTTTCCGGGGTTTCAGGCCAGTTAAAAAAGGTGAGGTTATAGGGTGCGACAGGATCGGCTGTCAAAATATCGGGGGACAACTCGAGCGATGGGAAGATGTCCAAGCGTTCTTTGATATTTTCTTTTGTCGCAAAAAGAACAAGGATGTTCGACTTTTTTTCAACGATTGAGAGCGGATGGTGATCAAAGATGATCTTTTCCATCGGAAAGGGAATGTGCTCTTCCAGCTCAAACGGAATGGTTTGATTGATCTTGGATCTTTCGGTAAAGGGGAGGGTGATCAGTCTTGAAGAGACAAGACTCCCCGGCATGGAAGATACAATTTTTAGGGGGGGGAGAAGATGATGTTTTGTAAAAAGGGTGTGGAGCGCAACCCGCACGTCTTCAGGACGGGGAAGATCTTTTGTGATCGGCAGCGGTTCCTCAAAAAAACCAAGAGGCTCAATGTTTCTGAGCCCCACCTCTACTTCGACAGCCTTGATTGAGTAACTTCCAATATCGAGTCCCAGAATGCGCATGGAGAATTCCTAGTTTGTGTTCCAATATAAAATGGCCGGGCTTCCATCAGGCATCGTCTTTGAGATATTGACCACCGCTTGCACCGACTGCTGTGCCCCCCTCACTTCGGCTGTTGACACCAATGAGAAGATTTCTGATGTGGTTGACAACGGCGCCCGTGGATTCCTGTTAAAATCGGCGCTTTTTAACAGCGTATTTTTGCAAAATTGCTCAAATTCTTCAGATTTCTTAAATCGGGTGGTCTGACGGTGCTCAATGATTTTTTTTACATCCTCTTCCGTTAGTTCGGAACTAATGGATAAGAGCATAGATGCATCGGCCGTATTTACATTAACTCCTTCTGTAGGATACACGGTTACATACGGGAGAAGCAAGTCAAAGATTTCGTGATTATCGAATCCTTCGATCATCTGAAGCTCTGAGACGGTAGCCAGAGGGGCGTTTTTGGGTTTATAGGGGGCGGGTAGACGTCCATAATAGTTCCCTTCGCTCCCTCCCCCTATTTTTTCGTTGTCGTTATCGATCCAGTCGACGATATGTTCAATGAGTTCGCTGAATCTTAAGTCCCGGTATTTTTCAAGGAATTCTTCGTCAGATTTCTTCTTTATTTCGAAAATATTTTCAAGCTGTCTTGAAATTCCCGCGCGGCTTTCCAAAGCCTTCAAGGCGTTCAAATCGATTTTGGCGCTTTCATCTGTGATATCGACCCTGATTTTTCCATCTATCTTTGAAACTTCGGCAAGTTCTTTGATCGCTTT
>CAYMPL010000094.1:0-5076 GCA_964392415.1 uncultured bacterium | reverse complement strand
CGTTTGCTCTGTCAAGGTTTGTACAACTTTGTTTTTGGGGGGGCATGGGGATGAGATGGTCCCCTTTCCGCGCTTGACAACCGTTGGCGGGGTTCCGCTGAAAGAGCTTCTTTCGGAGAAAAAAATTGAGGAATTGGTTGTGCGAACTCGAAATGGGGGAGCGGAAATTATGAATCTTTTGAAAACGGGGAGCGCTTATTATGCCCCGGCGGCTTCTGTCTGTGAAATGGTTGAGGCGATTTTAAAAGACCAGAAGAGAATTTTGCCCTGTGCCGCTTATTTAAATGGGGAATATGGCGCGAAGGGGATCTATTTGGGGGTTCCTGTGAAATTGGGTGCAAAAGGGGTGGAGCAAATTATTGAGCTCAAACTCGAAGTGGCGGAGAGGCAGCAGCTGATGAAGTCGATTCAGGGGGTTGAGGAGCTGATTTCAAAGATTCATCTATGAAAATTCACGAATATCAAGCTAAAGAACTTCTTTCACAATACCAGATTCCTGTTCCTTTGGGGCATATTGCCGCAACTCCGGATCAAGCAGAAAAAATTGCGAAGGAATTGGGGGGGAAGCTGTGGGTGATTAAAGCGCAGATCCATGCCGGCGGACGCGGGAAGGCGGGGGGGGTGAGGCTCGCCCACTCGATTCCAGAGGTTCGGGAGCTTTCCGAAGTGATCATCGGTATGACATTGGTGAGCCATCAGACCGGAAACGAAGGGAAAAAGGTTAGAAAGGTTCTCGTTGAGAAGGGGTGCGACATTAAAAAAGAATATTATTTGGCGATTCTTCTTGATCGTGCCGATGAAAAAATGGTGGCGATTGCGAGTTCTCAGGGGGGAGTAGAGATTGAAAAAGTTTCGGAAAAATCGCCTGACAAGATTTTTAAAGAATATGCCGATTCTTTAGAGGGTTTTCACCCAGCCCAGCTTGAAGGACTCGCGAACAAACTTGGCCTCATCGGAAAAACAGCGGCTCAATTTGAGCAGATTGTCAATTCACTTTATAAAATGTTTGTTGAAAAAGATGCCGCCCTTATTGAAATCAATCCGTTGATTTTAACATCTTCAGGCGATCTGATGGCGCTCGACGCGAAAGTCAATTTCGATGACAATGGCCTTTTTCGCCATCCGGAAATTGAGGGGCTGCGCGATGTTGACGAAGAAGATCCAAAAGAGGTTGAGGCATCGACGTTTCATTTAAATTATATCCGTCTCAATGGGGAAATTGGCTGTATGGTGAATGGCGCGGGGCTTGCCATGGCAACGATGGATATCATCAAGCTTGCCGGCGGAGAGCCTGCGAATTTCCTCGATGTCGGCGGCGGGGCGAGTCAGGAAAAGGTGAAGGAGGCCTTTAAGCTTCTTTTGTCGGATAAAAATGTGAAAGCGGTCCTGGTGAATATCTTTGGCGGCATCATGCGCTGCGATGTGATTGCCCGCGGGATTTTGGAAGCCGCAAAACAAGTTGAAATGAATATTCCATTGGTGGTGCGCCTGGAGGGGACAAATGTGGAAGAGGGGCGAAGGCTTCTCAAAGAGTCGGGATTAAAAATTATAACGGCCTCTACGATGAAAGATGCCGCTTCGATGGCGGTTTCAGCGGTGAAAAAATGAGTATTTTGGTGAATACGAATACACGGCTTTTGGTTCAAGGACTGACGGGGAAAGAGGGGACCTTTCACGCGCGTCAGTGTCTGGCGTATGGAACAAAAGTGGTTTCGGGGGTGACACCGGGCAAAGGGGGGAGCGATGTGGATGGAATCCCGGTTTTTAATACGGTCAAAGAAGCGGTTTCTGCCACAGCGGCGAATGCTTCGGTGATTTTTGTTCCGCCGCGTTTTGCAAGCGCGGCGATCGAAGAGGCGATTGCGGCCGGTCTCGATCTCGTCGTCTGTATCACGGAAGGGATCCCGGCGCTTGACATGCTTAAAATTAAACAGCGCCTGAAAAAACAAAAAAAGACAAGAATGATCGGTCCAAATTGTCCCGGAATTATTACACCGGGGGAATGTAAAGTTGGCATTATGCCGGGGCATATTCATAAACGAGGAAAAGTCGGGGTCATTTCCCGGAGTGGAACCTTAACATACGAAGTGGTTGATCAATTAACGCGGCTGGGACTAGGACAATCGACCTGCATCGGGATTGGCGGGGATCCGATTATTGGGAGTCAGTTCGTCGATCTGCTTCCTCTTTTTGAAAAAGACGCTCAAACAGAGGCTGTGGTTCTCATCGGTGAAATTGGAGGGAGCGCGGAAGAAGAAGCGGCTGAGTATATTAAAAAGAGTTTTTCAAAACCGGTCATCGGGTTTATTGCGGGACTCACGGCGCCGGCTGGGAAGCGAATGGGACATGCGGGGGCGATCATTTCGGCAGGTAGGGGGACGGCAAAAGAGAAGATCGCCGCTTTTGAGCGGGCGAGGATTCACGTTTCCCGGAGTCCCGCGGATATAGGGAGGACAGTAGCGAATGTTCTGTAGAAAGCTGATTCCAGCGAAGGGATTTTTTTGTCAGACGAGGCGCGACGAAATGAGCGAAGGAGGCGTACTTGATGTACGCCGAGCTGAGCGAATGAGGAGTAACGAAGTATGACAGAAAAAGAGCGAGCTGGATTATGATCGAACGAACACTCGCCATCATTAAACCTGACGCGGTTGAGAGAAAACTGATCGGAAAAATTATTTCCCGCTACGAAGAGGAAGGTTTTAAAATTGTCGATTTAAAAAAACAGCGTTTGTCAGTCGATGATGCCCGCGATTTTTATATCGAGCACAAAGGAAAGCCATTTTACGAAAGCCTTGTAAAATACATGACCTCAGGCTCTGTGGTTCTCATGGTACTGGAAAAAGAGAACGCGATTCAAAAGAACCGGGAAGTCATGGGCGCCACGGATCCAAAGTCCGCCGCTCCCGGGACCATTCGAAAAGAATATGGATTGAGTATTGAAAAGAATTCCGTGCATGGGTCAGATTCTCCCTCCTCCGCGGCGAGAGAAATTGAGTTTTTCTCACCGCATATTCGGACATGCACTTAGTGATTTGTTAACAAACTGTTAGTAAAATAATATGGTTCAGATCTATAGCGGCACAGTTTTGGCGTTGATATTTGTCGGTTTTCTCTTTCGAAGAAAACGTAAAGTCCATATCCCGATAATGATTGTGAGCTTTGTTCTTGATCTTATCTCGGTCTTCTATCTGGAGTTGAGTCGAGATGTTATTTTTAAAGCGTACGACACTATTTCCAAAGAATTAATGCAAATTCATCTCTTGTTTGCGGTGGTAACGCTTGTTGGCTATGGAATCGCCATGTATACCGGACGAAAAATCGCCAAAGGCGCCCCTATTTCAGCTCTGCACCGGATCAATGCCTTTTGTTTCCTTACCGCCCGAACCGGCGTATTTGTAACCAGCTTTTGGGTTTTAAAAGTTTAAATAATATGATTTATTTCTTGCCAAGGAATGGCAGTAATATTTTTTGCTAATTGGAGTTTTCGGGGGACTTGGCAAATTAAATATGCTTTCTTGGCTGTAGGATATTCAGAAAGAAAAAGTTTGAGATATCGAATATCTTTATCTTGAGGCGATGATGTCCATTTGACTTCAATAGGAATGTATTCATTCTCTTCTTGAATGAGCCAATCAATTTCAGGTCCGTCAGGATCACGCCAAAAAAGGATTTTATTTTTTTTCTTTGAAAGGCGAGAATATCTTAACAGTTCCAGACCTGCAAATTGTTCAAACAAATATCCCCATCGATCGCGAGGGAGCTTGATCCCTTCTTGCGCGGCGACTCGTCTTACGCCGAGATCAAAAAAAAGATATTTTTGAGCATGAGTTAGCTTTTTTCGCGTTTTACTTTTTGTCAGAGGTTCAATTCTTTCTATAATGAGACAATCCTCAAGAATTTGAAAATAAGAAGCAATGGTGGTGTGTGAAATCCCTATTTCTTGAGACAATTTTCGATAATTAATAATTTGGCCGGACCCTGAAGCGGCATATTCCAAAAAACGAGCAAAATGTCCTAAACTTCTGACAATAGCTTCAGATCGAATTTCTTCTTCAAGATAAATGGTCGCATAAGATTCGAGGTCTATTTCGCGATCTCGATGATTTTTAAGAGTGATAATCCCAGGAAGAGCTCCATATAGGAGCAGTTCTTCAAGGGAAGCCTTCGAATATTCAGAGGCTGTAAGAGGATCTAATCTCAAAGCCACAACTCGGCCTGGCAATAAATTGATATTTGGCGTTCTACGAAGTTTTCGCGCAGAGGATCCTGTTAAAATAAAAAGCCCTTCTTTCTCATCCATTAGGCTTTGAACAACATCCAATAATTCAGGAACCTTTTGCACCTCATCTAAACAAATCAAGGGTATTTTAGAAAGTTGACTTTTTAAGTGCCGAATCTCTTTGGCTAACAAAGACGGATCTTTTTCATATCGTAACCGGGTTTCGGGCTGAACCAAAGATATCGTCAAGTCGGTTTGAATATGTTTGATCAATGTTGTTTTGCCTGTTTGCCTGGGACCTAAGAGCAAAACACCTTTATGCCTTGCAAGAGTTTTTAAAATGGTGTCTGTCTGTGTTCGTATAATGTAGTCCATGCACTCCATTTTCTACGAAAATGGAGTGCATGTCAACCATATGGACGGCGGCGCTGACAAGGGAGAACCGCGCATTTGTCGCATGGTAAAACAGTTGTCAAAAATATCGATAAGCCCTTTTTTTTTAATTTGATTCTAACCTTCTAAAAAGCCTTTTAAATCACGGGCTTAGAAAAAAAATAACTCTATTATCTTGGCATAGATATTGCTTCGTATTTAAGGTAGGGGGCCAAAAATGAAGATCTTTTATAGAGCAGTCACAATATATTGCCTCACTTTTATTACTGCCGCTTCGATTTCTGCAGATGGACCATCAAAAGAAGAATTGATGCGTGAAGTAAAGAAGGGGAGCTTTGGCGCGGCAGAGATATTGGGTGAAAAGGGGGATCAATCGGTTGTTCCCGATCTGATTTCTGCTCTGCAAAAAGAACGTCGGAAAGGGGACGAGGCGAACTCTCAAGTTAAATCCGCGATTATCTTTG
>CAYMPL010000093.1:0-5231 GCA_964392415.1 uncultured bacterium | reverse complement strand
GCGGCAGCTGCAACAGACATCACGTTGTTGGGAAAAGCGGCTAATGATTATCTAGGGATTAAAGTCAGTGGGTTGGGAGATGTCAATGGAGATGGTTTCGCTGATTTTGGCGGGTCGGCGCACAGAAATGACGACGGCCCCGGAGCAAACAACAATGGAGCCGGCTACATTATTTACGGACGGACATTTCCGGCCAATCTCACCCTTGATACCGCGAATTCTGAAGAAAATGTCCGCCTCTTGGGAAATGCCACCACTAATCTTCTTGGAGAAGTTGGCTTTTCCGCCGCGGGGGATGTCAATGATGATGGTCTTTCTGATATCTTCGTGTCTGCCCAAGCCAACGATGCCCAAGCCACTGATGCTGGCGCTGCCTATATTATTTATGGAAGCGCTTCATTGGCCTCATCGATCACGATGGGAAACAACGATGTGACCGTGTTAGGAAAAGCGGCCTCTGACTTCCTCGGATTTGGGGTACCAGGGGCGGGGGATATAAATAATGACGATGGTCCAGGCGCCAACAATGATGGCGCTGCTTACATTTTTTTCGGAAGCGGTTCTCTCTCTGCCACTATTAATCTCAACGGCGCCGGCGCCGATGTGACGATTTTGGGGAAAGCGGCTCTTGACTATTTTGGTCGGACAGCAGCCAGCCGGACAAACGCAGGACCTTAAATCTTCTTAAGCCGCTTCTTCTTTTCCGAACCGATATTTTCGGAAGGGTTCTTTTCTTTCGGATTTCAGAAAAGACGATTCTCTTCCAAACACGGCATGCAAAATATCCTTGAGATCTTTTGCAAGAATAAATTTGATATTTTCTTTATATTCCTTCGCGATCTCTTTCAGGTCTTCTTTATTTCGATAGGGGATAATAACGGTTTTGATATTTTGTCTGAGCGCCGCTAAAACCTTCTCCCGAATTCCACCGATAGGAAGCACTTTTCCCGTAAGCGTGATTTCTCCCGTCATCGCAATATCTTTTGAAATGGGTCTCTTTGTAATCAAAGATATTAAGGATGCGGCAATGGTTACCCCAGCCGAAGGACCGTCTTTGGGGATAGCTCCTTTTGGCACATGAACATGCAGATCGTTCTTAGCAAAAAACTCTGGATCTTCAATCCCAAACTCTTTGGCATGCGCGCGAATATAGCTTAAAGCCGCCTGTGCTGACTCTTTCATCACATCCCCCAGTTGCCCTGTCAATGTCAGCCCTCCCTTCCCAGCCATCTGCGTTGCTTCTATATAAAGAATTTCACCCCCGTAAGGAGTCCAGGCAAGGCCGGTTGCAATGCCCACCTCGCTCTTCTTCTGCTCTTCTTCCTCTAAAAACTTGGGCACTCCCAAAAACTTTGAAATATTGTTTTCGTCGATGACTGTCGATACCACTTCCTTTTCAGCAAATTTTCTTGCTACTTTCCTGCAAATGGAAGCAATTTCCCGCTCCAGATTCCTCAAACCCGCTTCTTGAGTATATTGGCGGATAATGGTTTTAACCGCCCCCTTTGTTATCTTAATTTTTTCTTCTGTAAACCCGTTGTTTTTAATCTGTTTTGGAATTAAAAACCTTTCGGCAATTTTTAATTTCTCATCTTCACTGTAGCCGGGGAGTTGAATGACCTCCATCCGGTCTTTGAGCGCCGGGTGCACAGGATCGATAAAATTCGCTGTCGCGATAAAGAAGACGTTTGAAAGGTCAAACGGCATGTTCAGATAATGATCCCTAAAGCTATAATTCTGTTCCGGATCAAGCACTTCAAGAAGCGCCGAAGCCGGATCGCCGCGGAAATCATTTCCAATCTTGTCGATCTCATCCAGCATGAATATAGGATTATTCACACCGGACTGCTTCAACCCCTGAATGATTTTTCCCGGCATCGCCCCCACATAGGTTCTTCGATGCCCGCGAATTTCAGCTTCATCTCGAATGCCTCCTAAAGAAATCCGAATGAAATGTCTTCCCATCGCCCTTGCAATCGATTTTCCGAGCGATGTTTTTCCAACACCGGGCGGACCAGAAAAACAGAGGATGGGACCACTCATCGAATGTCTTAGTTTTCTAACGGCAAGAAATTCGAGTATCCGATCTTTCACTTTTTCCAAACCGAAATGATCTTCATCCAAGATCTCTTTTGCTCTTTTTATATCAAGGCTGTCTTCAGTGCGCTTGCTCCAGGGGACTTCAACAAGCCAATCGAGATAGGTGTGCACAACGCTCGATTCAGAGGAGTCAGGATGCATCCGCTCGAGTCGGCTGAGCTGTTTCAAGGCCTCTTCTTCACTCTCTTTTGGCATATGCGCCGCAAGAATTTTTTCCCGAAGTTCCTGCATTTCATCATTTTTATCCGCCTGTTCCCCGAGCTCTGTGCGAATAGCTTTGAGTTGTTCCCGAAGAAAATATTCTTTTTGTGTTTTTGTCATTTCCTCACGAGCCTGGATTTTGATCTTTTCTTTCATCGAAAGAACATCCAGCTCACGGGAGAGAAGTTGATTCACAAGCTTCAGTTTCTCTTCAATATCGTTTGTCTCCAAAATCCGTTGGGCATCAATAACTTTAAGTCCCATATTTGAGGCAATGAGATCGGAAAGTTTTCCGGGCTCCGTGACTTCATCCATGATGAGAAGAATATCTGGCGAAATCATTCTTCCAAGAGAAACAAGTTTTTCAAGCTGTTCCTTGACCGTTCTCACCAGCGCCTCCACCGTCACTTCATCTTTCCCTTTGCTTGTCTGTTCGATCTTTTTTATTTTTACCCTGTAGAATGGATCCTGCTGCTGATAAATCTCGATTTTCCCTTTTCCCAATCCCTGAATCAGAACTTTGATCCGGCCATCTGGGAGCTTTCTCATCCGCATGATTAATGCGTACGTACCAACTTCATAAATGGCTTCAGGCGATGGGTTTTCATCTGTCATCTCTTTTTGAGCGGAGAGGAAAATCACCTTTTCATGTTCCATCGCATACTCAACAGCACGAATAGATGATTCGCGTCCCACGAATAAAGGAAGAATCATATAAGGAAAAATGACAACATCCCTGACAGGGAGGAGGGGTAATTCTTCAGGAACCGTAATCTCTTGCTGATCGAATTCGTCCATAGAAGGCGGGGATACAACCCCCACACTTGTATAGTTCGGTATTTTGGAAAATAAACTTTAGACGAAAATTGTGAGGAAATATTATAATGTGACGCGCCATTTCAAAGAAATGGCGCGTCGATCTTTAATTTAACAGACCATTTCTACGAAATGGTCTGTTAGCTGGCGAACATTTTTTCATTGTGCTCCTCTTCTTCTTTACACTTGATACAGAGGACGGCGAAGGGGCGGACTTCAAGACGGCTCACCCCAATTTCTTCACCACAAGATTCACAAACCCCATACTCCCCTTTTTCAATCTTTTGCAAAGCCTTCTCAATTTTGGGGATCACTGCTCGCTCACGATCTTTTAATCTGATCATCAGAGACTGTGACAGATCGGTGGTGGCCAAATCGATTTCATCAGGAAGGTCGTCACGACTGACGTTGAGCTCTTGTGCCAACAGCTTCTTACCCCCTTCAATGATTTGCCGCTTCTGCTCCAAGAGCCGCTCTTTAAATCTTTCAAGATCCTTTTTTTTCATGCAAACCCCCTTCCTGTCACAACACAATTCAGGCTTGGGTCTTAAGATTTTTTTCCACAACGACCCTTCTTACCTTATTAAAAAGGGATATTACCATGCTGGTTTTTAATTCGTCTACCTTTTTTTAAATTATTTAAGCTCTCGAATCATCCCCTTTTCAACGGTTAATAAAAACAACTCTTTATCGACATCCCGATTGCCTAAAAATGATGCTTCTTTGGTTGCCCCTATGTAACCAGACAGCCCGCTTAGCTTTTCTTTCAGAGATTCCCGTGTTTCAATATCGTCTTCTGAAAGAACCGTGATCAATAACCTGGCCGCATCATAAGCCTGCGCCTCCCAAATCGCAGGCGTTTCATAAAAAATTTTTTCAAAGAGCTTAACAAATGTCTTTGCTTCTGAAGACGCCGCCCCCCTAAAAAAACCATCTACAAAAACAGCCCCTTCTATATATCCCCCCCCTCGTTCGACCAACTCCTTTGAATTCCATCCCTCAGTCCCAAGCAGCAACACATTTTCAACATCATAATAAGCCAGTGTCGGCGCAATTTGCCCAATAACTTTTGCATAGTCAGGAATAAATAGCGCCTCAAAATCAATCTGAGGCGGAAGCTTAACATCCGATTCTTTGATCTCTTCCTTGTTTAGCTCAATCTTAGCCTTTTCTTCAAAAATTTTATACTCATCCTTCCTCGCCTTTGGCTGATCCAACCCCACCAGTCTTTTTATTTCACGGTTGAAATCGCTTTGAGCGGGAAGATATGTCTCAATCCCCTCCACCATTCCCCCACATTCCTCAACCTTGTCCCAAAATAGATTTGCAAACTCAATTCCATAATTGTCGTCGGGATAGAGGATCGCAAATTTTTTTATTCCCCTGTCGCCGCAGGCATATTTAACCAATGTATTTACCTGATGTTCCCGTGTCATCGCGTAGCGAAAAACATATTCTCCCGTTGTTGTAATAGTCGGATGCTGTGAGAGATTAATCATGGGGATTTTAAGTTGTTCGGCGCGGCGCGCGGCTTTCTCCGATGAGGAGGTCAAAAGAGGTCCCAGAACAGCGATCGCCTGATCCTCTTCAAGAAGTTTTCCAACGCCCCGTTCAGCTTCTTCCGGGATTCCCCGTGAATCATAAATGGCTAACTCATAAGGAGCAGCCCCTCCATCTGAAAAAAAGGAAAACGCGAGCTGGATTCCCCTTAAGCTCCTTTGTCCGAATTTCGAATATTTTCCACTCAGTGGTAAAATACAACCAATCACCTGTTTTCTGGTTGAAACTATTTCTTGCGGCTCTTCTTTTTCAATAGTTTCGTGATCGATCTGGGAAGCTTCCGTCGGGGTGTCTATCCTTTCCTCCCGACGGACTTCTTTCTCAGCGCATGAGAGGCAGAATAACAGGACAAAAAATAGCGCCCATCTCATCCAAAAAACTCTTTCATTCTCTCAAGGAAACTTCGCCGACCCGCCTCCAACCGATCCCCTGATAGATTCGAAAATTCTGCCAATAGCTCTTTCTGCTTTGGTGTCATTTTTGTCGGGGTTTCAATGACAACCTTCACCAATTGATCCCCCGTCCGCCCCCGGGCGGCGTCCGCGCGGCGCGTG
>CAYMPL010000092.1:0-5538 GCA_964392415.1 uncultured bacterium | reverse complement strand
GGTCAGAATCGCTTGGTAATTACAAAGCTCTAAAGTTATTCATTTTATTGTCCGAAAAGTCTGGTTGTAGCAGTTAACTTAAAAAAGGAGAAACTCATGAAGACAGTTAATCTTCAGCAACTCATCAAAATGATTGAACCGGGGAAAAATCATCCCGTTTTGATCAACACACTCCCCCGGGAAGATTTTTTAAAAGATCATATTCCCGGCTCAGTCAACATTCCTTCAGATCAGATTGGGAGTAAAGCGCCTCAATTATTTTCAAAAAATGACTGGGTGGTTCTCTACTGCGCCAACAGCCAATGTGACGCGAGCCACAAAGCCGCTGAGCAGCTTGAAAAAGCCGGCTTTAAAAATGTTTTCCGCTTTACAGGCGGCATAGAAGAGTGGAAGCAAGGCAATCGCTACTGCTGCACTGAGACGCCTCAATCAAACCAAAAGAAAACATCCCAGGCTGCGTAAAACCGTGTATCGCGTGACCATTATCTCTCGAAATGGTCACGCGAATTGGGTTTGCGGTTTATAGAGCGCCAGAGCTGAATAAAATAACATCAATGGAAGAAAATGCATGAGCATCCGATTTTGGGAATAGGCCATGTAGTGCACCAAATCATTGAATGGATTCAGCAAATAGACAACAATATAAAGAGAATAATTTAGGATAATCGCCAGGATCAAATACAGATACAAAGGTTTAAAGATCTGTTTCACATTTAAACCTATTGCCAAAACAAAAAGATAACCGAGTAGATTCCATCTATTGGGCGTTCCAAAAAGCTGTTGCTGGAGCTTATCTAAAATCATGGGGAGCCATTCTATATTTTTTAAAATTCTTGAAAAAGAAAATACCCCTTGATCCAGTAAAGGATAGGTCACCGCCGTTAATTTTTTCCAATAGAGAACAGGAATAATCAGCGCCGTCTCGAGCGTCATATAAAAACCTATTTCTTTCAGAACATCCATTTTTCTTCGATGTGAGAAAAAGAAAAAAAGAACAACGATCGAAAATAGAATCGCGAGAGACGGAATCCCTTCGTTTTTTGTCCAGACGGCAAAGGCTCCAAAAAACGCGCTCAAATAAAAAAAAGAGCTGTTTGCAGTTCTCATCCAGGAGAGAATCAGAAAAAAACTGATGCAATAATAGGAAGTAAACGCAAGATCGGCCACACCCCATGTCGCCTGATCACTCATAAACCGAAGACCATTTAACAGAAATGTAAAAACAATGGCGAAATATCTATTGGTGAACCTTTTTGCGGCATAAAAAAAACTGACCAAAAACGAAAAATAAAAGAGCGGAAAAATAATCTTTGGATAGAGATCATTCCATTCATTCAAAAAAAGCGTTATAAAATGCTCCGAAAGAGGGATAAGCGGCGGATAATCCCCTCCGGAAGTATTACGCATTCTCGGAACCAACACGGTCAGGGGCTCATGGAAGAGGTTCGAATAATAGATAACCTTTGCTTTCCAGGCAAAATTACAAAGACCATCATCATCAATAATAGGAAAGATAAACGTTTTAAGAAGCGCGTAAAAACAGCCTATGAATATCCCAATCAGACAAAATTTTTCCAATCGTGACAAAGATGAAATGTGAGATTCCTGTTTGGTCATGCTGAGGACGAAGTCCGAAGCATCTCCATCGGAAATTCCCCTAATCTTAGAAACTTTCCGAAATCCGATAGAAACCAAAATAAGTAAAAAAATAACAGCAGTCATATTTAAAACCGTGATTTGAAAACCAAAATAAAGAAGTACAAACTGAAGAAGAGAAATCAATCCCCATCCAAGTCCAAATGAAAGACTGAGCTTTTCAAAAAAAGAGAGCGGCAATTTTCGAAAGAAAAGATTTAAAAAAGCAATCCCCAGCGAAAGTGAAAAAATAAGCGAAAGAGACGTTTGAGTTATCTTAAAGATCATTGAAGCTGGGAAGTCGGACAATCTGCTTATTCCCGTTATGAAAAGCAATCACATATTGATAATTTTCATCCGAGATAACGATCGGGGCAATATGGTAGATCGCCCTCGCATAGAGATAATGATCAAGATCAAAAACAAATTTCGCACGACTAAAAGGGGGGATTGTTTTTTGTGTGATATTTACAAAATCATACAGCTCCTTACCTAAAACAGCCTCCCATTTTTCTTCACGTGTTGTCCCAAAGAGACTGATAAACGATTTAAAATCTTCAGGAAAATGTTTATAGAATACAATAATTCTAAAGACGGTCCAGAGAATGACGATGACGACGAGGAGCTTTTGAGCTTTTTGCATTTCTATTCAGTAATGCACCAAGCAAGACCACATCTACATCTAGATTAGATTTTATCCTTTTTACATCGGCCAACGCAATAGTTTTTTATTTGAATTGAGACTAAGTATCTGATTGAACTGTAGCACTGATTTGCGCAATTGTCTTTTGATCCAAATAATAGCGCCAGAGCTTATCCTGCCACTTTCCAGCATAACCAATGCCGATTCTTTTGCCTTTATGAATATCCAATGAAGAAACAGGCACCTTTCGATCTTCAAACCAAAGGCCATCTTCAGGTCTCGCGCGTTTTCCATTCAGGTTTTTATCGATTTTAAACGATTTGGTGAGCTTTCCGGGACCATTGAAATGCGCTTCCCCCTGAATACCTCGAATCAGGATCGCGGCAGGAAAGCCTTCTTTTTCCGTCACAATATTAAGCATCCAATGGACACCGTAACAAAGATAGACATACCAGGTGCCAGCGGTTTCGAACATGACTTTGGTGCGTTCCGTCTTCCCTTTTGCCGCGTGACATGCTTTATCATCAAAGCCGATATAGGCTTCCGCTTCCGTGACAAATCCGGCATAGCGCTTCCGGCCTTTTTTTCTCACCAGATATTTTCCCAGTAATTCTGGCAATACTTCCAATGTGGGTCGATTAAAAAAATCGAGAGAACAAATTTTCATTTCGCGTGTAAGTTCAAATGAACCGATAATTTTATTGCTTAGTTCTATCTTAAAGATCCTCCGCTTTTAACGACCTTCGCACACTCAGGCCAGGCGATATGTTGAAGCTTTGGTTGATCCTTCTTTTACGATCAATCCAGCTTTAATAAGGGGGTGTAGGAGTTTACTCAAGTAACTTCGAGTCATTCCCAAAGATCGAGCCAGCTCTCCTCCGCCCAACCTTGGAACTTCTCCAAGAATACGCATCACTCTTTCCTGCTGACGGCTCAGGGTAAATTTTGAGACACCTGCTTTAGCACGCAGCGTTTGAATGCGTCGTTGAGTTTTTCTGAGAGTTTCTACAATTCCTTCACTGACATATTCCAGCCAGCTAGTGAGATTATCCCCCTCATGACGTACCTTTTGTATCTCTTTATAATATCGCTCTCGATCGACATTAAAAAATTCATCAAGCGCAAAAATATGATGGGTATCAAAACCACGCCGATACAAAATCCAAGATTCAAGAACTCTTGCAATTCTGCCATTTCCATCCATAAATGGGTGAATCGACACCAGTCGGTGATGTGCGATTGCCGCAACAACAACAGGATGCTCAACTCTCACTTTAGCGCTATTAAGCCATCGCAGTAGTCCCTCAGTCAAAATCGGCGCTGCCTCTGGAGGAGGGGGTCTATAGATCATTCGCGTTCCATGGAAGACAGCATTGGGTTTAATTTTATAAACTCCGGATTCAGATGCCGGAAGAAGCCCTTGGGTTAGAAACTTATGAAGACGAAGAAGATCTTTTTCTTCGATATTGTGGAGTGGACTTTTTCTCCAAATCCATCGAAGTGCAGCAAAATAATTTAGCACCTCAAGTTTGGCATGTTCATCAATGTTTAAATCCTTGCCCATAGCCAAAGCCTCCACCTCTGGAAGAGTGAGTGGATTTCCCTCAATACCCGTAGAATAGTGCGCCAGACGTATAAGGGCATCACGCTGCGTAGATGCAATCCAGGAGACATCTACAGATTGCTCCTGTATCCAGGCACATAGGCTTGACGCCTGAGTCAAATATTGAACAAGCTGTGCAGATCTCTCGAAAATGGGGCAGTAAGAAACAGCCATAGCATTATTTTACGGATTCCCATATAATTGTCAACTAATTGTTTCCATAATTGTCCCGGCAACTATACAAGCTCTATATATCTAAATCCCCAAAAGCTATTCTCAACTCTTGTCACCAATAATGGAAACCATCTTTCTAATTCATCAATATGAATAGCGCAAATCTAAAAATGGCATTTTGAAGGAGTCACATAGGATGTTAACGATGGTGGTTTCTGATGAAATCTTCCTTCTCACTGCATCGCGCTCTCAGGTTGGAACGTGCTTCACTGAACAGAGACTGAGAAAGATTATAATCGACAGTCTTAAGCAGCTTTTTTCAGGTCGATTTTAATGGCGTCATAATTGACAATAGGCGTTTTAACTTCTCTTCCTTTTATTTTTCGTTTCTTAATTTGAATGACGCCTATCTCTTCGAAAAATAAAATAATCTTATTAAGATTTGATATGTCCATGCCTGAGAGTTTCGCAAGCTCATAGACTGACTTTGGCTTAAAGGCAAGGATATCAGAAAGAATATAAATATTTTTGACGAAACGCTCAAAAGCTTTTCTATTGTCGAAAGAAATTTCATAATGCGGTTCTTTGATCTGTCGCTTTTTCACTTTTTTAAATGCCTGTTTAAAATCTTCCAACACTTCAGAAGAAGATTTTAGCGAAATTATGAGTTGTTTCATAAGCTTACCCCCATATGTGTTAAAATCAGTTTATTAAAATCCTCCATAAGCTTATCCTCAGAAATATAGCTGTACTCGAACTCCTCATCATCTATGTGGATGTGAGGTCCCTTGGGATGATGATTATCCATAAGGATTTTCTTGCCTTCCTTTTGGTCCATGCAAATGAGTCTGTATTTAACACCATCTGGATATTTCCGAGTTATCACAACTTCATAAATGACAATTTCAACAACGAATCTGTTCCGAAGCAGCGCCTTATGATGATACTTCAATACAGCATCCATGATATATTGGTTGATATATACCAATATATGAGGAATTTGTCAATATCTTTTAAGTCTTTTCTGAGAAATTGGTACGCGATTTCGAGCCTGAGAACAGCACGATCAATATGGCTTACTCTTGATTCAGGGGCAGTGGGAAATTCCGAGCATCGCGGATCTCCTTAATGGCAAGCCTATTACGACAAAAGGATATTCATGGGGGCGATGAAGGTTTTCGAATCGTGACACTTCAAGATCCAGAAGGCAATGAGTTACAACTCTATGAGTGGCTAAAAGGACAGCCTAAGTAACTTCAGAAGTTTAGGCCATATCCATATTCAAAGTCTATCTTTTTTAGGATGAAACCCTCACTGCCATTCACAACCTGTTTTACGCCCACCCTTGAAGCGCATTTATCGCTCAGAATATTTGATGATAACGCCTACAGCTGGATCAAAGGGATGCTTCGCTCAGCATGACATGGTATTTGCTCGGGACTGGACTCGAACCAGCATGCCCTTTCGGGCGCCACCCCCTCAA
>CAYMPL010000091.1:0-5618 GCA_964392415.1 uncultured bacterium | reverse complement strand
CGATACCGATGAACTCGTAAGGGAACTCACATTAATGATTGAAATGGCTGGCGGGATATCGGTCTGGGGGGAAAAGGGGGGGCATTCAACGGTTTCAACCTTTCCTGATCTGGCCGCTCTCAATCCGGATAAGATCGTGATTTCCCCTTGTGGTTTTAAACTTGAACAGACGAAGGCCGATCTTCATTATTTAACGGGGGAGGAATCGTGGGGGAGTCTTCATGCAGTTCAGCGCCATGAGGTTTATCTGGTTGACGGGAATGCTTATTTCAATCGACCGAGCCAGCGCCTCGTTGATTCTTTGGAAATACTGGCGGAGATTATTCATCCGGGTTTGTTTCTCAAGATGAGGCAATTTTCGGAAAGATTATAAAATACTATAGAGCGCTGTCTTCCAAGCAAAATCTGAATCACTATTTTCAATTGCTATTTTGGCCGAAAGTTCCATGAAAAGCTGTGACTTGGGGTGTTTTTGATTCTTAAGGGAGAGCGCCGCGGAAAACATTTTTCGATAATCGAGTTGTCTTTTAAATCGGTAAAACATTTCGGGTGTTGCTTCCATTGGGGAAAAGCTTTTTACGAATTCTAAAACGTCTTCCTTTGATGGAATTTTTTCTATGTTTCCAAATCGACCCAGATTATTTGCGGAAAAAACGTGCGATTTTTTCATAAATTCCGGAAGCTGGTCATAGCCAATCCCTTTCGTTATTAACGGTTTGGGAACCTCAAAGAGGGCGGAACCGCTTGCCCGCGTATAAAACTCCCCCCCATTTCTCCCGACAAGATCGAGAAGACCGGGGTGAATCATGCCGTCTTTAAAAACATCTTCGGCAACATGAAACACAAGGATTTCACAGAGCGCGAGATTTCCGGAGCCTTTTTTGTCGCCCAGATGAATCATATCGTAAAGCCTGCATTCCATTTGAAACGGCGACTCTTTGACCCGTTTCGGTTTAACAACGACGGAATCGAGAGGGGTCAGCCCGCTTTTAACAAATTCATCAATGCCGCGTTCATATTCCGTTGAAGAGAGGTTCACCTGTTCCACCATGTCAAAAGTAACCGCCTGGATCACACACTCTTTTGTTTCCATCAGGTTGTAATAGGTGTCTTTGAGAGAACCGTCCCGCCCCCGCCTTGCCGGGCAAAAGGCAACGATCGGCGGATTTGAGCCAAAGGCATTGAAAAATGAAAAAGGGGAAAGATTTGAAATGCCTTCCTTAGTAACGGTAGAAACGAGCGCAATCGGCCGGGGACCGACACCCCCCAAAAGGAGCTTCAGTGAATCTGTGGGTGAAAGGTCTTTTGAATGAAACTCAAGCATTCTTTTTCTTTTCCAATATGGAATAGCGTTTTTTCGGTTTGCTAATTCTATTTTTTAATGATCCAAGTCCTTCAATTTCAAGTTCTATCGTATCGCCAGCTTGAAGCCAAATCGGCGTGAATTTTTCTCCTTTTTGTTCGGCCTCCCGCGCCCACGTTCCATTGAGTTCCATATAGCAGCCGGTTCCCACCGTTCCGGAACCAATAACATCTCCGGGAAAAATTTCAACTCCGTATGAGACGCGTTCGATGATTTCCGAAAATGTCCAATTCATCTCTTGCGCATTTCCTTCGGAGACGACTTTGCCGTTGTGAGTGGCCTTCATGGCAAGATCGTACTTGTTTCCGACAGCGGTTTTAATTTCAAAGGGTTTAAGTTCATCAGCGGTAACAAGCCAGGGCCCAAGAGCTGTTGCAAAATCTTTTCCTTTGGCTGGACCGAGGTTTAGCTTCATCTCTTCCGTCTGAAGCTGTCTTGCGGAAAAATCGTTCATGATGGTGAAACCGGCGATGTAGGCATCGGCCTCTTTTGAATTTATATTTTTTCCGTGTCGTCCGATGACTGCCGCAATTTCCAGCTCAAAGTCGAGTTTTTCAAGATGATCACTCTCGACCCTTACTTCTCCCTCTCCAATAATCGCGTTATGGTTTGTATAATAAAATATCGGAAACTGATCAAATTCTGGAATCATCTCCATCCCGCGATTTCTTCGCGCAGCCTCCACATGCTGTCTGAATGCATAAGCGTCACGCGTGGAGGGGGGATGAGGGACCGGAGCAAGGAGTTTTGAAACTTTTGTTTCAGGGGAAAATCGTTTGGGTTCTTTAAGCGCTGCCTGAAACACTTTTCGGGCGATGCTCATTGTTTTATTTTCGCCGCGTAAAAAACTATCGATAGTCGATGGAAGGCGGATGGATAATTTTTTAGCCGACTTTTCTAAATCGAAAAGTTGGCCATTCAGCCAAAAACCAGCCCGCTCTTCTTTTTTTATTGGGGTGAGATATGAAACAAGCTTCATGTTGGTTAATCTGAAAGATTATCTTTTCTTTTTAAAACGGAGACGACGGATCTGGTCTTCTTCAATGGCCTCAAAGAGCGCCTGAAAATTCCCCTGCCCAAATCCTTCGCTGCCGCATCGCTGGATAATTTCAAAGAAAAAGGTGGGACGATCGCCGATCGGCTTTGTGAAGAGCTGCAGCAGATATCCTTTGCCATCGAGGTCATAGTCGCAGAGGATACCCCATTTTTGCAAATCATCAATGTTTTCCTTTATGTTTAATTTTCTCTCCTTAAGATTTTTATAATAGGTGTCCGGGACTTCTAAAAATTCGATCCCATTGGCTCTCATGGCGCGGATGCTTGAGATAATATCCGGGGTTGAGATGGCGATGTGCTGAATGCCTGAGCCGTGATACTCATCAATAAACTCCTCAATCTGGGATTTGAGAACGCCTTTGTAAGGTTCATTGATCGGGTTTTTAATCACACTGTCTTTGGCGCGCACCACTTTTGAAAGGAGCGAGGAATATTTTGTGGTGATATCGCCCGGACCAAATTCGATATAGGTTTCAAAATCGAACGCGTTGTTAAAATAGTCGGCCCAGAAATCCATTTCATTTTCCCGCACATTCCCCACGATATGATCAATAGCGTAAAGACCGGTCTCTTTTGCTTCACCATGAAGTTTTTGAAGCGGCTTTTCAAAACCGGGTTTAAAGATCCCTTTATAATGATCCGCGTTGACAAGCCTTACTTCTGTGTCGTCATAGAGCTTGAGCGAGGCTTCATCAAAGCGCCCTGATTTGTCTTTTAAAAAATGGGGTTTTTTCACAGGGACTGCTCTATGTTTGACGGCGTAGTCAAAAGCCTTTCTGACATTGTCGACTTCCACGGCGTATCCTTTAACCCCATCGCCATGCATCTGAATAAAACCTTCAATGTCATACGCCTCGGGGTGAAGCGGGGAGGTGATAATGATTCGGATCTTATTTTTTACGAGGTAATAGGAACAGCGATCGGGAACCCCCGTTTCCGGACCGAGATATCCTTCAACCGAAAAGCCCATTCCCTTTGCAAACCAATAGGCGGCCATTTTGGCCGAACCGACATAGAACTCGACATGATGATAACCGCGGATACCGACGCTGTTTTTTTTCACTCATTCCGTCTAACAAAGCAAAGTTCTAAATACAAGAATTTTTATTGATTCTCAGGATTAAATATTCTATCTTTTCAGATGAAAGAGGAGGGGATGATGAGTTTGGCAGTATCCAGAGAACCGGGAACCGGCCGGGCGAAACAGTTCGCGAATTTTAAAAAAAGAATTGACCGCGAGCTTCTCAAACACCGCGTTATTACCAACAACGAATTTACCGCTTGGTTTAAAAAAGGGGAGATGACAACGGAGCAGGTGAAGGCTTTCATCGTCCAATTCTCTGTCTTTTCCAATCTCTTTTTGATTGCCCAGCTCCACAAAATGATTAACGCCGATTCGGTGGAAGGGATGAGGGCATCGAAAGAGATTCTGGCGAATGAGATCGGAGTTATTTTTAATGCCCCCGGCAAATCAAAATTGACTGTCAAAGACAAAGAACGGGAGGGGGATCCTGAACTGGTTTCAACCGAAGGGACGATTGAAGGAGGGCATTTTCGCTTTCAGGCCGCGCATTTTGAATGGCTGTTAAAGATAGCGTCAAAATTAGGATTGGAATTTAACGATTTGGGGAAAAGGAGCGTCGGAACAAAACCGACACTCCATTATTGTGATGAACTTGTGCGTCTGTACGGGAGCGACAATTATGAAATTTCTCAGGCCGCGAGCTTTGCGGTTGAAAACTGGGCGGCGGCCGGTTTTTGGAAAGAGTTGATTCAGGGGCTTACGATTTTTAGAAAGAAACATAAAATCGATTTGCCGTTGGCCTTCTTTACCTGGCACGATAGGATAGAAGGTCAGCATGCCAAACATACGCATGAAGAATTGCAGGAATACTATTTTAAGCATTCAGGCATCGACGAAAACAATTTCATTAAATATGGCAATGAAATGATGGATGGCATTGCCGTTTTCTGGGATGGGCTGAACGAGCAGCGAAAGCTGTTGTGAAGTCATAAGGAGGAATCATGCGAAAAGTATCGTTTGTTGCTATCATTTCGGTTTTTCATTTATTTTTATTTTCAAATATCTCTTACGCCCGCCCCAAAGTTTTTAATCCCCAGATGAAGCCGGTAGCGGGCGACTGGGGGAAGCCGGTCGCAAAAATTGGGGAGGCGCCACCAGCGGTCTGGAGTGAAACAACGGTCAATGCGGGGGTCAATAAAAAGCCGCTCGGTGGGAAAGTGATTACCAAAATTGGAGAAATTATTGATGTCAGCTGCTATCTCCAGCTTGGGAAGCATGGGAAAGATCACGAAGGATGCGGCAAAGCCTGTATCTTGAACGGCCAGCCGGTGGGGCTTCTTGAAGAAGATGGGACGGTTTATTTGCTCATGCCCGAAGAACACGATCCCCGCCGGGATGCCAAAGTCGTTTTTGCCAATGCCATGGTTCATCACGTCGGACATATTGTCTCAGTCACCGGCACTTACACGGTCGTCAAAGGGATGAAATCAATCTACGTGCATGGGTTTGTGAAAAAAGAGTAGCGGGATTGCCTTGTCGTTTATCTCGTAGTATAAACCACCCTTTCGTTTTATGAGAAAAAAATGAGTCATTATACCAAAGAACATGCCGAAGCGGGGCTTTCAGCGAAGCTTCCCAAAATTGAAACATTTTCAAACCAGTTTCAGCGCTATGAAATCACGATTTCGTATCCTGAATTTACATCGATCTGTCCAAAGACCGGGCTTCCGGATTTTGGAACCATTACCGTTCGATATATGCCGAATAAAAAGTGTCTCGAACTTAAATCTGTGAAGATGTATATGATTGCCTATCGGAATCTCGGAATTTTTTATGAAAATGTCATCAACCGCATGTTGAACGATTTTGTTTCTGCCTGTCGCCCCAGATGGATGATCGTCAAAGGGGAATTTACCGCCCGAGGGGGGATGCGGGGGATGGTTGAAGCGAAATTTGGGAAGGCGCCCTAAAGTGTCATCCCGAGCCCGTAGGGCGAGGGATCTCGTTTTTAGGAGGGCTTCTCCTTCCTTACCAAAATCAATGCTTCCTCTACCTCTTTAAAGTTGAAGCGCCAGGCGACTCCCGCATAGACGATTGCGCCTGCCAGAATACCCCCCCCCGCGGGAGAGTGGGGGGGGCCGGGCGGGGGGGGCGGGGCGGGGGGGGGGTGGTGAT
>CAYMPL010000090.1:0-5767 GCA_964392415.1 uncultured bacterium | reverse complement strand
GTTCGTCTGTTTGGGATCGATGCTCAGGAAATGCCAAGAAGAGGGAAGAAAAGAATGCCCGGCCAGCCATTTGCCGAGCCTGCCACGAATGCTTTGAACAAGAAGGCCAAAGGAAAATCGGTGAGATTAAACCAAGCAGATTTGGACGGCTATAATCGCCCCGTTGTTGAGGTTTTATTGAATGGTAAAAACATCAACTTAGAGATGGTGGAAGAGGGGTGGGCGGAAGCCTATAAGGGGAAGACCAAGCGAATCAACATGGCGCCTTATTTGAAAGCGGAAAAGAAGGCGCGGGATAAGGAAGTGGGGATCTGGAAGTTAAAGAATTACGAGAGTCCACGGGAGTTTCGCAAGAGGGAGAACAAATGACCAAAATAAAAGGTATTCTTTTCGATCTCGACAATACTCTTATTGATTTCATGAAAATGAAGAGAATGGCTTGCTCTGAAGCCGCATCCGCCATGATCGGAGCTGGATTAAAAATGGATTTTGAAAAATTAGAGAAGGAACTTTTTGAATACTACATGAATTATGGGATTGAAGGCGACTTCCCGTTCACGGATTATTTAAAAGAGCACAATGTCTATAGCGATGAGATTCTCGCTTCCGCCATCAATGCCTACCATCGGGTAAAAAATGCTTTTTTAGAGCCTTATCCTGGAGTGATTCCCATGTTTATTACGTTGATTAAGAGGGGGATAAAACTCGGAGTCATCACGGATGCGCCCGCGCTGAAAGCTCACTTGCGCATTGATGCGATGAAACTCCGTGGATTTTTTGACGTCGTTATCACTGAGGCGAAAAAGCCTGATCCGAAGGGTTTTTTGGAAGCTGTAAAAAAATTAAAATTTAAACCAGAAGAGGTCATGATGATTGGCGACTGGCCTAAAAAAGATATTGTTGGGGCTAAAGGGGCGGGTCTCATTACTTGCTTTGCCAAGTATGGTCAGACGGAAGATCTTGATGTAAAAGTGGAAGCGGATTATACGATTCATCGGATTGAAGAAATTATGGGAATTATCTAACTTTAGGTTTTACAGGAAGAACATTCTTCCTGATTCTTAAAAATCTTTTTCTTATTCACCAAATTCCAGATAGATGCCCCAATCAGCATTCCCACTGAAATGTATGTGAGAACCAGTGACGGAAAAAGATAATGACCTGCATAAATTCCGAGAGCGCCAATAACCCCAACAATAAAGGACGCGTATTTTTTAAGTTTATGGGATTGATAAAAGAGGGCTAAAAGAGCGATGAGCAAAAAGATAATGGTAAGCGGTTGTATCACAGCCTCTGAAGCAAAAAATCCAAGTCCAAAAGAACTTAACAGCGCGGCCAAAGCTGGATAACACGCATGACAAAAAACAGTCGGAAATACGGCAATCAATGTTGCCGGAATGGCTGCAAAAAATGCAATCACTCCTTTTTTTGGGGCTAGAGATTTCTTGATGCTCTCCACGATTTTCGCTGTTTCTGGAACCCCTCCTATTTTACATGCTGAACTTCCGGGAACGCTTTCAAGACCCGTTACAATATCGAATCCGTTCACCAAAATAGTAGGAGAGGGAAAGCCTTTAAGATGAGGCGCTGTTTTTGGATTTTCAACATCGATTTCGTTCCACTCCGCAGGCAACGAAAGTTGAACAAGCGCTTTCTTTAGATAATCGCGCGCTTTATCCACATTGGGACAGCCCTTAAAATATAAAAGATCGATTTTAACCTTCATTTTTTTTCTCCTCCAAAGCGTTGAGAATTGGACAATGGTCTGTCGTCTCTTCACGATGACAAGTTCTTATGAGCCCCTTTAAAACCTTCTCAATGGCAGCCAGGCGCTCTATTTTTTGCTTTACATCCTCCAGCTTTTGTTGAGCCTTTTTCTGAATATCCCCGCATCTGGCTTTAGAACTGACGCGGAGATTCAAAAGTTCGGCTATCTCGTTCAAAGAAAATCCCAGCTCCTGGGCATTCTTTATGAAGCCCAGTCGTTTAAGAGCTTCCTCATCATAAAGCCGATAACCGGACGTTTTTCTTGCCTTGGGGGTAAGAAGCCTTCTTCTTTCGTAATATCGGATAGTCTGAATATTAACCCCCGCAGCCCGGCCGACTTCCCCTATAGTGTAAACATGCGTCATTTTTCACCTCACACTGATATTCTAAACCCTATACTTAGGTATAGAGTCAAGAAGATAATTTTTTGGTCGATAAAAGAAGAGATGATTGTCAAGCGTGGCACAAAATATTTTTTGTATGCGCGTTCAAAACGACAGGGGAAGCGACGTCGTCTAGGTGTTTTTCGATCGCGTAGCGCAGCCTTGAAGCGGGAACATCAAATCATCTTTTTCAAGCACCGCAAAGCGGCATAATTTGTCGTTCCGGAAGGCAGATCTATGAACTAATGGTCTTTTCAATGAAAATACATTATGTTCATATCATGAAAGACGTTTTAAGCGGTTATCAGTGGTATTTAGAAAAAAAGGTCTCAGAAGAATATTCTCAAGTGTCGCCAACGAGAGATGTTTTTAGAGCGCACTGGAATCAGATGGATCAGCTGTGTTTAAAATTCTGGGAGAAACCAAATGAAGCGGCATTATTCAGCGCAGTGATTGGCGAAATTGGCAATAATTGCTTTGACCATAATCTTGGACAGTGGCGCGATGCTGCTGGTTGTTGGTTTCAATATGACGTACAAAAAAAATCAGCGTGGGTTGTCATTGCGGACAGGGGACAAGGCGTTTTATCTTCTTTAAAACAAGTGTTGCCCACGCTACAGGATGATCAGGTGGCTTTGAATACGGCTTTTGAAAAAAAAATATCAGGCCGAAGTCCCGAGCATCGTGGCAACGGATTAAAATTTGTAAGGAACGTGATCAATGACAATCTGCAACGTGGACTTGTATACTTGTCTGGAAAAGGGGAAATCTTATTGGGGAAATTATCTCTAAAAGCAAAGCAGATGCTCGTCGATACTATTAAAGAATATGGCACAGGCACGTTTTCGCTTGTTTTTTGGGGGGAGTTCGAATGAAAGTTGAACTCAAAAAATTTGGAACATGTCTTGTCTCCAGACCCGATGGAAGAGAGGCTTTTCTGGTCTTTAAAGCTTATTTAGGACCAAAGACGAAAGACGAATCCATTGAATTGGATTTTTCTGAAATTCATGTGCTTACGCCTTCATGGCTGGATGAATTTCTAAGGGGTATTAAAGAAACATTTCCATCTAATCGTATTAAATATCTTCCCACTGAAAATGCCTCTGTTATTGAATCGATCAAAATCATCGAAGAGGAATAAGCATTCGTTCCAGATAGAGAATGTTTAACGCCCGATCATCGCACTTCGATAGCTGGTTTTAAAATTTGCCACGGGCCGGGGTCGAACCGGCACGGTCAATTGCTTAACCGAGGGATTTTAAGTCTCTCAATCAGATGTTGACTATTATGCACTTGAAATGCATAATAGTCATATGTATTTTCACCGCAATCTAGAAAAGACTATTCTGAACCTCAGTGAACAATTTCCCGTTATCCTTGTTACAGGTCCGCGGCAAGTCGGGAAAACGACGGTATTACAGCATCTGGCAGAAAAGGGGCGCAGGTACGTTACACTGGATACTTGGGAACATCGCCAGCTTGCCAATTCAGATCCCAAGTTATTTTTGGAGCAATTCCCACCACCCGTGATCATAGACGAAATTCAGTACGCGCCCGCTCTTTTTACTCAAATTAAAATTTATGTGGATCAAAAAAAAGAGAATTCTTCGTTTTGGTTAAGTGGCTCTCAACAATTTTCACTTATGAAAAATTTATCAGAAAGTTTATCTGGAAGGGTGGCTATATTGAAGCTGCTGGGGTTTTCATCGGGAGAAATTGCGAAAAAGGAATTCAAGCGAAAAAAACCGTGGTCACCTCTTAATCATACGATTCCTAAATTAACATCTCCAAAACTTGAGGATCTTTCTTCCAAAATTTTTCATGGTGGCTTTCCAAAGCTTTACAGCAAAGGGGCGCGTGTAAGAGAAGATGTCTATTTTTCTTCTTATGTTCAGACCTATTTGGAAAGAGACGTTCGTGATCTTACTCACGTAGGGGATTTGCGCGATTTTGAGAGATTTGTAAGGGCATGCGCCGCGCGAACCGCGCAAATATTAAATATTACTGAATTGGCCCGAGATATTGGTATAGCGCCAAATACGGCAAAAAAATGGCTTTCCATTCTGGAGGCCAGCTTTCAAGTTTATCTATTGGAACCTTATTATAAAAACATTACAAAGAGAATGATCAAATCTCCTAAATTATATTTTCTGGATACGGGGCTATTGGCTTATTTAACGGGATGGAAATCACCCGAAACGCTTATGTCTGGGGCAATGTCTGGCGCCGTTTTTGAAACGTTTATCGTATCGGAAATCTTAAAAAGTTGGTGGGGAAGAGGAGTTGAACCCCCAATTTGGTTTTGGCGTACTAAAGAAAAAGAAGAAGTCGATCTCATTTTTGACATAGATGGCGTTCTTTACCCGATGGAAATAAAACTTACTGCCATGCCGTCTTCTGCCCATGTATCATCTATTCAAAAGTTTATGTCATTGACAGCTGAAAAAAAGGGCTTCCTTGTTTGTCTCACTGAAAAACGGTTTCCACTGACTAAGGAAATTGAATTAATTCCTTACTCCGAAATTTCTTAAATAAAGAAATTTTCGATTTCTTGAATGATCTTACAAAGGGGCGCGAAACAGGCTGAATAAATTGCTATCAAACCTCTCCAGTTTGCAGGGTACAGGTCATCGGCGGATTACCGATAAGCATAATATGATGACCTGGGCATTAATGATGTGTGCATTCTGTTAAATGCCACCGACATGGAACGGATTTCGCACAATAAATTAAAGAGGTAAAACTAGATGAACGTTGACCTATTGCGGAAACATATTTCAAAATACATGGAATTTCTAAAGAATCCATCTGAAAGTGAAAAAGAGGAAATGGAGAGCAGGCATGAACGAGCTAAATACTATCAATCATGGACTAAAGATCGCATTCTTCAAATGAGGGAAGAGGATCTTTATGAGTATATTGCGCAACTTTGGGCATTGATAGGTTGGCACAACAAACGTTATGTAATTGAGAATATCATCAAGGACAATGGATTAGATGTGATTCGCCATCAGTTGGCCAGTTTTGTTTGGGGATCTGATTCGATTGAAAAACGATGGGATAATTTTCGCAATACTATCAAGCGAATGGGGCCAGCGATGATGAGTGAAATACTTTGCCATACTCATCCAAAAGAAAATATGTGTTGGAATAGGCGTGCCTATGTTGCATTAAATTATCTTGGAATAGAAAATTTACCTCGTTATGATTATCAAATAACAGGTAAAGTATATTCAGATCTGTCTCGCATATGCAAAAAAATAGAAGATGAATTAAAAAAAGCTGGCGTTCCAAGCCCCAACCTTCTGACGGTTGATTATCTTATTTGGTACGAACTTCAGGTGGAAGAGAACCTTAGTCAGATTCACAGAAAAAAAGGTAAAATTATTCCCAGAATTGAAGCAGTCGATCAGAAAAGCTCTGATTTTATTCATGATGAGATCAGAGATAAATTGGCAAAAATCGGTAATTTTTTAGGATTTGAATCACAAACCGAAAGAAAGATAGCAGAAGGTTCAAAAGTTGATGCCATATGGGAGATTATGATTGGGAATATGAATATAGGGAGAATTATGTATGTTTTTGAAGTACAAACAAAAGGTTCCATTGATAGCTTG
>CAYMPL010000089.1:0-5836 GCA_964392415.1 uncultured bacterium | reverse complement strand
TTTGGTGTCATTTTTGTCGGGGTTTCAATGACAACCTTCACCAATTGATCCCCCTTCCCCCCCCGTGAAACATCAGCGAACCTCTTATCTTTCAATCGAAACACTTTTCCGAACTGGGTCCCGGGCGGAATTTTCATCTGAACTTTTCCATATAATGTTGGAACTTCGACCTGCGTCCCCAATGCCGCCTCCGTAAATGAAATAGGAACTTCACAAAGAACATCATTGTTTTCTCTCGAAAAAAAGGGGTGTTCACTGACTTCTATCACGAGATAAAGATCCCCGGAACGCCCTCCATGACTCCCCGCATTCCCCTCTCCTGAAAGCCTAAGACTTTGTCCGGTATCAATCCCTGGAGGGATATTAACGACCACTGTTTTCTTAATTTGCGCCGTCCCCTTCCCATGACAGGTGGAGCAGGGGGTTGGAATATAGGTTCCTTCTCCCTGACACTGTTCACATGTTCTTGAAATACTGAAAAATCCTTGGCTGTAGCGGACCGTCCCTGTTCCATGGCATCGACTGCAGGCTGTAGGACTCGTCCCTGGTTTCGCACCGGAGCCTTCACAGACAGAACACCTGACCTTTCGAGGAATATCAATCTTTGCCTCTTTTCCAAAGGCTGCTTCTTCAAATAAAATTTTTAAATGATACCTTAAGTCTTCACCCCGGACAACGCGCGGCCCCCGACGGGTTTCCCGCCTCGCTCCCCCAAAAAAATCACTAAAAACATCTCCGAATAGATCCTCAAAGCCAAATCCCCCCATCCCTTCGAACCCTTTAAAACCCGCCTGTGTACCTGCTTGTCCAAACTGATCATAGGATCGGCGTTTATCCTGGTCCGAAAGCACTTCATATGCTCCCGAAATTTCCTTAAATTTTTCTTCCGCTTCCTTATTCCCCGGATTTCTATCGGGATGGTATTTAAGGGCTAGTTTACGGTAGGCTTTCTTGATATCGTCAGTTGTGGCATTTCTGTCTACACCGAGTAACGTATAATAATCTTTTGTAGCCACATTCGTTTACTTTACCTCTTTATAATCCGCGTCAATGACTTCGTCATCAGATTTTTCTTTTTCTTTTTTAGAAGCGCTGTCCGACTCCGCCTCTGATCCAGTTGAAGAGGCCCCGGGCTTTGCCCCTTTGTACATCGCTTCACTTAATTTATAGGTCGCCTGGTTAAGTTCGTCTATGGCTTTGTTAATTTCATCAACACTGTCGCTCGAGAGCGCTTTTTTTGCTTTCTCAATTGCCTGCCGAATCGATTCTCTTGTCCCTTCCTCCACTTTGTCGCCATGCTCTTTCAACGATTTTTCCGCAGTATAAATGAGAGAATCCGCGGTGTTTCTTGCATGAATCACTCCTGATTTTTTCTTATCCTCTTCCATATGCGCTTCTGCGTCTTTCACCATTTTCTCAATCTCTTTTTCATTTAACCCGCTCGAGGGACGAACCTGGATCGATTGTTCTTTGCCTGTCCCAAGATCCTTGGCATGGACATGCACGATCCCATTCGCATCGATATCAAAAGTAACTTCAACTTGCGGCACTCCTCTCGGCGCTGGTGGAATCCCGACAAGATCAAATCGGGCAAGAGATTTGTTGTCAGAAGCCATTTCCCGTTCACCTTGAACCACATGAATAGTCACTGCGGGCTGACTATCCGAAGCTGTTGAAAAGATCTGGCTCTTTCGGGTTGGGATCGTCGTATTTCGCTCAATGATTTTTGTACTCACTCCTCCCAGTGTTTCAATCCCCAGAGAAAGCGGCGTAACATCTAAAAGAAGAACATCTTTCACTTCGCCCTGTAACACACCCCCCTGAATGGCAGCCCCAACGGCAACAACCTCGTCCGGATTGACCCCTTTGTGAGGTTCTCTTTCAAAAATTTCTTTTACTTTTTGCTGTACCCTTGGCATTCGCGTCATTCCGCCAACCAGCACAACCTCATCAATATCTTTCGGCGAAAGTTTTGCGTCGGAAAGCGCCTTCCGGCAAGGATCAACGACCTGTTCAATCAGATCGGCGCACAGACTTTCAAGCTTTGATCTTGTAATTTTTATATTGAGATGTTTGGGCCCGGACGCATCTGCAGTAATAAATGGCAGATTAACTTCTGTTTCCATTGCGGTTGAGAGCTCACATTTTGCCTTTTCTGCCGCTTCTTTTAATCTTTGGAGCGCAATTTTGTCTTGACGAAGATCGATTCCGGCATCCTTTTTGAATTCACCTGAAAGATAGTCAACAACCTTGAGATCAAAATCTTCCCCACCGAGGAAGGTATTTCCATTTGTCGATTTAACTTCAAAAACCCCATGCCCTAATTCCAAAACTGAAATATCAAATGTCCCGCCGCCCAGATCAAATACCGCAATCTTTCTGTCCCCTTTTTTATCCAGCCCATACGCCAACGCAGCTGCCGTCGGTTCATTGATAATCCGTTCGACTTCAAGTCCTGCGATTTTTCCCGCATCTTTCGTCGCCTGTCGTTGACTGTCATTGAAATAAGCAGGCACGGTAATGACGGCATGTGTGACCTCATGCCCAAGATAGTCTTCTGCTGTCTTTTTCATTTTTTGCAAAATAAAAGCAGAAATTTCGGACGGGCTAAAATCCCGGCTATTCAAACGAACCCAGGCATCTCCATTCGTCGCTTTTGTCATTTCATATGACGCCCTTTTCTTCCAGTTGGCAACTATGGGCTCATCCGCTTTTCGCCCCATCAATCGTTTGACCGCATAGACGGTATTTCGAGGGTTTGTCACCGCCTGACGCCGCGCCAAATGCCCCACGAGACGCTCCCCTTTTTCTGTAAAAGCAACGACAGAGGGCGTTGTCCTCATCCCCTCGCTGCTCTCAATCACTTTTGGGTCGCCCCCTTCCATGACGGCAACACACGAAAATGTCGTTCCCAGATCGATTCCGATTATTTTAGATTTCCCTTTTGCCATATGCCCTCCTATCCCTGATCTTTTCGTTTTGCAACGATAACCTGCGCAGCCCTGAGCAATCGATCATGGAGTGTATATCCTTTTCGGTGTTCACGAATGACCGTCGAAGACTCACAGTCTGCTTTCTCTTCTTCAGCAATCGCCTCATGAAATTTCGGATCGAACTTTTTTCCGACGCTATCAATGGGAGCGATTCCAAATTGCGAAAAAACCGAAAGACACTGCTTGAGCGTCAGCCGCAATCCCTCTTCGAGTCCCTGAACATCCCCTTTTGCATGCGATAATCCCCACTCGAGCGAATCCACCACAAGAAGAAGTTCTCTTGCAAAACGTTCATGACCATACTTTAAAAAATCCGTCTGTTCCTTATAAATTCTTTTTTTAAAATTTTCAAAATCAGCCCTTAAATAGAGCCACTTATTATAATTTTCTTTCGCTTCTTTCTCGATCTGTTCAAACTTCGACTTATAATCGATCTCTTCTGTTTGTTTGAGAGCCTCGCCGCTTTTTACTTCTTGAGATACGCCCTCTTTATAGGATTTCTTATTATCAGACATGGTTTCCACTGGACTTCAGTTTGAACTCACAGGAGCTTGAGCAACACCTGGTTGAGATAAAAAAGTCCTTTTTTTGTTAATTTGAGCATTCCTTGCGAAGAGTCAAGAAGTTGCTCCTCCATGAGTGAATTAATTTTATATCCATATGATATCATTATATTTTCTCCAAATCTCCCTTCATAATCCGAGTATGAAATCCCTTCCAGAAGTCTCAGATGCGTAATGAGGTAGTCAGCCTTAGCCTTCTCAAGGGTCACCTTTTCAAAATCTTCTTGAGCTTCCCCCTCCTTCTCAACGCGGCTGGAATAGCCCTCCCATGAATCGACATTTTTAAAGGAAATCCCCCATGAATGATCCCCGTCCCGAAAATAAGAGTAAGCTCCGGCCCCCAAACCAAGATAATCTTCAAGCCTCCAATACTTGAGATGATGCCTGCAAAGAAAACCTTCTTTTGCAAAGGCAGAAACCTCGTAGTGTTTATATCCCGCATCTGCCATCCTTTCGATGATAAAAGTATACATTTGAGCTGTCAGTTCGTCAGAGGGGAGATTCGGACTCAAGCGATTGAACTTATCTACGGTTAAATGATATATCGACGCATGTTCTGGTTCCAAAAGAAAAAGCTGGTCGAGATCTTCATTAAGATCGCCTAAAGTTTGATTCGGAATTCCAAAAATGAGATCAACATTTATGGTTTCAAAACCGGCTTGGCGGGCTGATTCAAAACTCTTCACAGCCTGGTTTACCGAATGATCTCTTTCCAAAGTCCTAAGATGATGGGACTGGAATGTCTGGATTCCGAGACTTAAGCGGTTGATGCCAAGTAACCGAAAACCTTTCAACTTTGAAAGCAACACCGAAGCAGGATTGGCTTCAATGGTTATTTCCGTAAGTGCGGACATCTGAAATCTTGAGTAAACAGCTGATAAAAGCCTCTCGATTTGATCCACCGAAAAAAGAGAGGGGGTCCCCCCTCCCAAATAAATCGTATCTGTGATCCGATCGTGAAATTTTTGCGCGTAAAAGTCGATTTCCTTGAGAATGACAGACAAATATTGATCGAGTTCTCTCTTTTGTTTTAGAGAATACACATTGAAGTCACAGTAGACACAGTGGTGGCTGCAATAGGGTAAATGAATGTAGAGCCCAAGATTCATGTGCGACTTGTCCGGTAGAGCAGCAAACCGGAAAAGGACAAAAACAAGACATTTGGAAACCACATCGCGAGATGTGGGGGAAGAATTCCTTTAACTGCAAGCGAGCGCCCTGCCAAATAGACGGTCCAGTAAGCGCCCACAAAAAAAAGCGTATAGGCAAAAGAGCCCGACCGGACCATACGGGCAGGGGTAATTCCGAGAGCAATCCCTAAAATCGCAAATATAAAATTCGCAAATGCTATTGAAAATTTTCGATGGTATTCAGCTTTATATGTCCTTACTTTTACAAGATCCCCTTTTTGTTCTTCCTCAACAATTCTCTCTTTCAAACGGGGCAGCGAAAGCCATTGCGGCTTTTCCTTCGTATCAATCTTTAAAATCTCATCTAAGGAAAGATTGATTGTATAGCTTTCAAAATGGATTTTCTGAATAGAACTATAATCTGTCTTCGTTGAATGAAGACTTCCTTCATACAAAACCAAAAATACGGATGAAAGATTTTCAGAAGAAATCAGCCTCCCTTTTTTGGCGACAACCGACACAGGAGAAGTTTTGTCCCGGTCATCATAAATAAAAACATTTTCAAGGGTTTTTTCGGAGGGATCGACCTTATCCGTATAAAGCACAAATCCAAAAAAATCGTCATTAAATGCCCCAGGCTTAATGCCGACCGTTGCTCTATTTTTACCGATCTGCCAAACCAATGCCCGATAGGATCGTGCTCCCCAAGCCTCAAGATGAATGGTGAGATATAGGCAAAAACTGCTTACGATTGCCGCAAAAACCAAAACGGGAAGGGCGAGCTGCATAGAACTGAATCCCGAGGCTTTGAGAGCGGTAATTTCACTATCTGCCGAAAGCCGTCCAAAGAGAGAAAGAACTGAAAATAAAAGCGCAATGGGAATGGAGACTGCCAAGAAGGCCGTCAAAAGATAAAAAACAAGTTTTAAAACGGATCCGATTCCAACCCCATGCACGATAATCAGCTCATTGAGCCGCAGCACTTGTGACATGACGAGAATAAAAATAAAGACAGAAAGCCCCAGAAAAAAAGGGGCAATAAGCTCGGTCAAAATATATTTAAAAACAATGGGCGTACGAAGCTTCACACGATCCACTTTATAAAAACCCTCTTTTAGCGTCAACGATATCCTATCTTATTAAAACGATT
>CAYMPL010000088.1:0-6085 GCA_964392415.1 uncultured bacterium | reverse complement strand
TTTAAATGTCGACCACCCCGATATTGTTGAATTCATTCATTGCAAAGAAAGCGGTGGACTTGTCAACTTCAACATCTCTGTTGCGGTCACAGACGCGTTCATGAAAGCGGTAAAAAGAAATGAAAATTATAAGCTCATCCATCCCCAGACAGCAGCTGTGGTTGAGGAGCTCAATGCCGCAGATCTCTTCAACCAAATCGTAGAAGCGGCATGGAAAACAGGGGATCCTGGCCTTGTGTTTATTGACAAAGTCAATGAGCAGAACCCTACCCCGCACATAGGCAAAATTGAAAGTACTAACCCATGCGGCGAACAACCAATTTTGCCGTACGAATCGTGCAATCTCGGATCGATCAATCTCAATACCATTCTAAAAGACGGCGAAATTGACTGGGAAAAACTCTCGAAAATCACAAAAACAGCTGTTCATTTTCTTGATAATGTCATCGATGCCAATGCCTATCCGATTCCGCAAATTGAAGCGATCACGAAAGCCAATCGAAAAATCGGACTTGGGGTGATGGGGCTCGCCGATCTCTTTGCGAAGAAAAAGATCCGCTACGACAGTCAGGCCGCACTCGATCTCGCAGATAAGCTGATGTCTTTTATTCAAAAGACCGCCATGGAGGCATCCGAAGAACTTGCTTCGAAACGAGGGGCTTTTCCGAACTTCAAAGGCTCCATCTATGATAAAGCTGGACAAAAACCGCTGAGAAACGCGACGGTAACAACGATCGCCCCCACGGGAACCTTGAGCCTCATTGCAGGATGTTCAAGCGGGATTGAGCCTATTTTTGCACGATCATATATCAAGGAGGTTTTAGAGGGAGAAAAGCTCCCCGAAGTTCATCCCGAAGGGATTCCAACCGCTCATGAAATTTCCGCCGAGTGGCATGTCCGTATGCAGGCGGTCTTTCAGAAATATAGTGACTCTGCTGTGAGTAAAACCGTAAATCTTGCCCATGATGCTACGACCGAAGATATTCGCAAAGCCTACTTACTCGCCTATGAACTGGGATGCAAAGGAATCACTGTCTTTCGCGATCGTTCCAAGGAGACACAGGTTTTAAATATCCCTCCCAAAGATTCGGACACGCGTGTCTCAGATCTCATCTGCCCCGAATGCAAAACCCTCTTCAAACATGAAGAAGCTTGCACCTACTGCCCCAGTTGCGGTTATATGAGATGTTATTAATTGTAAATAAAATATTTTTACTTGGCGTTCTGTTGGTTTTTTTTATCCTTCTGAGTATCGCTGCCTATAAGTTTGATAATTACATCACTTTTTCATGGGAAGCCAGAATTCGCTGGGGATATTCTCCTTTTGATCCAAAAACATTTCGTGAAGTTTCTACAAACAAAAAGGCAAGAATGATTGCAGATCTGCTCCGTAAAGATTATTTACTTGGACAGACAGTTAAAGAAGTGAAAAAAAATCTAGGAGAGAAAACAGGAGGTTATTATAATACCGAAAGTAATCTCCCTTATACTGTTTATGAAAAAGATAAAACTGTTTGGGATCTCATCTTTATCGTGAACCATGAAACTCAAAGAATTGATTATATTTTCGTTTACAGACAAGGTGATGGAATTACCCGAACGATTTTATTTACTTTTGGAAGAATTGTGGAAGAACTCTTTGACAAGGTGTTTTATCGATGAAAAAATTATTCATTACCATTGAGGGGGGAGAAGGGACGGGGAAAACAACCCAAATAAAAAGTCTTAAAGCCGCTCTTAAAAGGAGTGGTTTTAAAGTGACTGTCACCCGGGAGCCGGGGGGAACAAAAATCTCAGATCAAATCCGCCAAATTCTTCTTTCTCAAAAAAACCGCCGAATGGTCCCCCTCTGTGAGCTCTTTTTGTATGAAGCCTCTCGCGCGCAACACGTTCAAGAAGTTATAAAGCCTGCGCTAAAGCGTGGGCAAATTGTCATCTCCGACCGGTTTTATGATGCCAGTTGGGTCTACCAGGGGTACGTGCGCGGCATATCCCGAAAGTGGGTTGAAAAACTAAACCTATTTGCGACAGGGGGATTGGAACCGGATCTAACGCTCATCTTGGATTGCCCTGTGGAAAAAGGACTGTCCCGTTTGCAATCCCGCAAAAAAAATCTCGATCGACTTGAAAAAGAGAAACGTTCGTTTCACGAACGTGTCAGACGGGGCTATTTACTCCTTGCATCTATCAATCCCCGCAGAGTAAGAGTCATCGATGGAAATCGCGAGCCCAAAGAGGTTCATCAGGATATCCTAAAGCAGGTTCTAAAAAAAATATGATGTTATTCCCTCTTTTGGAAAAAATTGCCTCATCAGATCGGGTTGGTTCGGCTTATCTTTTCACAGGCGCCGCGCCTGATTTTTTAAGCCGCCAGGCGCTTCTTTTTGCAAAACGTCTCAATTGTGAAAAAGAGACGATATGCAATGATTGTATTTCATGCAAAAAAATAGATCGCTCCTCTCACCCCGATCTTTTTTCCATTAAACCAGAAGGACATTCGATTAAAATCGACAGAATAAGAGATCTTCAAAAATATCTGCACTACAAACCATTTGAGGCTAAATACAAAATTGCCATCATCCACAACGCTGAAGAGCTTCAAATGATATCGGGCAATGCTATTTTAAAGATCCTGGAAGAACCCCCGCCGCAGACAATCTTTTTTTTGCTCACTTTATATGAAGAAAAAATTCTCCCGACGATTCTTTCCCGATGCCAGATCGTTCGGATGTCAAATTGTCATCCTGAGCTGAAGGAGGCTGCTCTCGAAGTCATTCTGAGGGACGAAGTCCCGAAGAATCTCCGACGAGATTCCTCGCCCTATGGGCTCGGAATGACAGAGTCTGCTCTCGGAATGACAGATCTCCCTAAAGATCCAGATAAACTCTTTGAGTTGGCAAAAGAGATATCAAAAGAAGAGCAAACCCTGGAGCTCTTCCTTGAAACATGGCTGAACTGGTATCAAACGCTGCTTATTTATAAAATAGGGGGGACGCCGAACCATTCCTTTTTTCAAATGGATAAAGAAAAGAAATGGGAGAATTTTACGTTACAGGAAATCTATGACAGAATCGATGCCATTTTGGAAACCAAGCGAAGTTTGGATTTTCAAGTAAATCGTGAACTTCTTGCGGAACAGATTTTGATCCAGCTAAGACCATCATGAGCGGGAAACCATTTTATATTACAACTCCTATCTATTATGTAAACGATGCCCCCCATATCGGCCATGCCTATACCACGATTGCAGCCGACGTATTGGCGAGATTTCACAGACTTTTGAGCGACGATGTCTTTTTTCTCACCGGAACAGACGAACATGGCCAAAAAATTGAACAAGAGGCAAAGAAAAATAAGGAGACCCCCTTGGAATTAGCCAATCGGGTTGTTAAAAAATTTAAAGAAATTTGGACAGTACTGAGCATTTCATACGACGATTTCATCCGGACAACAGAAGAACGTCACAAAAAAACGGTCGAAAACATTGTCAATCACATTATTGCCAACGGAGATGTCTACCTCGGTAAATATGAAGATTGGTACTGCGTCTCCTGCGAAACCTTTTTCACAGAAACACAGCTCATAGACGGCAGATGCCCAAATGTGGAATGCAAGCGCGCTGTTCAAAAACTGAAAGAAGAAAGCTATTTTTTTCGGATGTCGAAATATGAGAAGCGCCTGCTCGATCACATCGATAAACATCCTGAATTTATTCAACCCGATGTCAGACGAAATGAAGTCATTTCTTTTGTGAAAGAAGGGTTGAGGGATTTAAGTATCAGCCGAACCACATTTGAATGGGGGATTCCCATGCCCCCGATAGAAAAAACAGCAACCAAAAAACATGTTATTTACGTCTGGTTTGAGGCGCTCATGAATTACCTGACTGCTATTTCGTACGGCGCCGACAACAAAAAATTCAACCACTATTGGTCAAATGTGACACACCTCGTAGGGAAAGATATTCTTCGCTTCCATGCTGTTTATTGGCCGGCGATGCTCATGTCGATCGGAGTCCCCCTTCCTACCCGGATTTTCGCTCATGGCTGGTGGACCAGCGAAGGGGAGAAAATTTCAAAATCAAAAGGGAATGTCATCGATCCGAAAGAAATGGTTTCAACATTTGGTCTTGATGCGTTCCGTTATTTTCTTTTAAGAGAAATTCCTTTTGGGGCTGATGGCGATTTTTCAAAGAAATCCTTCATTATCAAGACAAACAGCGATCTTGCGAACGACCTTGGAAATCTCCTTTCCCGTGCGACGAATATGGTTTCAAAATATTGTGGTGGAAAGGCGCCAGCCAAAGAGGGTTCTTCTTTAAATTTCGAAAATTCCGATCGGGAACTTATCGAACTCAGCGAGCGAGTTGTGTCTGAAACCAAAAAACACATCAATGAAATCGCTTTCTCGAAGGCCCTTTCTTCTATTTGGACATTGGTTCGAAGCACAAATCAGTATATTGAGAAATCTGCCCCGTGGAAACTTGCCAAAGAAAAGAAACAAAAAAGGGTAGAAGAGACACTCTATAACACGCTTGAATCACTTCGAATTGTTGCGCTTCTCATCTATCCCTTTATGCCTACCAGCGCCGAGCGCATCTGGAAAGATATCGGAATAAAAACCGATATCAGCGCTATCAAAAATTTTGAAATGGAAACAAAATGGGGGAAACTTGCAAGTGGATCTTCTATCACCATTGGACAACCCCTTTTTCCACGTATTGAAGAAAAATGATGTTTATCGATACCCATGCCCATCTTCAGTGGGACGATTATAAAGATGATTTTGAAAAAGTGCTCGAAAACGCAAAGAAAGCCGGTGTAGAATTACTCTTAAATGTTGGAACAACCGTTAAAACCTCCCAAGAAGCGGTCCAAATTGCGGAGCGCTATGATAATATCTTCGCAACCATAGGGATTCATCCACATGATTCGAAAGAGGCCGATGCCGCTTCTATTTCTGCCTTAAAAGAATTTGCAAAACATCCCAAAGTGATGGCAATCGGCGAAATCGGTCTCGATTTTTTTTATGAACATTCGCCCAAGGAAAAACAGATTGAGGTTTTTGAGAAACAGCTGGCAATCGCAAAAGAACTGAATCTTCCAGTGAGTATTCACTGCAGAGACGCTTTTTCAGCCTCTTTTGTTTCTTTAAAAAAACTAAAGATAAAGAAAGGCGTATTTCACTGTTTCACGGGAACCAAAGAAGAAGCAAAAGAGGCGATGGACCTGGACTGCTATGTTTCAATTTCAGGCATTGTCACCTTTAAAAAATCGACCGCCCTGCAGGATGTGGTTAAAATGATCCCTCTCGAATATCTCTTGATCGAAACCGACTGCCCCTTTTTGGCCCCAGAACCGTACCGCGGGAAACGGAATGAGCCTGCTTATGTCGTAGAAACTGCTAAAAAGATCGCATCCCTAAAAAACCTCTCCCTGGAAAAAGTTGCGGAAATCACAAGCCGGAATGCAAAAGCGTTGTTTAAGCTAATGCGCAAAGAATTGTGAGGCGCCGATCATCATGCCAAGACCGAGGATAAAGGCCCAAAGATTCCGGAATTTGTTTTCCTGATATTTGTGGATTTCGGGGAGAAGATCACAGATCGCGATATGAATAAATGTCCCGGCCGAGAATGCGATTGCCCACCCAAGCGCGGCTTGATTTCCGTTCTGCAGCGTTGCATGGGATGAGATAGCGCCCAATGGAATCATGACGGCAAAGAGGGTTAGCAACACAAGAATTTGCCGAACCGAATAGCGACTGACCTTTAAAATAGAGGCAAGCGCAAATGACGTTGGCACATGATGAGAAAGCAAAGCAAAAAAAACGGAGGGAGTCAGCGCCGGAACCAAAAACGAGGAGCCAAGCGCAATGCCATCGGTAAGATTATGAAAGGAAAAACCAAGAAATGCGGGAATACCGATATGGTGAAACTCACACGCCTGCTCGGTGCAGGGATGAATCATGACAAACTTTTCTAAGAAATAAAAAATAAGAAATCCAGTCAGCACCCCCCATCCGACCCCCCCCCCAATCAATTCAGTTGCTTCAGATTAACGGGCCTTTACTCCCAATGCCGTATGCT
>CAYMPL010000087.1:0-6220 GCA_964392415.1 uncultured bacterium | reverse complement strand
CACCGATGGCGGTATCTTTGAGGGAGAGGACCCTTTTGGAATCTAATACCTGCGAAAAGCTTGTGATGATTTCGTTATCCACAAGGAATTCGCACGAAATTTCCGTTTGTCTCTCTGGTGTAAAAAGATCGGTATTTATATAAAGTTTGGGAAACGGACGTGGATAAAGATGGACAAAGAAATGCGCTTTTTCGATCGGTTGTTTGGTCCAGAGTTTCAAGAGATCAAGGGTTTTAGAAAGCTGGATGTCTTTCAGCTCGAATTTCGAAAAATCAGCACGCATGTTGTGGCTTTCAATGAGGGATTTTGCCTCATTCCGATAATGATACGCCGGTTCAAAATCTCTCGGAATCGGCGCTGCAGTCACATATTTTTTATTGTCGCTCATATACATAATCATGTCTGGATTTTCTTCCTTCATTTTTTTGACCGCTTCGTCGACTTTGGGATCTCTGATTTCGATATCAGGAATGACCCCCTTCAGCTGGACCGTTTCGCCTGTCGGCCGATAGAATACTCCCCAGGTATAAATAACACCCGCTGTTCCATCGGAATGCTGTAGCATACTGAGAATGGTTCCTTTCCCATAAGAACGGGTGCCCACCACCACCACACGGCCATAGTCCTGAAGGGCGCTTGTCATCAGCTCCGCCCCTGAAGCAGATGCAGCATCGATCATGACAATAACAGGGGCATCTGTCATGTCCCCCTTTTTTGGGGCCTCCCATTCGCCTCTTTTGAGATAACCCTTGACATAATTAGAGGTGACAATGCCAGTATCAATGAACGTATCTGTCGCCTCGACAGCCCCCCTGGCGGAGCCGCCGCCGTTCCCCCTGAGGTCGATGATGATCCCCCGCAGATCGGCTCCATAGGCTGAGGTAAATGCTTTCATTATTTCTTCCATTTCTTCCCCCGTCTTCTCAGAGAAAAAAGCGATTCGGATATAGGCCAATCCCTTGTCATTTATAAAATGTCCTCTGACAGACGGCAGATGAAATTTTCTTAAAAAAAGATTTGGAAGATAAAGAATTTCTTCTCCTCTCAAGATCGTCATTGAGAATGATCCTTCTTGCTTCGCAAGGCACTCGATGAATTCGATTTCCTGCATTCCTTCGCATTCAAGATCATTGATTTTTAGAATGATGTCTTCGACTTGCAGACCCCTTTCTTCGGCGACGGAACCGGGAATAACATCAAAAATCTGAAAGGGTCCCACGGCCGAATCTGCTCCCCTGGCATGAGAGCGTATTCCCAAGCCCTTTTTTTCGTTATGAAGTTGATTGTTCATGAGTTCATAATATTTTTCGTCGAGGTAGTTTGTATAAGGCTCGATTTTGGCAATGGTTTCTTTGAGATACGATTCCAGATAATCGGTGATCTCTTTCACCGTCACGATCTGATCTTTTGATTCCTTATAGAAGGAAAGCATGAATTCACAGAGATCGCCGTAATCGTCTTCGATATGTTTGTTTTTAGAAATGAAAGGGGGGTCATTTTTTTTCCCCAATTGAAGCCGTTCAATGAAATCGCGCGCGGTATCAACCGCGTATGACTTCATTTCATCTTGCGTAAGAGAAAAATGGAGTTCTGGGAGTTTTGAAAAATAAAATTCAATGGTTTCACAATTAACTTCAGCAAATAGCGGACTGATAGGGATGGAAAGCAAGAAAATAATAAATTGACTCGCTCTTTTCATCAAGTGGGGAGAAACTTAATCGAGTTTTCAAGAATTGCAAGAAATTTTTTCTCAATCTAAGCGCTTCACCAACACCGGCGGCAATTCTTCGATTTCTTTTTTGGGGATTTCTTTTTTGGGGGAAGTAACGGGTGGTGAGGGGAGGGGAGGCGAAAAAATAGTGTCGCTGATGCCGATGCGTGGTTGATTCAGCATATTTTTCAATCTCAAATTCGGCATGCCAATCCAAAACTGGATTCTGTTCTCTTCAAGTTCTCTTGTTCGTTCCCTCTCTTTGTTTCTTTTTTGGGACAATGTCCAGAGGATGAGATGAACATCATAAGATAGTGCGTCAAATACTTTTTGAGACTGCAATGCATCCGAAGGTGTAAGCAGACAGATGCCGGTCACTTCTTTTTTTTCAGCCCCCTCATCCCCATCATTTGGGAGTGCGGGTATAGTGAGGCAGAAGATAAGAATGCCCGCCAAAGAGAGCATGAGTTTCTGTTTGTGTTTCGTCTTCATTATATGCTCACCGTCATTCTGAGGGACGAAGTCCCGAAGAATCTATGATGGGATTCCTCGCGCAACGTGCGAGGGCTTTCAGCCCTCTGCATGACTTTTTCAACACCCTCCTTTATTAAAAGAGCAAAAAGTGTGCCACAATAAATCCGCAAGCGTTTTAAAAATACGTCTGAATTCAACTACTTATGAATTTTTAGAATGGGTAAAACATGAGAATATCATGAGAGAAAAATTAAATTTGTTGATCTTTTAAACAGGCTGGATTGCGACGACCTATGGACTGTGCTATACATCCTTCATTCATTATGCAAAAAGAGCCCATTACGTCAGAGGGACTGGAGAGATTGCGGGCCGAAATTCACCGATTAAAAACTCAAGAACGACCACAGATTATCAAGGCGATTGCGGAAGCAAGGGCACATGGCGATCTTAAGGAAAATGCGGAATATGCGGCCGCCAAAGAAAAGCAGGGGCTTCTTGAGGCGCGTGTGAGGGATCTTGAGCAGCTTCTCGCCACCGCACAGGTCATTGATCCCAAGACGATTCGCTCTGAGACGATTGCGTTTGGAGCGACCGTCACCGTTTTTGATGTCAATCTTCGAAAAGAACGACGGTTTCAAATCGTCGGTAAATTTGAAACCGATATCCATTCTGGAAAAATTCCGATTGCTTCTCCTATCGCCCGGGCATTGATTGGAAAAAGGGTTGGGGATCTGACAGAGATTCAGGTTCCCAAAGGGCTCCAGGAGTTTGAGATTTTAAAGATAGAGTATTTTTAGCGCCCCCCCTCCATTGACATCCCATACTATCGCTGATATCTGAAGCCGAACCATTACATCAAGGGGGAATCTTATGAAAAAAATTCTTATCGCTTGTTTATTTATGGTGTTATTTCCTTTCATCATTTTTTCTGATGAAAAAAAAGAGGTTGATCCTGCCACCGTCACTTCTCAATTGTCAGAGGATGGCGATAATGATGACCAGCGTCATCGGCCGAAGCCCTCTCATTTTAATCGCAAATTACCGACAGGACTTAAGACGACGGTAGAAACAGACCTCGGTGTGGGTGGTTTTAATATTGGCGGATTTAAATTTCATGAAATCGGCAAAAACTTCGATGCGCAGGCGGTTGCCGGGGGGAAGGTTTCGGTTTTTTCAGGTGAACGTGCCGGCGATCAGAAAAACCGAGCGGCGCTGATTACACGTTTAAATATTCAGTTCGGAGCGCTGAGTTCTGAACTTCAATTGAACTTTACCAAATCATTTTCAAGGGCGCTCTATCACAAATTCAAAGAGCAGGGGGATGTTCAAGCGACTGACCTCGATCGCGATCCAGCTGAAACAGTTCTTGAAAAACTGACGGCGCGGTGGGATGCCTTTTCCGTTGAAGGAGAGGGCGGGGTCAGGATCCTTTCTGTCTCTGTGGTGGCGGGGCGTGATCAGGCGACTCCGGTCGGAAATTTTGTTTCAGTCTATAAAACAGGAACGCCTGCTATTCAGAGCGACAGGATCGACCAGACCGACTTAATCAAAGTTGTTCTCGAAGTTTTTCGAAATACCGTTGTTGAATTTGTAACCTACGGTTATGACGCGCTTCAATATCCAGGGGATAGCGACCGTGACTTTGATCGGATTAAACAGAGAGGAAATGGGAGTCGCGCGATCAATATTAAACACACGATTGATGATTTCTTTGGCGGAGAGCTGACCCTTTATCTCAGTTACGCATCTTCTGAAGAAGGCTTTGTAAATGTGAAACGCGAACTCGATCGTCAGCGTCCTGCAAACGAAACGTATGCCGCCGGCGCCCGCTATGTTTACATTGTAAAGATTCTTCCGGGAAGATTCACTGCGGCCGCTGAATACGCACATCAGTCAAATCAGGAAGCTTCTGATGAAGATGCGGTGAGCGGGAGTGTTGCCTTTGACAGCTTTGACTATCCCGTTTCAGGCTATACCACCGTCGATTGGCAGCGAACGCTTTTTCAAGATGAAGACGGCTTGAACTGGACGGTTGGACTTGCCTATCACCTTTTTGAGAATATGGATCTCTTTGTGGAGCTGGAATATGTCGATCCGGAAATCGTGCGTGATGGGGAGGATGAACTTCAGTTTAACTATGGCTTTGCCATTTCACCGAGCCCTTTTACAGTCGATTTGACGCCACCCGAAGAAAAACGTCATGAGTAACCGTTCATGGATCGGTTTTTTTTTAGCGGTTGCCATATCCTCTTCTTTACACGCTGAAGAAATAGATTATAGCGTTGCTACCGTCTCCCTACGATTGGTTTCTTCGGCAACAAAATCAAGATTTGAAAAAATGATTCTTAGGTCTGAGGTGGAGAAAGCCAGCTCTCAGGGAGATTCCATTCAAAAGGCATTCTCCAGGATGGCGCTCGCGGCGCTTCTCGATTTTAAGGCGGAAGAATTTTTATTTTATCCCCATGTTCCTAAATACCGGGTTGATTACGCTTTAGATCTGATTTTTATGAATCAGCAAGATCCTTTGTCCGATCGTGTGAAAATCTATGAGTCAATGAAAAAACAGAAACCGTGGCATTTTCAGATTACCTGGAAGGAAAAGCTTCCGGAATATCTGATCGACCCGGCGTTGCATGACCAGGAATGGGAAGAGGTGGAACTCAGTTGGATATCGCTCCCCCCAACCCTCCCTGCCTTTGAGGAAAGTGTCAGGCAAAAATTGGACCGGATATATCATTCGATGGTTAGAAGAAAAGTGACTGCAAGGATTATCAATGAGAAATGGGATCTGTCGAGCCTGCAACCGGCCCTCCTATTTCAATATTATGAGAAAAATTGGCAGCATTTCCCCAAAGAGCTTTTTCGATCGCAGGTTTTGGATATTACCGCTGATGAGGCTGATGTTGACCGGATTGTCGAAATCTTTGAGGAACGCGAGGCCTATCATTGGAAAAAATTGGGGGAAAAATTTGAACCATCGGATACGACAGATTTGAATCTGGTTCAGGAACTAAGGCGTTCCTTTTCAGCCGACTTTTTAGATCAGCTTAAAGGACTCCCAGATAAAAAAAGCCCCCCGCTCATTCAGGAACATGAAATTGATTTTACTTCTCAGAGCTCCAAACAAGATCTTTATTTGTTTTCATTATCAGAAGGAACAGACACAACCTTTATCCCTTTCACTGAATTTAGGGATGACGAGGGGAAGTATCATCTTTGGATTTTAAAAGAAAAAGGGGTCCCCTTTGTAGACAGCGCTGTTCAGCGATTTATACGAAATCAACTGGCTGCTTTCAAACGAAGGGATCTCTTGATTAAATGGATTCAGGAAGCGCTGCGCGATACAGTTCTTCGGTTTTCAGATCGTGTTCTTAAGGATTCAGCCGATCCTTTGTCATCGTTTCAAATATCGGATGTCGAAAATCAGATTCTTCCAGCTTTAGCGGTTGAACTTGAAAAAATATTTGAAATCGAGTTTATTTGTATTTAATGCGGATAGCTTCCCTTTTGGCGAGTAATACAGAGATTGCGTTTGCGCTGGGGCTGGGAGACCAGATTGTGGGGGTTTCCCACGAATGCGATTATCCGAAGGAGGCCAAAACAAAGCCGGTTCTTACCAAAAGCAAGGTAGATCCTCATAAAAAGAGCGCTGACATTGATGAGGATGTTAAAAATGTTTTACGGCTCGGTTTAAGTGTTTATGAGGTCGATCTTGAAAAGCTTGAAAGAGCAAAACCCGATCTGATTTTGACGCAAGATCAATGTGAAGTATGCGCGGTCTCATTGAAAGATGTGGAGCGGGCATTGCGTGAACATATTTGCGACGCAAAGGTGATCAGCCTCAAGCCGATGGTATTTGATGATCTCTTCAGAGACATTCAGACGATCGCGGATGCGACGAACCGGGAAATCGAGGCGGAAGGGATGATTCGGGATCTCAAGCGGAGGGTTCTCAATGTCTATCAGAAGACAAAAAATTTAAAAAAACCAAGCATTGCCTGCATTGAGTGGATGAAACCGCTGATGGCTGCCGGC
>CAYMPL010000086.1:0-6340 GCA_964392415.1 uncultured bacterium | reverse complement strand
GAAAATCGATTGAAATGTCAAAAGCATGAGACGACAATTTTTTTATAATTTGAGGCAAATTTTTCCAGTAGGCTTTCTTGTCAATGTATAAAATGTCATCAAGATAAGGACAGAGTTCAACCATCTCTTTTGCCGCGAAGTCTGTTATCAATGTGATTTTTCCATCCGGAAAATGTTTCCGGATGGCCCGGACGCTGGGTGAGATGAGAATAAGATCCCCAAGCGAACTTAATTTAAAAATGAGAATTTTCTTCCTGAAAAGTTTCAAATAAATCGCTTCTGTTTTCTCAACCATCTGGGATTTTGAAAATTCCTTTTCAACTTTAAGACGTGCCCGAAAGGTCATACGAATTGTCTCTTCCCTATTGGAAAAAACCCGCTGAATGGCAGCTGCTAGCTCGAAGGGGTGTCCCGCCTGAAAGAGGTGGCCGGTTATCCCCTCTTCGATAATTTCTTGAGCTCCGCCGAGGCGGCTCGCAACAACGGGAACCCCCGCAGCCTGGGCTTCAATAACGACGCGTCCAAAAGATTCGGGATAAGTTGAGGGAAAAACGAGAAGATCAATTTTTTTGAGAAGATCAGCGATATCTTCCTGATGGCCCAGAAAGTCAACGTCATTTTTTAAACCGAGAGAATCTCTCATCTTTATCAGGTCTTCATAGTAGCGATTATCCTCTGTATTACCGCCGATGAGCCAGGCTGAAAAATCACCACGCTCTTTTTTTAGCAGAGAGAGCGCCTTCAAAAAATCCTTGTGTCCTTTAATCGGGGTGAGTCTTCCAATCATAGCAATAATCGGCTTTTGATTCGCTTTTCTTTGCTCAAATGGATATTTTTCAAGATCGACCCCTCTGGGGATCCGAACTATTTTGTCTTCTGAAACATTAAAATCTTCCCGCATATGTTTTTCGATGGTTCTGGAAGGGACGATGACGGCATCTCCCCATCCCATCACGCGGCTCCAAAAGTGAGTTTGATAATAGCCGTGACAGGTGGTGACCCATCTGGTTTTTGTTTTGAGGGCGGCAAAATAAGTGATCCAGGCAGGGACGCGGCTTCGGGCATGAATGATATCTGGCGAATTTTTCTGAATATGACGCGCAAGCTTTCGGCTCATTCTATAAATCGTCCAGGGATTTTTTTTGTGAACAGGCCATTGAAGATGGCGTATTCCATTCTGATCGAGGAGTTTCACTCCTGTCCCCCCGTTCGAGATGACGGTAACCTCATGTCCCCGAGCTTTGAGCGATAACGAAAGGTCGATGGTTCCCGTTTCCACCCCCCCTTCTTTGAGCGCTGGGAGTATTTGTACGATTTTCATAAAGTATTATTTTGAACTGAGGGACGCCCCATTATCTCCTTTAACTTTTCTTGTATGGTTAATCGATCATTCAGGGTTACTGCAGGCGTTTTATCAGATGAGGTCTTTATAACGACTTCTTTTAGTGTCTCTGCAGAAGCGATGGCTATATGACTCCTCTCTTCAAGCGCCTGGAGAAAATGCCTCTGTTTTCTCTTCAATCCCCCTCTTTTATTCATTTTTAAAACAATGACCTTCTTTCCTGAATTCACCGCGTCTGAAATCATCGATATTGAATCTTCGGTGACGAGAACCCACTCGCTAAGGCCGAGCATTCCTGCCACGCAATCTTTAGGATTTTCTCTCCAGATAGTGAGGAGTTTGCAATGCGGATAAATTGAAAAGGCTTGTTTTAATACCATATCCACCTCTTTGGGTGTTCGCCTGGAAGTTGTGATCAGAAGATCAAAATGATGTGACTCACAGAATTGTTTTAATGTTTCAATCAGTGAAAATATTTTCTCAGGATCAAAACGATATTTTGACGTATTTCCTCCGATAAAGACGCTGGCAATCTTTCGGTTGGTCAATTTCAGAGAGGATGCCAGTTTTTTTGCTTCTGAAAGCAAAAGGTCTGGGCTAATGGCGGTCGGCGCTCCCAAAGTGATCACGGTATTTGGCAATCGTTTCGGCAAGTCGTGTTCAGGGATAATTCTTAGCGCATACCGATGTTGTCCACCTCCGGGTGGCTTCATGATAACAATACTTTTCGCGGATAATACTTTTGCGGCTAAGAGATTTGTTATGCTGATCCCAGCCCCTGCCGAAATAATAATTTCGGCAGGGTATCCGAGAATGGAATTAAATGTTTCAGATTTTAGAAACCATTTTAAAAGGAGGCCCCCCCCCTTTTTTTTAAAAGGGAAGTAGCTTGCCAAGGTCAGCAATAATCGGGCGGTAAAAAAGCTATAATTCACTGAAACGACGCGGGATTCCCCCCCTTCAATCCAGGATGCCGCCGCAAGCGACTGTTTGAGATGCCCCATTTTTCCATCACTTAAGATGAGGATCGGAATTTTTGAATGACTTCTTTCCATACCGTTTCAACCGGAATATCTTTGATATCAGTCCCCTGAATGATGGTGTGTCTCTTTTTTTGTTCTACAGACCACGGCCCCCATCTCTTGGCGCGGCTCAACTCCCCCCCGAATAACACAATCGTTTCAGTCTGGAAAGCAGCCGCAATATGCACAGGGCCGCTGTCGTTTGATACTAAAAGTGTTGCTTTCTTAAGAAGGGCTGCCAGTTGCCGGAGGGTCAGCCTGCCAACGAGATTTTTTAAAGATCGGGTTTTTGAAAGAATTTCTGATTGCAATTTTTCTTCCTCACTTCCAATCAATATCATTTCAAACGGATTTCCGGATGCCACATTCCACTCTGTGAGACGATTGAGAAGTTCGGCCCACATCTGCATTGGCCACTCCTTTTTGGGATCGGTTGTGAAGGGGTGGATAATTATCCACCCCTTTACAGAAGATACACACCTTTCTTCCATAAACTTGAGAAACAACTTTTCCTCCTCGGGTGTGAGATAAATCCGATACGTATCTTCTGAAAAAGGCGCTTTCAATTTTGCCCCGATCAACGATACCAGATCAAGATTATATTCCACTTCATGTCTATTATTTTGCGCTTTCCTATCCTCAATAGCATCTGTCAGAAAAAATCCCCATTTCCGATGGTAGCCGATCCTACGGGGTATTCGCAGAATTGCGGTGAGAAGGTGAAAATATTTGTGGGGATTTGAAACAATCGCAAGGTCGTATTTTTCTTTTTTCAATTCATGGTAAAGCCTTTTCCAATCCTTCCATGAGAGATCTTTTGATAGCTGAAACGGGATCAACTTTGAAATATCAGGATGATGCGACATGAGTTCTTGAACGACAGGATGAATGACAACAGAGATTTCCGCCGCGGGAAATGTTTCTTTCAACGCATGGATGGCCGGGAGATTGAGAAGAAAATCTCCGATACGATCATTTCTGATAAAAAGAATTTTTTTCATTGCAAATAAGAGGAAAACTATCTGGCCTTTAGTTTTTTGGCCTCTTCAATCATGATGGGGAGGGCCTTGAATAGATCCCCCACAATTCCATAGGTTGCAACTGAAAAGATAGGGGCATCGGCATCTTTGTTAATGGCAACGATGACCGAAGATTTTTTCATGCCGGCGAGGTGCTGAATAGCTCCCGAAATACCGCAGGCAATATAGAGGGAAGGGGAGACGACCTTTCCTGAGCTTCCGACCTGACGATCGCGCTCGACCCATTCGTTGTCGACAACAGGGCGGGAGGCGGCGTATTCGCCGCCCAACGCTTCGGCAAGCTCTTTAATCAGATGAAAATTTTCTTTTTTCCCGAGTCCTCTTCCCCCCGATACAATGATTTTTGCTTTTGTGAGATCTACCGAGGCCCTCGGAGCTTCTTTAAATCCCAACGATTGATAACGGATCTTTACCCCTGAAAGATCGCAGGCAAAGGGTTCAATGGCAGCATTTCCTTTTTCTTCGAATTTTGGAAAGGCTCCTCGTTCCATCGTGATGATGAGAGGCTCTGTGTTTAGCGTAACCTTTGCCTGTAATTTTCCGTTGTAAACAGGGCGTCTGAAGATCGGTTTTCCCCCCTCCATGTCACAGCCGGAGCAGGCTGAGATGGCGCTGACTCCGAGAGAGGCTGCCAATTTTGGAGCGATATCAGCCCCCCAGGGGGTATGGGGAAAGAGGAGGGCCTTCGGTTTTTTTTCAGAGACAAGCTTTTTTAAGGCAGTGGCTGCCGCATCCGGAGAATATGTTTTGAAGTGTGGAGATTCAAGGGTGATCACACCGTCGATTGCGCATTGGGATATGGTTTGCGCCAGGAGCTGGCCCCCGCTATCCAATCGATCAGAGAGGACAACGGCAAAAACTTTGGATTGAAGCGGGGCAGCCAATTTCTTTGCAAACGAAAGAAGTTCGAAACTAACTTCGTCAGGTCTGCCATTCCTCTGTTCAACAAATGTGAAAATCACAGGATTTTTGCCTCTTCTTTGAGACGCCGCATCAACTCTTTTGCGGCAGCGGCCTCATCTCCTGGTATCATCTGAGCCCCTTTACCAGATTCCGGATGAAAGAGTTTGAGAATTCTGGTCCCTTGTTTTGTGACTTCCTGAGGGTTCATGCCGAGATCAGCGCATTTTAAATCTTTAATTTCCTTCGTTTTTGCTTTCATGATACCCGGGAGCGTTGGATAACGGGGGACATTGATTCCTGTCTGAATAGTAAAAACAGCTGGGAGATCGCAGATGACCTCTTCCAAAATGCCTCCTTCAAGCTCTCTTGTAACCTTTGCCTTTTTTCCACCATCCGTGATTTCCAAATGGGTCAGGATAGAGGTGTGTGGAAGATTCAAAAGCTCAGCCATCATAATGCCGGTTTGCATATTGAGACCATCTTCAGACTGAACACCGGTCAGGATGAGATCAGCTGAGAGCATTGCAGCCGCTTTTGCAAGTGCTTTAGCTGTCACGAATGCATCAGAGTGCGCGAATATCGGATCATGAATATGAATCGCCCGGTCAGCTCCCATGGCGAGCCCCTTTCGGATCGTCTGCTTGGCTGAATCGGGCCCCAATGTCAGTAAAATGACTTCCCCTTGGAATTTTTCTTTTAGTTTTAGCGCCTCCTCTATGGAACACTCATCAAAGGGGTTCATTTTATAAATAAGCCCCTCCGGTTCAATCGCCGTCTGATCGGCATTGAGCCTAAAATGCGTCTCCATATCGGGGACTTCTTTGAGACAAACAACTATTTTCATAACTGCCTCACTTCTAGCGAAGAGGATTTTTTAAGTCAAGGCACAGATGAGGAGAGTTTTCGACGTGCTTCAGCTATCAGATCGACGCACTCGCGCAATTTTATCACTGCCTGGAAGGCTGTTGCTTTTTCAGAGGCAGCCTGTTGTCTCTTTTGCGCCTCCAGACGTTTCTTTTCCGCTGTTATCATTTTATTATTTAATTCTTTTGACCTGCGTTCATTAAAGGGATGCGCAAAAAGGGAGCCTGAATACGCTTTGTTGGACTCAAACCAGAGTTTGTCTGCTTGAATGAATTCCGCTTTGGCTTTTTCGAGATCCTGATTTAATTTTTCAGCTTTTCGGGTGATCTCACGGTGCGCGTCGAGAGCATATCCTTCGGTCCGTTTATAAGCCTCACGCGCCTCTTTATATAACTCCTTCGATTTGACATCCTGAACAGTATCTCTCAAAGGGGAATCTGTCGCCATCCATCTTGCTTTTTCAGCCTGTCTTGCTTCTTGTCTCAGCTGGTTCCATGCGGCTTCCAGTTTAAGATTTTCTCTGTCGAGGCTCTCTATTTTTGAAGACATCTCGTTATGTTTCGTCTCTGCGTTTCGGAGAAGAGCCGTAGCATTTTCGAAAGCATTTTTTGCCGCTGTTGCTTCTCGTGACAAATCAGGCGGCACCTTATTTCTATAGGAATACCACTGTTCCCGGGCAAGCGCCTCTTCTTCTTTTCTTGTCTGCAGTTCCATCCACGATTCTTTATATTTCTGAAAGACTCTGCGGCGCTCTTCTAGCTGAGCGTTGTATTTTTCTTTGGCCTCTGCCGCTTTGGCTTTCAATGCTTGAACTTCAGCCTTGCTCGGTTGTTTTCGAGCGGCTGAAACTTCCGGTTCTCTTTGCAAAGCGCGCGCTTGATTCATCGCCGCATCCCCCTGCTCCAAAGCAATCCTTGCTTTATTTATCAATACGTCTTCGCTGAAAATTGGGCTATCGGCATACGAGAGGCTATTCAATAGAATGGTAAGGTTTCCAAAGATCAAAAGAACTTGAAAAACCTTCACGCCATCATAACGTTTTGTTTTCATCAGCTGGCTCAAAAAAGAATATCAGATTTTTTCACCGGGACACAAAGAAAAAATGACACATTAACAGTTTCCTGAAAAAGTCATTTTGGCTGCAAAAATCATATTTGGCCTGCGACTGC
>CAYMPL010000085.1:0-6420 GCA_964392415.1 uncultured bacterium | reverse complement strand
ACATACGCCTTATGAGCGATATGGAGCGCTTTGTTTGCGTTCTGTTCAACCAAAAGAATGGTCGTTCCGTCTTGATTGATCATCTGGATCACTTTGAAAATCTGGGTAATAATTTGTGGTGCGAGCCCGAGCGACGGTTCATCGAGTAGCAGGAGCTTTGGGCGCGCCATCAATGCGCGTGAGATCGTAAGCATCTGTTGCTCGCCCCCGGAAAGCGTTCCTCCGGGTTGCCTTCTACGCTCTTTTAAAATCGGGAAAAGTTCAAAAACATATTCTTTGTCTTTTCTTATGCCTTCTTTCCCCTTTCGGACATAAGCCCCCATTTCGAGATTGTCTTCCACAGAGAGATTTGAAAAAATTCCCCGTCCTTCGGGAGACTGCGAGATCCCTGCGCGAACGATCAGATGGGGTTTAAGACTACTCATATCTTTTCCTTCGAAGAAAATGTTTCCTGTCTGGGGCCTAAGAATTCCAGAAACCGTCCGAAGGGTTGTGCTCTTGCCAGCGCCGTTGGAACCGATCAGCGTCACAATTTCTCCCTGATTGACGGAGATTGAAATCCCTTTTAAAGCGGTAATTTCGCCATAAGCGACGACGATGTTCTCTATTTTTAATATCTCAGTCGCCATGTCTATTCTCCCAAATAAGCCTTGATCACCAGCGGATTTGACTGAATTTCCTTGGGACGGCCGCTGGCAATCGTTTCTCCATGATCGAGCACAAGAATTCGTTCGCAAATTCCCATAACGAGCTTCATATCGTGTTCAATCAGCAAAATGGTTAAATCAAATTGATGGCGGATCTCCTGAATGGTTTTCATGAGATCTTCTGTTTCTTTGCGATTGAGTCCAGCTGCCGGTTCATCCAAAAGAAGAATCTTTGGTTTCGTTGCGAGCGCCCGTAAAATTTCCAGTTTTCTTTGGTCGCCATAAGGAAGATTTTTTGACAAGAAATCAGCTTTGCTTTCGAGATGGAAGATTTTTAAAAGTCCTATCGCATCTTCGCGAATTTCTTTTTCTTCAGATTTAAAATGATGCGATTCAACCGCCATTGCAAAGATGCTATGCTTCATATGAATGTGATGGCCGAGCCTGATGTTATCGATCACCGAAAGGTTTTTAAAGAGACGGATGTTTTGAAAGGTTCTTGCAATGCCGCGCGCCGTAATATGATGAGGTTTAAGTTCATTCAGGATCTCGGCATTCAGTGAAATTTCCCCTTGAGAAGGGCGCAAAACCCCTGTCAGCATATTGAATACGGTCGTTTTTCCGGCGCCATTTGGGCCAATGAGTCCGACAAGTTCGTGTTCTTTCAGGTCTAAATTGAAATTAGAGACGGCGACAAGCCCTGAAAATTTCATGGTCAGGGATTGCGTCTTAAGAAGTGTCGTCATCTTGATCCTTTTCGTTTAAACGGCCAGAGATCATAGAATTCCTTTTGACCAAAAAGCCCTGCCGGACGGGTGAGCATGAGGGCAATCAGAAGGAGGGGGTAGATGACCATCCGAACATCGATTTTCGTTATCTCTTGAAGCGGGCGGAGGGCTTCCGGGAGAATCGTTGTGATGACAGCAGCCACCATAGACCCCGTGATCGATCCCATTCCGCCGAGAATCACAATGATGATCGCTTCAAATGATTTTATAAATGTGAACGAGCTTGGATTTAAATAAACGAGAAAGTGAGCCAGCAGTCCGCCGGATATTCCCGCGAAAAAAGAGCTAAAGATAAAGGCTTTCACCTTGTAGGCGGTAATATTAATCCCTATCGATTCGGCCGCTATTTCATCTTCGCGGATCGAAAGAAGCGCCCTGCCATGATATGATTTAAGCATTCGAAAACAGGTGATCACAAGAGCTGCGACAAAGAAATAGATCCAGAAAAAATTAGCCCACGGGGGAATTCCGCTAAACCCCCGCGCCCCTCCCAAAAAATCGATATTGAGAATCATTACACGGATGATTTCACCAAACCCCAACGTCACGATTCCCAGGTAATCCCCGCGAAGTTTTAGCGAAGGGAGTCCTACGAGATAACCGGCGATGGCAGCCATAAAACCGCCGATTAAGACGGAAATAACAAAAAAGGACTGCTGAGCCGCCATGCCTAGCATATTTCCCTCTCTTGCAATTGACGACACAAGAGGATTGAATAGATAGAAGCTCAGCGCCGCTGAAGTATAGGCTCCGATAGCCATGAATCCGGCATGCCCCATCGAAAATTGTCCGGTCAGTCCGTTGATGACATTGAGACTGACCCCCATAATGATATTGATGCCGCAATAAGTGAGAATCATATAAATGTAGGGATTGAGAATGTTTGGAAGGGTCTGATTTGCGATCAGAAGCAGGACACAAATGACAAAAAATAGAAGGGACTGTCTGATCATTCGTTTAAACCTTTTCAGCCGTTGTTTTTCCAAAAATTCCCGCGGGTCTGATGAGAAGAATCAGAATCAAAAGACAGAATGCGAGCGCGTCCCGATAGCTTGAAGAAAAATAGCCGACCACCATCTCTTCTGAAAGCCCCATAATCAGGGCGCCAACAATGGCGCCCGGAATATTTCCGATGCCGCCGAAAACAGCCGCAACAAACGCTTTCAGACCAAATAAAAGCCCCATCAGTGGGTCGATACGCGGATAGGCGAGTCCAACAAGAATTCCCGCCGCCGCGGCGAGCGATGATCCCAAGACAAAGGTAAATGCGATAATCCGGTCAACATCGATTCCCATAAGCGACGCGTTCTCATGACTAAAGGAGACCGATTGCATCGCCTTGCCGACCTTTGTTCGATAGATGATAAATTGTAAAATCATCATGAGGCTCAAAGCGACCGAAACCACAATGACCTGATAGTTGCTGATTTCAATATTGCCGATGCTTAAGAGCGTCGTCCTTTGAATGAGCTCAGGAAAAACTTTGGGATCCGCGCCAAAAATCAACTGGCCTCCGTTTTCAAGAAGGAGCGAAACGCCGATGGCGGTAATCAGGAGATTCAGCCTCGGTTGTTTCCGCAATGGCCGATAGGCGAATCGTTCAATCGTCATTCCAAGAAGCGCGCAGGCTGCCATCGCAAGAATAAGAACCACAAGCAGTGTGAGGAGAGAAGGGGAGTGAAGCAATCCCAGCCAGTGGGCAAAAAAGAATCCAAAGAAAGCCCCCATCATATAAACATCGCCATGCGCGAAATTAATGAGGTTTAGAATGCCATAGACCATGGTGTATCCAATGGCCACCAGTCCATAGATACTCCCCAGCGAAACCCCGTTGATGATGTGCTGAAGAAATTCTTCCAAGGGTTCTTCCTGTGGGGGGTCCTGATGCTTATGGATTCACAGTTTCGACGTATTTGAATTGCCCGTTTTTTACAACCAAAACAACGGCTGCTTTTTCCGCATCACGATTTTCATTGAGGCTAATGATCCCTGAAACCGCCTGAAAATTTTTGGTTTGTGCCAGAGCATCCCGGATTTCTTTTGATGTCTGATTTTTTGACCGTTTCAGCGCGTCGATCATGACCAGCGCGGCATCATATCCCATCGCTGCCAGTCCATCCGGAACTTTGCTGTAGGCTTTTTTGAATTTTTCAACGAATTCAGCCACACGCGGCTCTTTGCTTTCAGACGTGTAATGGTTGCTGAAGTATGAGTTTTCCAATGCGGCGCCGCCGATTTCAGAAAGCCTTTCGGAGTCCCATCCATCTCCGCCGAGGAGCGGCATTTTAAGACCGAGCTCCCTCGCCTGTCTGGCAATGAGACCCACCTCTGTGTAATATCCTGGGATAAAAATCCCATCGACTTTCTTTGTGCGAATCGCTGTCAGCTGCGCTTTAAAATCGACATCTCCCCCTGTGTAAGAGAGATCGGAAACCACTTTTCCTCCCAGTTCTTCAAATGTTTTTGTGAAAAACTCTGAGAGTCCAACACTGTAATCGCTCTTTACATCTCTTAGAATTGCGGCTTTTCTCACTTTCAGAGTGTGGTAAGCAAAGTTTGCCATTACCTTCCCCTGGAAAGGATCTATGAAGCAGGTTCTGAAAATATAATCACCGACCTGAGTGACTTTAGGATTTGTGGAAGAGGGGCTAAGCATCGGGACCTGATATCTCTGTGCGATCGGGGCGCCTGCCAGTGAACGGGAGCTTGCGACTTCCCCTAAAAGGGCAACCACCTTATCACTGGTAATCAATTTGGTAACAGCGGCTGCGGCTTCTTCTGGTTTTCCCTGATCATCAACGGTAATGACTTTGATTTTTTTGCCGTTAATGCCTCCTTGTTCATTGACTTCATTTACTGCAAGGATGATTCCTTCGTGTGTCGATATTCCAAAGGTTGCCTCTGATCCTGTCAGTGAACCAAACTCACCTACTTTGATGACATTTTGATCTGCTTTTTTCGTGCAGCCAAAAAGCAGAATGCTCAAAAGGACTGGAATATAAACTAATTTTACAAATAGTAATTGATCTTTCATTTTTATTCTCCTCCTGTGGGGTGCGGGGAACTTAGCAAAAAGGGATCAGGAAGTCAAATAAGGGGTCATTCTTCATCCCGGGTCATTCTGAGGAGGAAAAGGTCATTCTGAGGAGCTGCGAAGCGGCGACGAAGAATCCCCTTGTTACTTGATATTTGCCTTGATTTGGAATGAGTATCTTGTTAAAGGCAATTCTTTGAAAGTAATGAACGCGCGGCCATATCAAAAACTGACTCCTCCCAAATATGGTGAAAAAATCGAGGTCATCTCCGTTTCAAAACGGATGGTTCCGGATCGCCCGATTATCCCATTCATTGAAGGGGATGGAACGGGTCCTGATATTTGGCGGGCAGCCCATCCTGTCTGGGAGGCGGCTTTAAAAAAGGCATATAGCGGAAAAAAAGAGATAGTCTGGTTTGAAATTTTTGCCGGTGAAAAAGCAAAGGCCAAATATAATGACTGGCTCCCCAAAGATACGCTCCTTGCCATCGAGGAATATGGTCTTGCGATCAAGGGGCCGCTGACAACGCCTGTCGGCGGCGGCTTCAGGAGTCTCAATGTCTCCCTTCGCCAGATTTTTGATCTCTATGCCTGTGTTCGTCCTGTGCGCTATTTTTCAGGGGTGCCTGCCCCGGTAAAACATCCGGAGGCATTAAATATCGTCATTTTCCGGGAGAATACAGAAGATGTTTATGCGGGTATCGAGTGGAAAGCCAAAACAGAAGAAGCGAAAAAAGTCATACAATTTTTGACCCAAGAGATGAAAGTAGAAATTCGTCCCGATTCCGGGATCGGCATAAAACCGATTTCTGAATTTGGAACAAAAAGGCTTGTGAGACGAGCGATTCAATATGCCATTGATCATGGAAGAAAGAGTGTGACCATCGTTCATAAAGGAAATATCATGAAATATACCGAAGGGGCGTTCAAAGAGTGGGGATATGAGCTGGCAAAAGAAGAATTTTCGGATAAAACCGTGACAGAAGATATGCTGACTGACGGATTTAAAGGGACTCGTAACAAAGTGATTATCAAAGATCGCATCGCAGATTCGATGCTCCAGCAGCTGCTTCTGAGACCGGGTGAATATAGTGTGATGGCGCTCCCCAATCTGAATGGCGATTATCTTTCGGATGCGGCCGCGGCACAGGTCGGCGGCTTAGGACTTGCGCCAGGGGGGAATATCGGCGATAAATGCGCGATATTTGAAGCGACGCACGGCACAGCCCCAAAATATGCGGGGCAGGACAAAGTGAATCCAGGGTCTTTGATTCTTTCGGGGGTGATGATGTTTGAATATTTGGGGTGGCATGAGGCGGCAGATTTAATTGTCAAAGCCCTGGAAAAAACGATTTCTCAAAAACGTGTGACATACGATCTCCATAGAATCATGACGGGGGCAAAACTTTTAAAGTGTTCTGAATTTGGGAAAGCAATCATCGATAATTTGTGAGGAGTGCGCTCCGGAGGGAGAAAAATGAGAAGAAATAAAGTAACCGTTGTCGGCGCAGGGAATGTGGGCGCGACAGTCGCGCATCTGATGGTTGAAAAAGGGCTTGCCGATGTGGTGCTCGTAGATGTGGTGGAAGGGATTCCACAAGGGAAGGGGCTCGATATTTATGAATCGACGCCTGTCTCTGGCTGCGATTGCCGGGTGGTTGGAACCAATAACTACGCGGAGACAAAAGATTCTCAAGTGGTGGTTATCACGGCAGGCTCACCCCGAAAGCCAGGGATGAGTCGGGATGATCTTTTAGAGATCAACACAAAAATTGTAAAAGCGGTGACAGAGCAGGTTGCCAAATATTCTCCAGAAAGCATTTTGGTTGTTGTTTCAAATCCACTCGATGCGATGGCATATGTGGCAAAGACCGCCAGTCGATTTCCCTCCCATCGTGTGGTGGGGATGGCAGGGGTTTTGGATACGGCGCGGCTTCGCTATTTTGTCGCC
>CAYMPL010000084.1:0-6498 GCA_964392415.1 uncultured bacterium | reverse complement strand
TATAAGTGTCAGCATACTCAATAAAAATCGAATAAGTCAAGGATTTGAATATTAAAGAAAGATTAAAACAGTGTTGAGGCCTTGCATTGTTTTAAAATCTGAATAAACTAAAAATTAAAGCAATCAGTTCACTTCGGCACGTTTTAGGAAAGCTGATGAAGGTTCTTAAAGTATTAAAACTAAAAAATTTTCTCATCTATTTTTCCACTCTATTAATCATGAGTTGCGGAGGAGACAAAGGTCCGGGAGCGCCGTCCGTTACTCCTGCACCCGCGGTAACGGAATCTCTGCTCGATACGACCGTTTCCGGTTTGGCGACGGGGATTGGGGGAGCGACGGTTGGAGAGGGGACAGTTATTCTTTTAAATGCTGAGGGGAAAGAAGTCGCCAAAGTCCCCATTAAAGAAGATGGCACGTTTGATATACCGACTAAACTTTTTCAGAGCGACAGCGGTGTTTTTAGGATCCGGATTGAAACTGAAAAAGAAGATGACATCGATCTGGAGGGTATTGTTCGCATTGAAGCGGGGAAAAAAGATATCGATCCTGCGGAACGCCTTATTGATGCAAGAACGACACTTGCTTCACAGCTGGCAGGGGGAGGGGCGGTATCCGATGAAGAGATTGAAGAAGAGATTGAAAATGAGGATGCCAGGGAAGAAGCAGAAGAAGATCTGACTGATGCGATCGATCACTATCTTCCGATTCTGCAGTCTATTGATGAAGCCCGTATTGAACAAGCGCTCCTTGAGATGAAAAAAATGGAAAACGAAAAGGATATAAATGTTTATATTCGAAACGTACCCACGTTAGGAGAAATTATACGTGAAATACTCGATCGTTCTTTTAAGCCTCCTGCTTCTTAATTCCCTTCTTTGGGTTGGGGCGGCGAATGGCAAGGAGTGTAAGCCGGAAGATGTGTTAAACAGCTTTCCGAGAACGCCGGCAGGGAATATTGACACGGGGGCGCTCGATATTTCAGATGACGCGTTTAACATACGCCGCGGCCGGCAGATGCGTGAGATGCTTTCCGGATTTGGAGCTTTTGAAGAAAAGAAGGCGAGTCTCCCCCCAAAACTGACTGGAAAAATTGAACTTGAAGATGACTGTTTCTTTTTATTCGATATTTCAGTTTTAGATATCGACATATCTCAAGTGACAGAAGACAGCCGGAAATCGTTTGATGATCCGCAGCGGATCGTTGAAATTCCTGTTAATATCCCTCCCAATGCCATAAAGGCAGACATAGTATTTGAGACATTGATGAAGAACGAAACGGACGCCAACAGCGCGGGAGCGCGGCGTCGAGAAACAACTGCCGGGAATATGCTTTCCCAGATTTTGCGTCTCCTTGAATTTGAAACGCCAGAGGGACCTGAAAAAGAGGGAAAAAATGTCTGCTTCAGACAAACGGTTCGGGGGACGATCGATCATATTCAGGGATATGAGGCAGGGGGCATCGAAACGTCGATCCATTTGAAATTAAAGGTGTTCGGTTTTGCCAAATGCTGCTGTCCTGAAGCTATCTCAGATGTTTCCGAAACTCCAGCTCCAGGCCCTACCGATCAAATACAGGAAACGCCACCGACACAAATTACTCCAACACTTCCTCCGGAGCCGACAGAAGAGGACATAGGCACAGGGGGCGGCGCGGGAAGCGTGCCGACAGGCGGCGCTCCGTCCTTGCCGAGCAGCATCAATCTGACGAGCCGGTCATGCACGATAGAATTGGTTTTACCTTCAATGATCGGATCGGGTTTTTCCTTGCTTACGGATGTCGCGATCGATGATACGACCCCCGATGCCATTGGCATCACAACGACGGCTATCGATACGGTTGACCTTAAGTTTTTAGACGCGACGGGCAGCCAAGTTTTGCAGGGTCAGAGCAGAAGACCCTCGCCACCCCAAAGACAGTCAATATTCCCGCGGGATCTTTCGGGCAACGTTCTTCGTGACGCGGGTGGGAAGATCGTGGAAATCGTTCTTACATCGGTTTCCCGGGATAGGGTCGAGCTTCAGATTCCAACCGATTTAGGAAGAATTTCAGGAACGAAACGGATCATTATATTTATCCTTCGGGATCCCGGAGCGGGTGGCTTTAGGGTTGCACCCGATCGGGTGCCGGGTGTCGGTTTAATATGTCATTTTGAATGACAAGATTTTATCTAGATAAGCCTCTCATATTGTTCGAGCGGGAACTTCCAGACGGGAACGCCGCAGTAGCGATCCCCCTCCGGACAATAGGGGGTGATTCCGGCCTCTTTTCTGAGATAGCATGGGGCTTTGATATGCCGGGCAAGGAGAGGAAATTCTTTTTCGACTTGTAAAAGCTCCTCGACCGATGCATAAAAAATCTCTTCCTGCGCGTTGTAACAGGTTCGCAATTTCCACTTGTGATGCCAGTTCATGAGATCCCCCGATTCTTCAAAACGAACCGCCCAGGCGTTGGGAAGGAGATAGTGAACCTTTTCAAAAGAATTCCCTTTCTTCAAAAGGTCATTCACAGAGTAAACAGTCTGCTCGACCACGTCATCGAATAATTTTTTAGCTTGAGCGACATGAAGGATAAGCTTCGGATAGACCACATCCGGCTCGCCAAAATAATGAAATTCAAGCTTGGGCCTTGAGGCGGGCGTCATCCGATGGCGCTGGTTCTGAGAGTCGGCGGTATGACTCAGTTTTTTTTGAAACGTAAAGTGAACATGACAGAGCGCCCGGCTTAAATCGGAAAGGGTCATCATATTCAAGGTATCGCCCAGTGAGCGGTTTAAGGCGGGGTTTAAGACAAGATCGATCGCTTCCTCATCTGAAAGTTCGTAATGATTTTTTGCAAAAACAGATCGAACAGCGCGGGCTAAGGTCTGCTCCGTATTTTTGGGATAATCGATAAGGCGGGAGAATTTGACCCCGCCCGAGCGGAGTTCGGAATCGAAGGTCTGGGCGAATTCTTTGGCATGATCATTCTGAGATCTGTCATCCTGAGCCGAAGGCGAAGGATCCCGTTGTAGTGTTCGCTGAGATTCTTCGCTTCGCTCAGAATGACTCAATTCTTTCTCAAAATCCGGATCTATCTTTAATACCTCCTCCACCATTCTCCCCACCACATATTTCAATTCTTCTGAGGCATCTTCTCTTTGAGCCGCCCGCCAATATCTTAAAAGCGTCAGCGCGCTCACCGTATGATAGAGATAGGCATGCGTTGCTATGGGTAATACATAACGCGCGATTTCATAAGCCTTTTTTTGAATAACCTTTTGCCATCGATCTTCTTTATTTCTATTTGGAAAAATCCGGTAATATTCAGAAGAAACCGCTGGCAGTAAAAGACGGATCAATTTCTCATATGCTTCCATTTGAAGCCCCAGTGTCTGTTCATAAATATGTTTATCTTTTGGGTCGAACTTAGGGATTGTGAAATTCCCCCCCCTCACTTTCACATATCTCTGCGACACCTGCTCCGAATTGTAAAAGGGATGGCTGTGCAGAAATTCCCAAATAAAACTTCGTGATATCCGGCTCAACGCAAAAACAAAATGGGCATGCTGGCGTGTGGTGAGATGCCCCGCTTCTCGGGTCGATACGGCGATTTTGTCTCTCAAGAGACGGGATTTTTCGTCTTTGGAGACCTCCTGAGGAGTAATAATCCCCTGCGAGGAGTAGCAGGTTCGGGCGGTGGCGATAGAGAGATTGTAGGGGGTTTGAACAGCGCCGACCAGTTGAATTTCCGGAAGAGTCGAGTCAAAAAAATTCATAAATAAATAAGGTCGACAAGCAGTAGCTTGTCTTGTATTCATACTGCGCGCCCATTTCCTTTGGAAATGGGATTACTACTACACATTAAACCTAAAAAATAAAATATCTCCATCTTTCACCACGTAATCTTTTCCTTCGAGGCGCATCAACCCTTTTGCTTTCACTTCCGCCTCCGTCTTATACCGCATCAGATCATGATAATGATAGGCTTCGGCGCGAATAAAGCCCTTTTCAAAATCAGAATGGATCGTCCCCGCCGCTTGAGGGGCTTTCGTGCCATAGGGAATTGTCCAGGCGCGAACTTCTTTTTTCCCGGCAGTAAAAAAGGTGATTAATTTTAAAAGCTGGTAAGCCTCCCGGACCAAATGATCGAGTCCCGGTTCTTCAATGCCGAGATCTTTGAGAAATTCCTGCCGTTCTTCCAAAGAAAGAACGGAAATCTCAGCTTCAATTTTGCCGCACAATGGAACGACCGTCTCCCCCTGCTTTTTGGCAAACTCCCGCAATGGTCCCACCTTTGGATGGCTCCCTTTAAGATCATCCTCAGAAACATTCGCGATATAGAGAACCGGTTTTAGCGTTAAAAGAAAAAGTTCGCGGATTTTATTTTTTTGCTCTTCGCTTAGCCCAATGTCCCTTGCCGCCTTTCCCGCTTCCAGTCCTTGTTTGACCCGCGCCACGACCTCTTGTTCTTCTTTAGCCCCCTTATCCTCCCCTTTGATCAGCCTTTCATTTCTTCGCCCCCTTTTTTCGACTGTTTCCAAATCTGAAAGGGCAAGCTCCGTTTCGATCACTTCAATGTCACGAATCGGATCGACACATTCTCCATCTGGGGCAACATGAACCACATTCGAGTCTTCAAAACATCGCACCACATGGATGATGGCGTCTACTTCACGAATATGGCTTAGAAACTTATTCCCAAGCCCCGCCCCCTGACTCGCCCCTTTCACAAGTCCGGCAATATCAACCACTTCTAAAATCGTTGGCGTTATTTTCTCAGGCTTGATCAATTCTGAAATGTGATGAAGGCGCGGATCTGGAACAGGAACCATACCGACATTGGGATCAATCGTACAGAAAGGATAGTTTTGAACATTCGCCCCGGCCGCTGTCAGCGCATTAAAAATGGTCGATTTGCCCACATTGGGGAGTCCTACAATGCCGCATTTAAGTCCCATTTTCTTATCGCTATCTTATAAAAGTGCTGAAATCAACGATCGATTTATGTATGCTCATGGCAAGCCCATTTCCAAAGGAAATGGGCGCGCCGTATGAAAAAACAGCTCCTTATCCGCACTGCCTTCTGGATTATGGTCGCAACCTTCGGCTCACGTCTCTTAGGATTTTTGAGAGAAGTACAGCTCGCCTATTTCTTTGGGCTGACACCGATGCGCGGCGCCTTTACCGTCGCCTTTAAAATCCCGAATTTGATTCGACTCCTGATCGCAGATGCCGCGATCAGCGCCGCCTTCATCCCCGTTTTCACAGAACTTCTGATGAAAAAGGACAAAGAGGAGGCGTGGAGAGTCGGCTCACAGATGATAAATGTCGTGTTTTTGATTTTGATATGGATCGTGCTGCTATGTGAAATTTTTATGCCATTCATTATTCAAATAACGACCCCTGGGTTCACCCAGAACCGGGAGCTTTTCGATCATACGGTTCAGCTCTCCCGTATTATCTTTCCGATCATCATCATTTTGGGACTCGGGGGGGTTGTCGTTGGCATTCTGCATTCGATGCAATATTTTGGGGCCCCCGCTGTTGCCCCTCTTTTTTGGAACGTCGTCAATATTTTAGCCGTATTCCTTTTCTATCATATCGGCGGGATCTACGCGGCGGCGTGGGGGCTTTTGGCTGCAACGATCATCCAATTTATGATTCAGGGCTCCCCATTCACACAGATCCCCTGGAAATACAGCTGGAGACTCGGGCTTTCTGATCCGGTCATGAAACGGATCGGTCTGCTCATGATCCCTGTTACCCTCTCTATCGGCGTCGTTAATTTTAACGCCCTCGTCGGCAATTTTTTTGCCTCGCTTCTGGGACCCGCCGAGGTGGCGGCAATCGATTCCGCATTTCGCCTCTTTCATCTCCCTCAGGGGATGTTTGCCATTGCGATAGGAACCGTCCTCTTCCCCCTTCTCTCAGGTTTTATCGTCACAGAAGAGCATCAACGTTTTTCAAATGTCATCCAGACAGGGCTTCGCCAGATCTTTTTTGTAACGCTCCCCTTCACAGGATGGTTCATGGCGCTCTCATTCCCTATCGCAAAACTCTGTTTTGAGCGCGGACAGTTTACAGAATCAGACAGCCATCTCGTCGCCTGGGCGCTCCTTTTCTATGCGATCGGCATGTCTTTTGTCAGCGCCAATACCCTTTTAAACCGTGGGTTCTATAGTCTTAAAAAAACATGGATTCCCCTCTATACATCGGTCATCAATATCGGCGTAAATATTCTTCTCTGCTGGCTTCTTCTGAAGCCGCTCGGTGTGGGCGGAATCTGTTTTGCCACATCGTTTGTTTCGATCTGTAATTTTTTTGCGCTATCGTATCTCATGAAAAGAGAAGTGAAAGAATTCGATTTAAAGCCGGTCCTCTATACCCTCCATCGCTCTGCATCTCTTACACTTCTCCTCTCTGTCGTTTCCTATATGAGTTATTACGAACTCTACGAATGGCTGGGGGAGTCGTTTTGGGCGCTCTTAATTTCTTTGGGGGGGGGTATTATTGCAGGCG
>CAYMPL010000083.1:0-6674 GCA_964392415.1 uncultured bacterium | reverse complement strand
AAAATGTGTGCTATGAATAAAAAATAATGGAATCCAATCATTCGTGCTGTCATGAAATGCCCAGCGCGATCATTCTTGACCAAAAAAAAATCCTAAAAAAAGAGAAGAAAAACGTAAGTCTGGCCTTCGCGTTAGCCCTCCCTGTGTTTCTTTTGGCTATGCTCCCTCTACGGATCCCCTTTTCCCATGAAATTCAATTTGTTCTCACGGCTATTCTCTTCGCAACATCGGGACGGCGTTTTTTTATTTCGGCGTCGAAATCTGTCAAACAACGAAGAACGGATATGGATACGCTGGTTGCGTTGGGGAGCGGCGCCGCTTTTCTTTACAGTACGCTGGCGGTTTTCGGCTCATTTTTTTTCGAAAAAAATCTCCCCGTCTACTTTGATTCGGCAGCCGTAATTATTGCCCTGATTCTTTTTGGGAATTTTTTGGAGTCGAAAATAAAAACGAAGGCTACTTCTTCCCTCGCAAAACTTCTTGAACTCAAACCCGCCATGGCAAGGGTCTTAAGAAATAACAAGGAGATCACTGTTTCTTCCGATCAGCTGCAAAAAGGGGATATTTGCGTCATACTCGCCGGTGAAAAAATACCCGCGGACGGAAAAATCATTCAGGGGGAATCAGCCGTCGATGAATCGATGATGACAGGGGAGGCGATCCCTTCGCATAAGACCCCGGGGGATTCTGTTATCGGCGCCACGATCAACCAGGAAGGGGTTTTAAAAATGGAGGTTGAAAAGGCGGGGGAGGCAACTCTTTTTTACCAAATGGTAAGACTCGTGGAAAAAATACAGTCAACCAAAGCTCCGATTCAGCGCATTGCCGATCGGATTGCTTTCTATTTTGTGCCTGCCGTCATCGGAATTTCAGCGCTCACCTTTCTTTTCTGGTGGGGCTTTGACCAAAATGCGATGAAAGGGATGCTTTCAGCCATCTCCGTTCTCCTCATTGCCTGCCCCTGTGCCCTCGGTCTTGCGACCCCCATCGCCGTCTTTGCCGCTTCCACCATGGCAGCGAGACGCGGGATTCTTTTTAAAGACGCCTCCGTCTTTGAAAAAATGGGGGCGTTAAACATGCTCTGTTTTGACAAAACCGGAACAATCACCGAGGGACATCCTTCTGTTTTAAATTTTTTTAATCATTCGAAACGATCAGACACAGAAATCTCGGGAAAAATAGTTTCAATGGCAAAACAATCGACACATCCCCTTTCAAAAGCGATTGTGACATGGGGCGAAAGAAATCTTTTGAAAATTGAAGAGACATCACAGGTGAAATCGCTTCCAGGGCTTGGCATCGCAGGAAACATAGGTCAGGAAAAATATTTTCTTGGAAATAAAGAACTGATGAGACAGACTGGTTTTGAACCGAAAATTTTTGAAAAATTTGAGTCCCAAATCGAGAGAGGAAAAACAGTTCTCCATGTTGCGACTGAAAAAGAATGGATCGCCTCGTTTATTCTGACAGACAAAATAAGGGAAGGGGCGCTTCAGAGCATTGATGATTTAAAAAAAGAAAAGATTGAACCCGTTCTGCTCACAGGAGACAACGAGTCTGCGGCTGAAGCAGTTTCCCAGAAACTCAAGCTTAAGATCTCCTTTGGGTTTCTTAAGCCGCAAGAGAAGGCGCAAAAAATCGAAAGATGGAAAGCCGAAGGGAAACGGGTCGGCATGGTCGGCGACGGCATCAATGACGCCCCCGCTCTCCTGGCTTCGGATCTGGGGATTGCCATGGGGAGCGGCTCAGACCTTGCCCTTGAAGCCGCGGACGCTGTTTTGATCCATGGGGATATTACAAAAGCGCACGAGGCGATCCGAATCGGCAAAAAAACAGTCAAAAAAATCCGTCAGAATCTTTTTCTCGCCTTTATCTACAATGCCCTCACCATTCCCATCGCAGCAGCCGGCCTTCTAAACCCGATGATCGCAGCCGCCTGCATGACGCTAAGCTCTCTTTCGGTTGTGATTAATTCAACGCGACTCGTGACTCAAAGGGAGCGGTGATTGTCTATGGATCACCATCTTTCCGTTTTTTAGTGAATGACGCAACTTCCTACCCATCACCCCCGCGAAGGTGAGGATCCATATTAAGATGTTATCTTCTCTGTCATCCCAGCGAAGGCTGGGATCCAGAAAAACGATTACAGGATGACTTTTGTAGAATAGTTTTGATTTTTGTAGTCTGATTAAATCGTTCAAAAAACTAATATATTTCATCATCAATTGTTTGACGAACTCGATCGCATTGCCATCGATCAAAAGAGCGTAAAGGAGAATTTAATTCTCGCTGATGTAGATATTTTTAAGACATGTAACAAATTGCGTCACCGTAAAAAAATAGGCGCGCACTGACCATACTGTAGCTGTTGACAATGATATCAGTTATGATATCATTATTTCATGCTTAGGATGTTCCAGTGAGTTCAGCTGAGAAGCTTAAAAGGAAGCTAGAAAGTGGTTCCATTGATGCAAGAGAACTAAGGACTCTGCTTAAACAAATGAGATGGTCACTTAATAGAACCAAAGGAAGTCATGAAGTATGGGTAAATGGGGTAAAGACATTCATTTTGGCAACCCATTCAAAGGATTTAAAGCCCTATCAAATAAAGCAGGCTCAAAGCTTGCTACTTGAGGAGAAAGACAATGACTAAAAAGAAAAAATACGATTGTAAGTACCAGTTAGAAGTTACCTGGAGTGAAGAAGATAAATCTTATATTATTAATGCCCCAGAACTTCCAGGATGCATGACCCATGGAGAAACCGTTGAAGAAGCTCTTCAAAATGCTTATGAAGCGATTGAAGGCTATCTCGAGAGTTTAGAAGCAAGAGGACTCCCTATTCCAATGCCCTTATCAGAAAAAAAGTTCTCAGGAAAAATACCTCTTCGTCTCGAACCCTCACTTCATCGTGATCTTATGACAAAGGCCAAAATTGCAAAAATGAGCCTTAATAAATTTATTGAAACAAAACTTAAGAAGGCCGTCTAATTCAACTCCATTTTAGTCCGTTCTTAATTCACTCTTTTATCCTGAAAGAAAGCCTGGATCCCAGCCTCCGCTGGGACGACAAGAGAACATATTCCAATCTATTATCTGCCTATTTTTTAACTGCTTCCGGAATCAATTAAAATTTGGGGCAACATGTCTCAAACGGACATTCCAAAGGTGGAAAAAAACCTTATTAAATTAAAATGGTATAATGATTTTATTTAAATCCTCAGGCCTGTCTACGGCGACCGATTCTTCTTCTGTCGGAACAATTTTGATCTTTCCTCCATGTTCCAGAATACGAAGCTGTTCGAGCTCCTCCTGGCATTCGAGGGGCGTCGGTTCCCATTGTGAAAATTTTAAGAGCTCCTCCCGTCTAAAACCATAAATCCCAAGATGCTTCTTAACCGCTGATCTCTCAATCCTTTCAAAAGAATATTCGGAATAATAATCATCCCAACGATTGGGGGAGTCCGACTTTTGCCAGGCGTGTTTTAAAAATGGAATCGGATATCTCGAAAAATAGATTGCTTGAAGCTCACAATCGGTCAAAACCTTGACGATATTGGGATCCAGGAAATCTTCTCTCGATTTGAAAGAAATAGCGGCTGAAGCAATTCTCACTTTTGTGTCAGAAATGAGTGAGGAGGCAATTTGATCGATGAGTCTCGGCGAAATGAGCGGCTCATCCCCCTGCACATTGATGAAAATATCCGAAGAGAGGTTTCGGGCCGCTTCCGCCATGCGGTCGGTACCGCTCCGGCATGCTTTGGATGTTAAAACCACCTTTCCATGAAACGACTCCACAGCCTCCTCAATTCGCCGATCGTCCGTAGCAACAAAAACTTCATCGACGAGTGTTGCCTTTGAGGCGCGCTCATAGACATGCTGAACCATCGGTTTACCTGAAATATCGGCAAGCGGCTTTCCCGGAAAACGGGTTGAGCCATAACGGGCAGGAATGACAACCGTCACCTTCATGACAACTTGACTTCGGGGATTGTCTGATGGCGGATCGCCTGGATCAGTTTTTCTTTCTTCCCTGTGAGATTTAAGATGAGATCGATCATTTCACGCACAGCCCCTTTCCCCCCCTTTCGGACTGTCACATAATCGACTTTCTCTTTTACATCATCGACAGCGTTTGCCGGGGCGGACGAAAAACCAACCCTCTCCAAAATCGGGAGATCCAAAAGATCATCGCCAATGTAGCAAACCTCTTCATCTTTCAGATGATATTTTTTAATGACCTCTTCATACGTCTCTATTTTAAAGAAGCGATTTTGAAAAACATCGGCAATGTGAAGAATTTCGGCTCTACGGTCTACAATCGCCGTATTTCTTCCCGTAATGAGCGCAAAGCGATATCCCACCTTTTGAGCCATCACAATCCCCGCCCCATCCTGCACATTGAACTTCATATATTCAAAGCCGTTATGACCGATCATGAGACCCCCATCGGTCAGAACCCCGTCTACATCCAGAATAATCATCTTAATTTTTTTGATTTTTTCTTTAAGGCTTTTTTTAGGCGGCATTTTTTTCATCTTTGTTCCAAATATTTTTGTCTGATCCTTAACAACATGAGCCGCAACCCTTCCTCCTGATAATCAGGATATGTCCACGGCATCGGCTCGAAATTCCGATCTTTATAGATCAATGTAAGATCGGCAAAAATGCCCCTCCCCAAATAGACACGATGAGAATAATTCTTTCCCGTTGCCAAAATAAACTGCCCATCTGTCAAATACCCGGGATCGATATTTATAGTACGCATGTCATCGCTTTTTGCAAGCCGATTCTCAATTTCATTCGAAAAGAGCTTGGCTTCAATCAACCGCTCCCGCCTCTGCAATTTTTCAAAACTAAAAAAACTTCGAAAAAGGGGGCTCCCTAACTCTTCATGATAATAATCGGTGTGAGTAAATGGGAGACCGTCTTGCCGAATATCAATCTCCCCCCATTTTCTCTTGAGAAGCGAAATTCCTTCTTCAAGTAGCAAGCTCATTTCCGAAGGAAATGAGCGCGCAGTATGATTACAAGACACACCAGCTCTTTGAGCTGGTGTGTCTACCTTATAGATGATACTCCCTACGAACTTCACAAGAGGTGGTTTTTTTGGAATGCTCATGCCTTTTTTCAACTCCTATATAGGTTCTAAGCTCGTCCGGCGTCACGGAGGCTGTTCCCACCTTCCCAACAACAACACCCGCGGCATAATTCGCAAGAATAATTGCCTGAGGGAACGTCGCTCCGCAGCAAAGAGCGAGCGTAATCGTGCTGATCACGGTGTCGCCTGCGCCACTGACGTCAAAGACCTCCCGCGCGAAAGTCGGAATTTTTAAAAATTCTCCGTCTCGTCTGAAAAAAGCCATGCCATCCCCCCCCAGCGTGATCACAAGGTTTTCACACTGGAGTTCGCGGATCATCTTTTTCCCAACCTCTTTGAGATCCTCTTCTGTTTCGATCTCTTTCCCCGCCGCATACGCCGCCTCTTTTTTATTGGGGGTAATCAGGGAAACCTTTTTATAGAGACCAATATTTCTCTCTTTGGGATCGACGGTGACCAACTTCGGCTGCCTTCCATTTAATTTTTTAATCTGTTTAAAAAGCGCCGGGGAGATCATCCCCTTGCCATAATCTGAAATCAGAATGGCATCAAAATCGGCCCACTGTTTTTCAAGACATTGAAAGATTTTCCCTGCGGTCATGTCGGAGATGATATTCCTTGTTTCCCGGTCAAATCGCACCATTTGCTGATGCCTGGCAACCACTCTTGTTTTTTCTGTTGTCTGCCGATCGTTATCCTCAATCAAGCCTTCATCCCCTTCCACACCCATATCTCCCAGCAATCGCTTTACCTCTCTCCCTCCCGCATCTTTCCCGACGCAGGTTAAAACCGAGACGCGAGCCCCGAAGGTTCTTAAATTGGCGGCCACATTTCCAGCCCCGCCGAGCATGAGCGATGTCCGTTTGACATCTACGACAGGAACCGGCGCCTCCGGGCAAATTCTTTCAACGTCCCCCCAAAGATAGCGATCCAGAATGATATCCCCCAACACCAAAATCGATGGCTCGGAAAAACGATCCACAACTTTCAAGAGATCTCTCGTTTCAATTTTCAGGGCTGACATGCCAACTGCTCCTCAATCCGTTTTAACGTAAACGCCAATGCCCCTTTATTTTTCTGAACCAACTGAACAGCTTTCGACTCGGAGAGCCTGCGCAACGTTTCAGAACTTAAATATTTTTTGATCTCTCTCTCAAGCATCACCGGATCAAACACCTCTGTAGCCGCCTGAAATCGCAAAAACTGATCCGCAATTTCCCTGAAATTTTCCATATGGGGTCCAAATAAAATCATTTTCCCAAGCGCCGCCGGTTCTAAAAGATTCTGTCCTCCATGCGCCGTTAAGCTCTTACCCATAAATACAATCGTTGCCAGGGAGTAATAACGCGGGAGTTCTCCCATCACATCCACGAGTAAAATCTCTTCGGAATTCCATTTTTGCTCCACTCGTTCGGAGGCGGCAAAACAACGAAATCCCGTTTCTTCAATAAGATTCTTCACCTCCACAAAACGCTCCGGATGACGGGGCGCCAAAATCAGGCGAAGCCTGGCAAATGTTTTCTTCAAATTCAGATAGCTCTCCAGCAACATTTTTTCTTCCCCGGCGTGCGTGC
>CAYMPL010000082.1:0-6686 GCA_964392415.1 uncultured bacterium | reverse complement strand
AAGATAAACAATTAAAGATACTCTTTGAGCAAAAAAGATTTTATCTTCAAATAGCCCATCTTATTTCTGATCTTAGAGCGCGATCAGGATTATCTCAAATGGAACTTGCGAAAAGGGCGGGAGTAAAACAGCCTTTAATTGCTCGTTTGGAAATAGGCGATCAACAAAGAGTCCCAACGTTTGATACGATTTACAGAATTCTTAAAGCCTTAGGTTATCAGCTACAAATTAATGTGGCTCCGGAAAAAAAAGCAGCTTAAAATACATCCCTTTTTACCATTTTTAGTCTACCTTCAAATAAATAGGTTACATTCTGGACGAGACCTCGGCTCCTTCTGGAACAAGGGGGCATCGGTTTCTAGAGAAATTGATAAATTCTGAGCGATCGTGTGGTGCACTTACAACCCAATTACAGAGGGAAGTGCGCGATCTGGGAAACAGATGGTGGTCAAGCGGTTGTCATCAGCACGCCTGATCCCTCGCGATCTCTCGACCCACCAGCTGGCTTCAAGGTAAAAGTTGTCATTCTGAACGAAGTGAGGAATCTCCCCGCGACAGGAAGAGTCGGGCTGTCGCTCGCAGGTTGGAAGTGTCATTCTGAGGAGCCGCTAAGCGGCGACGAAGAATCGTGCCGCTGTGATGAGGTTATTGATGATTTGTGATTGATTGGTTTTTCAATAACCTTAAGATGACGTTGAAGCTCTTCTATACATTCTTTTGCCAGTGGCTTTAAACTTTCATCTGTAATTGATTTAAGTGCATTTATGCGGTTGCGAATTTGAACAGCCTGCCTTTTAAAATCATCAACATATTCCGGACCCAGATTATTTACGAGTGCATCGAGTCTTGTTACGAGATGCTCATTTTTCTTGTAGGCTTTTAAAAAGTTTGTAGGATTATTAGTGATACTTTTCCCTATGACAATGTCCCAATTTTCAGCGATGTATCCATCTGACTTGGCCAATCTTTCAAATGCTCGATTAAGGTGATTTAAATCGCCCGCGGAAACTTTATTTTCATCTAATGCATAACTCGTTGAAGTACCCAGTAAAAACAAAAAACCAAGCAGAAGAGTTAATAATTTAAAGGAATGATAGAGCCATTTAACTTTCACACTGATTGACCGTCAAACCTTAATAATCACTATTTTCATGGTATTGGTTTGGTAACGAAATCGTATCACCTTGTTGTATTCCAAAATTTTCATAAACACCGCTATTGCCTTTTTCGACCCTCTTAAATCCCTGCATTTTACCATTTTTGAAATAAGGTACAGAATGAGAATCTTTTAAACATTCACTAACATCCTCGGCTTGCTCGCATTCATTCTCCTCATTGTTTTGTTCATATTCATATGAAAAAGATTTGTTTGAAATAAATGCGAATATCACAATAAATAACCCTATTTTCAAATATCTTTCCATGTGATCTCCCGGGTTGGCATTGCTATCTAACTTGTGAATAGTATACAGGAGGTTTTCACCAAGATTCAACGCTTATTACACTCTCACAGCAGCACGATTCTTCGTCGCCGCTTAGCGGCTCCTCAGAATGACACTTCCAACCTGCGAGCGACAGCCCGACTCTTCTTATCGCGGAGAGATTCCTCACTGCGTTCGGAATGACGATATACCTTGCTTAAACAATGAGATGCCTCGCTTACGCTCGGGATGACATGATGTAAGTCATTCTGTTATTGAACTAGCTTTAAGTGAAGCGGTTTTTAAATATTTTCTTTGCGATTTGAATATCTTGCTGAATGTTTGAAATGAGCGCTTTGGCAGAATCGAATTTTTGAATATCCCGAATCCGGTCCAAAAAATGAATCGTAAGCGGCTTTCCATAAAGTGGCCGTCCGCTGATGAAATCCAAGATATGCGTTTCGATGGAAAAAGGGGCATTTTTTGAGAATGTGACAGCACATCCAATAGAGGTAACGCTGGGGTATAATTGATTGTTCAATTCTGTTTGGGTGACATAAACTCCTTCCATGGGAATCAATTCCGCATCCGTTTTGATATTTGCGGTGGGAATCCCGAGTTTTAGGCCGCGCCCTTCTCCGTGGACAACCGTTCCTTTTAAAGAATAAGGACGACCCAGAAAGAGGGCTGCTTTTTTTACCTCTCCGCCGAGAATAAGGGTTCGGATTTTTGTAGAGCTTATGATTTCATTCTCTTTGCGAAATGGACTTACCATATGGAATTCGATTTTATTTTTTTTAGTCTGTTTCTTTAAAAAGGCAACATCCCCCTGCCGATCTTTTCCAAAAAAGAAATTGTAACCGACATAAAGAATTTTTGTTTTTAAATTCTTTAAAATAATTTCATCAAAGAATTCTTGAGCCGTTTTTCTTGAAAATCTGAGACTAAATTTTTCAATGATGACGATATTAATTCCTGATTCTTCGATTTTTTTTAATCGATCTTTGAGTGTTAGAATTTGAGGGACATGTATATTTGGACGGAGTACGCAAGCGGGGGGGGGGAAGAGGGTATAGATAACGGAGGTCCCCTTTATTTTTTTTGCCTTCTGGATGACTTTTCTTAAGATCTCCTGATGGCCGAGATGAACGCCATCGAAATTTCCAATAGCCACTACGGGAGATTGGAATTTCTTTTTGATTGCAAATGAAGATCGATAGATTTTCATCGCCGAATTTCTAACATGTGTCGGAAGGAGAAAACAACAGCTTGTTTTTGCTTGATTGAACGAAAAGGGGTTTGATATCGTTTATCCAGCCATGATGCGAAAGAGTGTTTATGTTGTTGTCTTCTCCGTTTGGTTCTGGTCTTGTGCCTCAACGCCACCGAAGCAGAAGCCCGAAGGAATGGCAGGGGTGGAAGGCGATATTGTTGCGATCGAATGGAAAGACGGTTTTACGCTTGAAAAAAAGGTCGATCGGCTTTTTGATCGCGCCTATGAGGATTATTTAGAAGGGGATTATGAAAATGCCATTATCGGTTTTGAATCGGCAGGGCTTCTCAATTCAAAAAAAATGGAGTACTGGCGGAGATCAGCCCTCATCTATTGTTACCTTGCGACAGGGCGGTATAAAGCAGCTCAAAATCTCTCAGAAAAGTTAATGAAGCAAAGGCCCAATGACTGGGGGGCCTATCTCAATGCAGCGCTGTCCCATCTCTGGCAGGGAAAGTTAAAGGAGGCTCTCAAATACTTTGAATTGGCCAATGATTTTGCCGCGCATGAACCAACTGTGAATCTTTATTTGGGGCTGACGCACAAACTGATGAATAAACCCAAGCTTTTTGAAACTCAGTTTCAGATAGCAGAAAAAGATTATCTTTCGATCATGACAAATAACCCGACTGATGAGCAGGCAGTGATTGAGCTTGCATATCTCTATCTTTATAGTGATAAAAAACTGAATGATGTCAAAGATCTCTTAGAGAAAGCAGAAAAAATTATTGAATCATCTGATTGGCGGGAGCAAAAACAGATTTGGATCGATTTCTATCTTCCCCATTTAAAAGGGATATGGCTTTACAAAAATGGAAATCATCAAGAGTCGATTTTAATGTTTGCTGATGCTCTTCAAAAAGTCCCTTCTGGTATTCGTCTTGATCTGGCGGAAATCTATTATTATCTTGGAAAAAATTATCAGGCTTTACATGAAAGGGAAAAGGCGTATGAGTTTTTAAACAAGGCGCTCACCCTGGATCCCCTCGTCTTATATGCGGCGGATGTTCGAGCATCTATAGCTGCCTTAAAAAAATAAAAATGCTATGATTATTTAATGTGGGAACACCGGCCGGTTTTGGCGAAAGAAGTACTCGATTTTTTGCAAGTCAAAGAGGGGGGGGTCTATCTGGATGGGACGATTGGATTAGGCGGGCACACGGAGGCGATTTTAGGGGCATCCATATCTTCTGTGGTCATAGGGGTAGATAAAGACGAAGGGGCTTTAGGAGAGACGAAAAAGCGGTTCAGAAAAGAAATTGGAAAAAGGTTGTTTCTTTTCCATGGAGATTTTAAAGAGGTTGAAAGTTTAAAAAAGATGTTTCCCTCTGAGACTTGGGACGGCGCGCTCCTTGATTTGGGGGTTTCATCTTACCAGCTCGATGACCCTGAGAGGGGATTCAGTTTCCAAAAAGAAGGGCCTCTCGATATGCGGCAGTCTCTCTCTCAGAAAGAGACCGCATATGATTTTATAAATAGACTTTCTGAAAAGGCGCTCGCAGATATTTTTTACAAATATGGTGAAGAAAAATTTTCAAGAAAGATAGCAAGAAAGATTATCGAAGTAAGAGAACGAAAACCGATTCGAACGACCTTAGAGCTTGCTCATCTTATTTCTTATCTTATTCCCAAAAGGAAATATCAGCTACATCCGGCAACCCGCGTGTTTCAGGCGCTTCGAATTGCCGTCAATCGGGAGCTCGAGGGATTGGAAGACGCATGCCGGTCTTTGATGGGTTCGATGAATATCGGGGGAAGACTTATTGTCTTGAGCTTTCATTCATTGGAAGACAGAATCATCAAGCAGGGGTTTCTTCGTTTTGAAAATCCTTGTATTTGCCCAAGATTTCTGCCTCGCTGTGTTTGTGGAAAGAGATCGATGGGGGTAAGGATAACACGAAAACCGGTCGTTCCCACGGAGGGGGAGATAGAGAAAAATCCCAGATCACGGAGCGCAAAAATGAGGGTTTTTGAAAGGAGGGTGGTTCCATGAAGCGAAATAGTATTGCGTATCGTTCTCTCCAGCGGGCTGAACACATACTTTATAAACAGAAGCGCTCTTTGGCAGTTGACAGGACGGCAGTCTTTTTTGGCATTTTAAAACTTTTTTTGCTTGGCTGCTTTTTAACAGGGACTGTTCTATTTTATGTCTGGTCTCGTGTGGAGGTTGTGAGATTGAACTATAAAATTCTTGAAGTTACCAAAGAGGAACGCCGCCACTTTATGAAGAATGAGAAGTTGAAAATTGAACTTGCGATGCTGAGTTCCCCTTCGCGTCTTTCATCCATGGCAACAGAACGGTTTCATCTTAAAAATCCGAAACATGAGCAAATTATTTATATGAAATAATATCTTTGATGACATGATACGTCAGGGATTTCTTAAAATTCGAATTCTTGCGATCTTCTTTGTCGGGATCTTTTTTTTCCTTTTTATCATTGGAAGAGCGCTTCAACTCCAACTTATTCCCAATAGAAAACTCCAGGAATTGGCGAAACGGCAATACCGAACGGCTATCACGCTCTTTCCCAAAAGAGGGACGATTTATGACCGTAATATGAATGAGCTTGCCGTAAGCCGAAAAGTCGGATCGTTGTTTGCGAACCCAAATAAAATCAAGGCGCCCAAATATGTTGCCAGGCGTTTAAGCGCCCTTACAGGCATTTCAGATTATAAAATTTACCAAAAAATAAAGTCTAAAAAGTCATTTGTCTGGATCGAGCGGTTGCTGAGCGACTCGGTTACGCAGCGGATCAAGGAACACCCAATAGAAGGGATTGGGATTCTCGATGAGTATAAAAGATTTTATCCGAATCAGGAACTTGCGGGGCAACTCCTTGGGGTTGTCGGTGTCGATTCACAGGGGATTGAAGGGCTTGAATACAGCCACGATGACGTTCTATTTGGGAAGAAGAGCTCCATAAAAATGATCCGTGACGCGTTAGGAAGGCCGATTACGTTCGATGAAACTCTTTTTGTTGAGCCACAAGAGGGGGTATCGCTTATTCTTTCGATCGAACAGTCGCTTCAGTTTATGATTGAAAAAGAACTTGAACTTGCCGTAACAAAATTTCAAGCCAGACGAGGTATGGCGATTGTTCAGGATGTGCGGACAGGGGAAATCCTTGCAATGGCAAATTATCCTTTTTTCAATCCGAATCGGTTTTTTGAAGGCAGACGCTTGCATTGGAAGAATGCCGCTTTGACGGATGCCTTTGAGCCTGGCTCGACGTTTAAAGTGATTCTTTCTGCTTTGGCGCTGGAGGAAGGGATTTCACCTTCAGAAAGATTTTTTTGTGAAAACGGTTTTTATCGTGTCAATCGTGAGGCTGCAATTCGTGAAGCGGAGAATCACAAGTATGGGTGGTTGTCGTTTTCTGATATTTTGAAGTTTTCAAGTAATATTGGCGCTGCAAAAATTGCCTCCCAGTTGGGGAAGGTCGTCTTCTCCCGGAAAATTTTTGAATTTGGTTTTGGCCGAAAAACGGGAATTGACGCCCCGGGTGAATCCCCCGGTATTGTTCGTCCCTATAAAGAATGGCGGCTTATTGATCTTACGAATATTGCGTTTGGACAGGGAATTTCTGTGACTGCGATTCAATTGGTTTCTGCAATTTCTGCCATTGCGAATGGGGGAAAACTCATGCGGCCGTTTGTTGTGAAAAAGAAAATCGATCCCAAAATGGGGGAAGTGATTGAAACAGAGCCTTACTTTGTGGCGCAAGTCATCAGTCCAGAAGTAGCGCGAAGACTGACCCGCATGCTGGTTCGTGTGACAGAAGAGGGGGGAACCGGTTTTTCCGCTGCGATGAAAGAATATAAAGTTGCCGGAAAAACCGGGACGGCTCAAAAACCGGATTTGCGGGGGAGGGGCTATCTTTCAGACAAATATATTTCTTCATTTTTGGGTTTTTTCCCGGCAGATCAACCCCATTATGCCATTTTTGTGATGATCGATGAACCTAAAAAAAATTATTATGCGGCGGAGGTAG
>CAYMPL010000081.1:0-6772 GCA_964392415.1 uncultured bacterium | reverse complement strand
GAATTCGATCATTGTCAAAGCCAATGAAGAAGGGATTCAAAAATTAAAAGATCTTATCACAAGACTCGATGTGCCGGTGGGCGGGGGGGGGAAAATTCACGTCTACTATCTTCAAAATTCCGCCGCCAACAAGGTGTCAGAGACACTCAATAAAATCATCGGCAAGACCGCCGCAAGACCGACTTTCCCTGGCGGACCCCCTGCGGTGGGGGGCGAAGATTTTGAAGGAGAAATTAAACTTACAGGCGATGAGGAGACGAACTCGCTCGTCGTCACAGCCTCTTTAAGAGATTTCCAGACCTTGACCGAAGTCATTAAAAAACTCGATCTCCCCCGAAAACAGGTTTATGTGGAGGCCTATATTTTTGAGGTTAACGTTACTAAAAACCAGGAGCTCGGCGTCTCCTATACCGCCGGTGTCCCCGCCGCCGGATTCAAAGATGGCATTGTCGGAGGATTTGCGGGGACGAGCCCCCACTCTCTCGATGTTATTCTCGACCCGAGACTTCTCATGAGAGCCGGAAGCGGTGTCCTCGGTTTTGTCACTCAAGGTTCTACCGACATCACATTGCCAGACGGCACGAAGAAAAAAATCCCAAACGCCACTGCCCTCGTGCGCGCGCTTGCCGTCGATGCTGACGCGAATCTCCTGTCAGCCCCGCAGATGCTTGCACTGGATAACGTTGAATCTAACTTTGAGGCCTCAGAAAAAATTCCAACGGTCGGCGCAACCTCTATAACGTCAACGGGGCTTCAGCAGCAAACAATCAACCGGGAGCCGATCGGCCTCACGCTAAAAATCAAACCGCAGATCAACGAAACCTCAGATCTTGTCCGGTTGGAAATCGAACAGATAATCGAAGATATTTCAAATCGAAAACCGCCCACAGATATCGCCGGGCAGACATTTGCCTCGACAAAGCGTTCGATGAAAACGACGGTTCTTGTCAGGAATGATGACACGGTGATCATTGGCGGCCTTTTGAGAGACAACGTGAATAACACAAGCAGCAAAGTTCCGCTTCTGGGCGATATCCCGATTTTGGGATGGCTTTTCAAAAGCTCCGCCAAAGAGTCGGTGAAAACAAACCTTCTGCTCTTTTTGACTCCCTCTATCATGAAGGAATATGGAGATTTCAGACGCGTCTTTGACAAAAAAATAAAAGAACGCGAGGAGTTTATGGACAAACACTTTACGCACAAAGATGATAAAGCAACGTATTTAAACCGGCTCAATCCGCCAAAACAAAAGTGACATAACAATGGCGGCACCCAAACTGCGACTTGGAGAAATTCTTCTCAAGCACACCTCGCTCTCTGAAAAACAGCTCGAGGACGCCCTTGTCGTTCAACGTGAAAAAGGGGGAAAGCTCGGCGACATCCTCATTGAAAGAGGATATCTCACTCCGGAAGAAATCCAAAAGGCATTGAGCGTACAGTTGGGTCTCCCCTTTCTTGCCGACATTCCAGCAAACGACATTTCGGCCGATCTCGTTCAGAACATTCCGATCAACTACGCAAAGGAAAATGAAATCATCCCGCTCAGGCGCGAAGGAACTGATGTAATTGTCGCCATTGCAAATCCGCTCAACCAAACCGTTCTGGAAGATTTGAGAATGATCCTCAAAGCCGAGGTTCAGCCTGTTCTTGCAAGCCCGCTTAAAATTCAAGACGCCATTAACCGCGTCTATGAAAAGAAAGAAGAGAAGGCGATCGCAGAAATTGGGGAAGAAGGGATGGATCTCACTTATGATCTTGAAGAACCGGAAGATCTTCTGGATGCAAGCGACGAAGCCCCCATTATCCGGCTTGTAAACTCACTCCTCTTTAGGGCTGTCAAGGAGCGGGCAAGCGACATCCATGTGGAGCCTCATGAAAGGGAAGTGGTCGTTCGCTTCCGGATAGATGGCATTCTTTATGATGTCTATAAACCCCCAAAGGCGTTCCAAAACAGCATTGTCTCAAGAATTAAGGTCATGGCCGACCTCGACATAGCGGAAAAAAGACTCCCGCAGGATGGACGAATCAGAATCAAGGTTGCCGGAAAAGATATCGACATCCGTCTCTCGACCGTTCCTATCACTCATGGGGAACGAATCGTTATGAGGCTTGCGGATAAAAGCACGGTTATTCTCAATTTAAAAGATCTCGGCTTTGAAGGGGCGCTCCTCCAAAAACTGGAAGAGCTGATTCAAAAAACGCATGGAATTATTCTGGTGACAGGTCCGACGGGGAGCGGAAAGACGGCAACGCTTTATGCCTGCATTTCTAAGCTTAATTCCGTGGAGGTCAATATCTTAACGGTGGAAGATCCCGTCGAATATCAGATCAAAGGGATTGGACAGATTCCGGTCAATCCCAAAATCAATCTGACGTTTGCCGCGGGACTCAGGGCGATTTTGAGACAAGATCCCGACATCGTCATGATCGGAGAAATCCGCGATCTCGAAACCGCGGAAATCGCGATTCAAGCATCTTTGACAGGCCACCTCGTCATCAGCACCCTTCACACAAACGACGCCCCGGGGGCGGTCACGCGACTGGTCGATATGGGGGTTGAGCCGTTTCTTGTTTCATCCTCTATTTTAGGCGTCATTGGTCAACGCTTAATCCGACGCGTCTGCCAAAACTGCAAAACGCTTTACACACCGCTCGAAAAAGAGCTTACAGAACTCGGTCTTTCCCAAAATGACATCCGGGGAAAAACAATTTATACGGCAAAGGGGTGCGACAAATGCATGAATACCGGCTATTCCGGAAGAACCTGTATCAAGGAGCTTTTTATCGTCGATGATGAAATTCGCCAGATGATTTTGGCAGGAGGCGATTCCAATACGCTCAAGAAAAAAGCGATTGAAAAAGGGATGAGGACAATCCGTGATGACGGTATCTTAAAGATTCTTCAGGGAATAACGACCATTGAAGAAATCTTAAGGGCGACCCAGGTCGAAATTTAGCCGATATGCCAGTTTACGATTACAAAGGGTTGAATTCCAAAGGGAAGTCCGTTAAAGGAAAAATCGACGGCGACAACGCAAAAATCGCCCGCGCGAAACTCCGGCGCCAGGGGATTTTCCCAACGGAAGTGGTAGAAAAAAAAACAATTCCCGAAGGAGCGAAAAGGGGGATTTTCAAATTTAAAAAAAAGATTAATGTGCAGGATCTTGCGCTCTTTACAAGACAACTCGCAACCCTCATCAAAGCAAACGTCCCCATCGTTGACGCGTTGGCAGCGATCGCAGAACAGTTTGAAAATGAGCGGATGAAGCTCATCGTGACCGATGTCAAGGAACAGGTCAATGAAGGGGCATCCCTCGCAGCAAGCCTTTCGAAATATCCGGAGGTCTTTTCAAACCTCTTTTCCAACATGGTGAAGGCGGGAGAAACAGCGGGAACGCTCGACACCGTCCTCTTAAGACTGGCCGATTACACAGAATCGTCCGTAAAACTTAAAAATAAAATCAAGGGGGCGATGGCCTATCCTGTGGTCCTGATGGCTGTCGGCGTATTGATTGTGGGAGGGATTCTCATTTTTCTGATCCCCAAAATCACACAGATGTTTGAAGACACCGAGCAAGCGCTCCCCTGGATCACACAGGTTGTGATCGGAGCGAGCAATATGTTGAAAAACCAATGGTATCTGATTTTGGGAACGATTTTTTTATCCGTCTATATTTTTAAAAAGATGGTAGCTACGGAAGGGGGGAAAAAAAGATTCGACCGGTTCGTGATGCGTCTGCCGCTTTTTGGAAAACTGATACGGATGGTCTCTGTCGCGCGATTTTCGGGAACCCTTTCGACCCTCATTCATGGCGGGGTGCCTTTGCTCGCCGCGATGGATATCGTAAAAAATGTTATTGACAACACCGTCATCCGGGATGTGTTGATCAAAGCGCGTGAAAATATTTCAGAAGGACAATCGCTGGCGGCACCGCTCAAAGAGAGCGGGGAATTCCCGCCGATTGTGACCCATATGATTTCGATTGGAGAAAAAACAGGCGAATTGGAGGCGATGCTGAATTCCATCGCGGCAAACTATGATAACGAAGTCGACACCACCGTCTCTGCGATGACCCAGATATTGGAACCGTTGCTGATTGTAATGATGGGGGCTGCCGTTGGACTCATCGTGGTTGCGATCTTGCTTCCGATCCTGGATTTAAATAAAATTGCAACTCAGTAACAACAAAAAAGGGGGACTTATGAAACTTTTACGAAGTCAAACAGGTATGACACTCATTGAAATTCTCGTCGTGCTTGCAATTATGGCGCTTCTTGCAACCCTTGTCACAACACGGGTGACAGGACGGCTTGCAGAAGCAAAGGTTAACACAACCAAATCACAGATCAAAACATTCCAACAGGCGTTGGAACTCTACAAAGCAGACAATGATCAATACCCAACGACCGAACAGGGGTTGTCAGCATTGATTAGCAAGCCAGGTATCGGAACCATCCCGGAGAATTATCCGGAGGATGGGTACCTCAGCAAGAAAAAGATCCCAAAAGACCCGTGGAACCGGGACTATATGTATATTGGCGAGGATGGGCAAAAATATACGATTCTTACCTATGGCTCCGACAAAAAAGAGGGGGGAACAGGAACCGCGGCGGATATTTCAAGCGATGACTTATAAGCCGCAAGCCGGAATGACGCTCATCGAAATCTTGATCGTCGTTGCCCTCATCGCCGCCTTTACCACATTTGCCCTCCCCCGCTTGCGCAGCAACTTAAATCTAAACCTAAAAAAACAGGCGAGGCTCCTCTCTGGAACCGTTCAGTTTCTCTATAACCAGGCGGCTGTGAAAAATCAGGTCTATCGACTGCACTATGATTTGGACAATCATAAATACTGGATAGAGTCGTCGACAGACAAAGTCTTTTTTAAAACAGAAGAAGATGAGAAGCGCAACCAAAGAGAGAGGAAACCCCCCACAGCAAAATTTCAGATCGACACAACGACGATCAAAAAACCGGTCCAACTGGAAAAGAAAATCCGCTTTAAAGATATCCGGACCCAGGCAAAATCAGAACCGATCAGAAGCGGGGATGCCTACACCCACTTTTTTCCGCATGGCTATGCGGAAAGAAGCGAGATCCGCCTGCAGTCTGCCACAGGGCAGGTTTTTACGATTGTGGTAAATCCACTCACGGGGAGAGCAAAAGTTTATGACAGAGATTTGGAAGCGAAAGAATAAACAGGGCATGACCCTCATTGAAATCCTCGTCGCGCTGGCTATATTTACCATCTCTTTTCTGGTTCTCATTGACGCGCAGAATCTGAACATTCGAAGCAGCGCCCACGCACATCGGATGTCGATTGCGACTATCCTTGCCCAAGACAAGATGACAGAGACACTTCTTAAACACAAAGACACGCCCCTTAGAGAAATCGAAGAAAAAGAAGACGGGACATTTGAAGGAACCTATTCGAAATATCGATGGGAAATTACCTCCCGCGATTTCGCCTACGATCTTTCATTTCTCATCGCGATGGCCCAAGGAGGGGGAGAAACAGAAGAAGAGACGCGGCCTCCAGAGGCCGAATCCCCTCTCCTTGCCTATCTCCCCAAAATTTCCCAATTCATTAAGAATTCCTCAAAGGAAATGACCGTAACGGTATTCTGGCGGGAAGGGGCAACGGAGCGAAACGTGTCACTCACAACGCATCTGTTTAATTACAAGACCCCTCTGCCGCTATGAACAAAGGCTTCACCCTCATCGAAGTCCTCGTCGCAATGGCGATCTTCTCATTTATCGCGTTGGGCACATCGGAAGCGATCCGCAGGGGATTCAACGTAAAAAAAGTGGTTGAAGATCAGTGGAACGCGATTCATGGGATCCGATCTGCTCTGAGCATCATGCAAAGAGATATTCATCTCGCTTTTCATAAACCTCTCGATTCGCCTGACAGTTTTGATTTTGGAGAGGGGAGTCGCGAGAGGTGGTTTAAGGGATTCTTCCTCGGGAAATCAGAGGAACTCCACTTCACCTCGCTCTCGCATCGCAGACTTTATGAGAATGTCCATGAATCAGAACTTAATGAAGTCGGTTACCGGTTATCAGCCGATCCCGAAAAAGCGGGAAAAAACCATCTCTTAAGAAGAAGCTCTGTGATTGTGGATGAGGACCACGAACGCGGGGGGGAAGAGGATCTGCTTCTTGAAAATATAAAAGAGGTTGAATTCCGGTATTTTTCAAAGGAGCGCGACCGGTGGTTTGAAGAGTGGGATCCCGAACGCATCGATTTTAAAAACAAATTCCCCGATGCGGTCGAAGTCAAACTGATCGTCTTTGAAAAGGGGGAGCCAGTTGAATATGTATCAAAGGTTTTAATCGCACTCCCCAATAACAAACCCGAAGAATCCCCTGAGAAAGCTCCTGAGAAATCTAAAGAAGAGCTGAAAAAAGAAACCTCCCCGTTTGGAGATCAAGAATGAAGAAAAATAAAGGCATCGCCCTCATTCTCGTCATCAGCACCCTTGCTCTACTCTCCATCATGATGGTCGAATTTACATCCGGATCGCAAATGAACTTTCGCATCGCAAACAATTTCAAAAATGCGGCCAAGGCGAGGGATCTCGCGCGCTCCGGCATTCACTTTGCGCTCCTGGAACTTAAGGTTTTTAAAGTGATCAAAGACAATCCTCTTGTTAAACAGATCCCTGGTTTTAACGAGGGGATGCTGGACATGCTGTGGCAATTTGGGTTTATCTATCCCCCTCCTTTGACAAAAAAGGCAACCTTTGGCGCCGAAAAAGCGATCAAAGA
>CAYMPL010000080.1:0-6811 GCA_964392415.1 uncultured bacterium | reverse complement strand
TCATGTCTATCCTCACTCTTGGAATTTTTTCACTCGAGCTCTATGGCTTCGATTCATCTCTCAAAAAAGCCCAGACGATGGCATTTACAACGCTTGTCCTGGTTCAGCTGCTTCATTCTTTTAATTGCCAAAATCAGCAAAAATCGATGTTTGCGGCCGGACCCTTGACAAATCCCTATTTGATCTTCGCAAATTGTGTTTCTTTATTTCTTCTGTGCTTAAGCATTTATATGCCGCCCCTGAGCGAGGCATTCGAACTGGAGTCCCTTGGTGCAAGAGACTGGATTCATGCCGCCGCCGCCTCTCTCTTAATTATTGTGTCCGTTGAAATTCAGAAATGGTTCAGATAAAATAGCCAAGAAGAAGAGAAGCAAGCCCCAGGAAGAAGAAAAAACCAAAACAGTCGGTAAACGTCGTCACGACAACCGTTGAGGCAACGGCTGGATCGATTTTTACGGCTTTTAGCCCCAGCGGGACGAGAACACCGACAGCGCTCGATACAAAAAGATTCCCGATCATCGCAAGCATCAGAACGACACCCAGTATTGGCATCCCCTTCCAAAAATAGGCAACGACAGCCATGATGAGCCCTGTAATCAAGCCATTGGAAACCCCGACAAGAACTTCCTTTGTCAGCGCGCGCCGAGTATCTTTAAAGGCGATCTCTCCCAATGCCAGTCCCCGCACCATAATCGTGATCGTCTGAACCCCCGCATTCCCCCCCATGCCGGCAACGATCGGAAGAAAGGTTGCCAAAAGAACCATCTTCTGGATCGTCCCTTCAAAAAGGCTGACCACCCAGGACGCCAAAATAGCCGTTGCCAGGTTGATCACAAGCCAGGGGGCGCGTTTTTGAACCGACTGTCGAATCGGCGTAAAGACACGTTCATCTTTTTCAAGTCCGGCCATCCGGTAAAGATCTTCGGTTGCCTCTTGCTGAATGACATCAATCACATCATCCACGGAAACAACGCCAACCAGCCTTTTTTCTTCATCGACAATGGGAATAGCCAAAAAATTATATCTTGAGATCATCTGCGCGACCTCATTTTGAGATTGATTTACCCCGACCTGAATCACATTCATATTCATCACATCTTTCAGGATGGCATTGGCGGTCGATATGATAAGCTGTCTCAAAGAAATAATACCGACAAGGTGTTTTTCATCGTCAACGACATACAAATAGAAGACAATTTCTAGCTGCTTTTTTGTCCGGATCAATTCAATGGCTTCATTCACAGTCGCCGTCTGAGGGAGATAAAAGACATTGGGATTCATAATCCCGCCGGCAGAGCTTGCGGGGTAAGCGAGAAGCCTCGATATCTCGATTTTCTTCGCGGGATCTAATTTTTCCAGAATCAATGCCGATTGCCCCTCGGAAAGCTTTGGCACGAGATCGGCAAGATCATCCGGCTGGAGCCGATTGACTGTCTCCAAAAGAAGTTCGAGCGGAATATTATTAAAAATTTCCCCGATCAGATCTGTTGAAAAATCGCGAATGGTATGAACCGCCATTTTGGCATCGAATAACAGACCTAAAAAAACACTCTTCTGTCTCAAATCGAGCTCACGAAGAATCAAACGAATTTCTTCAGGGGAAGAGGTTTTGAGAATCTTCTCGAGCTTATCCGAAGCCCCCACGCGAAGAAGTTTTAGGATAATATTGAGTAAAACATTATTTTGAACCACAGATTCACACCTTTAAGCAGTCATCCTGAGCCGAAGCGAAGGATCTCCTCTTATTTTCCATCGGCATATCTCTTTAAACACTTAAGCCGCAAGCTATTTTCAAAATTTTGTTTGACCATTTTTTTCGAAAATGGTCAAACGACTACATGTTCCTGTTTTTAAAACCCTTTGAGTGGGGGCTCATCTTTATCTTACTGCTCGTTTTTATTCTCCCGTTATCATCTAAAAAAATCGAACATAATCTGGAGCTCTTTCTTTTTGTGATGGGGATATTGGCGCTAACGATTTCAAAGCTCTGGAGCAAAGAGCTTGTTCACGAAGCGCTGATGGAACCCATTCCAATCACCGTCACTGTCTTTCTGGCGGGATTGGCTTTCAAATGGGGGAGAAAAAAATTAGAAACGGGGGTCTCCTACATTTTAACGATCATTCCGGCCGGTCTCTTTGTTTTTTTCCTCATTGTGCTTTTGGGTCTTGTTTCAAGCGCTATCACGGCAATTATTGCCTCTTTAATTCTTGTCGAATTTGTCCTTCTTTTAAAAATCCCCAGACAACAGATGGTTCAGATTACCGTCATCGCCTGTTTTTCAATCGGCCTTGGAGCGGCATTAACCCCGATCGGCGAGCCGCTGAGCACCATCGTTGTTTCAAAAATGGACGCCGATTTCTGGTATCTTCTTAGAAATTTTTCATACCTCATCATTCCTCTTGTCTCCGCTCTTGGACTATTCGCCGTTTGGTTTCATAAAAAAAGGAGTACCAAAGAAGAGAAGGTTTCTTGGAAAAACGAAGACTCAGCCAAAGAAGTATTGATACGGGCTTTGAAAGTCTATTTTTTCGTGATGGCCCTCATCTTTTTGGGGGGAGGGTTTAAACCGCTCATCGATACCTATTTGATTACTCTTTCAAGCGGAGTTTTATTTTGGATAAATATGATTTCTGCGATTTTGGATAACGCCACACTCGCCGCCGCAGAAATCAGCCCCTCTCTTTCTGCCGAACAAATGAAATCGATTCTTATGGCGCTTTTAATCAGCGGGGGAATGCTCATCCCCGGCAATATCCCAAACATTATTGCCGCAAACAAACTTAAAATCACAAGCAGGGAGTGGGCAAAGGTGGGGGTTCCGCTGGGACTTTTGATGATGATCGTTTACTTCTGTATTCTGGAAGTTTTTTAACATTGTGATCCGTTCCTCTTTTCTGCTACGCTTCTCTGGGTGAGACTCATCGGTCAAACGATGTCTTTTTCTATCGCTGGGCTCGTGCTATCGTTTGCTCCTCTGAATTCTGCGTCTCTCGCCTCTTCCACTCTGGATAACATTGACCTTTACAACACCTATCAGTGGAATCGTCAAAATCGCAACACAAACAAAATCGACAAAGGCAATTGGTACGAATGGTGGTACTACAAGGTCATTCACCCTGAGACAAACCAAAGCTTTTATTTCTGCTATGGAATCGTAAACCCATGGGATAAAGAAGGGGTATCCGGGAACTCAAGGGCTCTTATTAGTTTTGGCGACTTCCATCAAAAAATGATCCTTGAATCCTCCTACCCCGTCACCGAATTTGAATCCCAGTATGGACTGCTCTCAACACGCATTGGCGCTCATTCCGCCACAGAAAAGACGATTTCGGCCTCCTTTGAAGACAAAGGCCATTCGGTCAGCTTTTCTTTTTCTGTTGATAAAAAGAAAGGCTGGCACGCGCTTGGATGGGGATTTCTTTTCCCCTCCCTTTTTAATATCTACTGGTACCCTGCCCAGATGGACGCCCTTTTTTCCGGAACATTGACCCTGGATGGCAGAACTTATCATTTTGATAAAGCAGATGGCTATCAGGATCACAACTGGGGACGCACGTTCCCACAGTGGTGGTTTTGGATCGCCGCAAACTCTTTTGACCAAAACAGAGAAAGCTCATTTGTCGGCGGGGGGGGAGACGCGCGAATCTCCAATGGAATAAAAATTCCAATTACAGGAATACTTCTCGCGCTCCATCATGAAGGGAAACTTTACGAATTTCGTTCCAATGAGCCGAACTACCTTTTTGAATATGAAATAGATCTCGGCTCCTGGTCGATTACAGCTGAAAATCCACGATATAAACTCGTTGTCCATGCGGCCGCAGATCCGAAACAGATGATGGATCTTGAGTTCCAGACACCGGATGGAAATATTTTCCATGACTATGAAACCTTAAATGGAAAACTCTCCGTGGAGCTCTACGAACGCCGGATATTTTTCCCATTTAATTTCCGCGCCATCGCCATTCTTTCCACTCAAAACAAGGCTGGCCTCGAATTTGGCCTTGATCATCCTTATGTCCCGTCAGCGAAGATTTCTGGAAATATTGAATAAGCAAGCTGTTCATAAAGCCGAACCGCTTTGAAGATCTCTTTCTTTGATATTTTCTCATGCGGCCCGTGGGCATCGACAATTGAGCCCGGACCCAGAAGGAAGATTTTTTTGGCTTTGGTTTTTAAGTAAGGAATATCGGTGTTGAACGACACCACAGATGTTTTAAAGCCACTCACGATATCGAGCCTTATCGGATCATTCATGCTTTGAAGAATTATGTTGACCCCTTTCTCACAGCATTTTTTCAGGCGTTCAAAAACAGGACGACTTTTGGTCACTGTCCTTGCAAGGATATCGGCCGAGGCTTCGTCTGGAATAATATTTGCAGCAACTCCGCCGCGAATAACACCGACGTTTAATGTCGATAATTTTAGCTTTTGAATCCGAATAAGCGTTTTTAGGAGTGGATCGATGGCGGACTTGCCACGGTCTGGATAAGCGCTGTGGGCCGCCTTTCCTTTTGAAATGAGTTTGATCTTGACAATCCCTTTGGTTGCCACAGCCATTCGATTCTCCGTCGGTTCCCCCACAATGATCGCATCTACTTTTGGGATTTTTTTTGAGACATCAATCGCCCCGCGGTGATCGACCTCTTCACCGACGAGATAAAGAAAGCCTATCGGATAACCCTCTCCTTTTAATTTCAAACCTGCCGCAATCTGTGCCGCAATAACTCCTTTGGCGTCACAAGCCCCGCGTCCATATATCTCCTCCCTATTTTCCCTTAAGGGAAAATAGGGAGGAACAGTATCTAAATGAGAACAAAAGAGAATTCTTGGTTTAGAGGTATACGCAAAAAGGTTCGGACGGCGAGATTCCGAATAGATATATTTGATTCGAAAACCATTCTCTTTCAAAAGCTTTCCAAGAAACTTTGAAATACGCTCTTCCTGACCAGTCAACGACGGTATGCCGATAAGCACTTTTGAAAGGGAGATCGGATCGATCATCTTAATCTTTTCCTGCACGTTGAGTACCACGAAATAAAAAATGTGACCAAACCAAAAGAGATCGTTACCAACAAAGAAATACAAAGGGGGGGAAGTTCGAAAGTCCCTTTCTCATAAAGCACTCCCCTGAGAGCAGAAAGCGCATAGGTCAATGGATTGATCCTTGTCAGCCATTCCAATAATTTCGGAAGACCATCCAACGGAAAAAAAGCTCCGGATAAAAACCAGAGCGGAAAGAGAATGAGCATCATGATCGCGTGAAAGGCCTGAAACGAATCCATCTGCCAGGCGATAGAAAATCCAAACATCGTGATGACTGCGGCGATCAGAAACAAAACAGCAAGAACCGGAAAAATCGAAAATAAGGAAAGATGAATCCCGATCGATGGAGCAAGAAATAAAAAAACCACAGCCTCAAGAAGTCCAATGGTTGCTCCCCCAAAAACCTTTCCAAAGATGAGACTGAGTCGTGGCGCGGGCGAGACTAAAACAGCCTGAAGAAATCCCCGCTCCCGATCCTCAATAATGGAAAACATGGAAAACATCGACGTAAAAAGAAGGGTCATGAGAAGAATCCCCGGATAAAAATATTCGAGATAGCTGATGCCAGCCGAAATGCCTGCCGGCTTAAATGAGGGGGAGAGCCCCGCGCCTACAAAAAGCCAAAAAACCAGCGGCTGAAGCAGCGCCGAGGCCAACCGCGAGGGTTGTCTCAAAAAACGGACGAACTCCCGTTTCCAGAGCGTGTAAGATGAAAGAAGAAATGACCTCATGTCTGTTCCAAAAAGCGCTTGCCGGTTTTTTGAATGAAAACATCTTCAAGCGATGGCTTTGAAATCGTCACTGAATCGATCTCATTTGGAAATGCCTTTATAAGCATCATCATAAAATCCGACCCCTCCTGTTTTTCGATATGAAGCATGCCATCGACGATCGATATCGTGACTCCAAATTTTTCTTCAATCGCCTGTTTCAAAAAAGCAGTATCTCTTGTCTTCACGCTGATCACATCCCCCCTGATCGCTTTTTTGAGAGATTCCGGGGTTCCAATCGCCACACATCTCCCCTGGTCTAAAATGGCAACACGGTCACATCTGTCGGCCTCTTCGATAAAATGCGTTGTCACAAGAATGCTTACGCCTTCTTTTTGTAATTTTTTAAGATCATCCCAAAATGCCCGCCGCACGCCAGGGTCCAGCCCTGTCGTCGGCTCATCAAAGAGAAGCAGCCTCGGCTCATGAAGAAGGGCTTTGGCAATCTCAACGCGCCTTTGCAACCCTCCTGAAAGCGTCTCTACCCGATCTTCTTTTCTGTCATCGATATCGAATTTTTCGAGATTTTTTTCGATTCGCTCTTTTAACTTATGACGAGAGAGCTGATAAAGATGCCCCTGGTGAAGGAGATTTTCTTCAACAGTAAGTTTTGGATCGAGGCTCGGTGACTGGAAAACCACCCCCAACATTTTTCGAATCTCATTTGGTTTTTTTAAAAGATTGATGCCGCAAAGATCAATCTCCGATTGTGCTCCGGTCGGATATAAATAGGTGGATAAAATCCGAAAAAGCGTCGTCTTTCCCCCTCCATTAGGGCCAAGAAAACCAAAAATTTCCCCCTCCTCGATATTGAACCCGATCTGTGACAGCGCTTCCCTTTTCCCAAACTGATGACTGAGATTGCGAACGGTCAAAATAGCAGCCATTGATCTGTATATAAGAATAAGAAAAAGGAAACGTCAATGGACTTTCATTGCGCTGTATAAGCCGAGTCAATATGTCAGTTAACTGCCGAGTGATTATGTCAGTAGCC
>CAYMPL010000079.1:0-6852 GCA_964392415.1 uncultured bacterium | reverse complement strand
AGAAGAATGGGCAAGACCAACAGAGAAAATGATCCCAGCCCCATCATTAAGATTTTTGTGTCCACTTTCGGTTGTTCAAGTCTTTTTGTCATGCGTGAGACGAAGACCATAGAGAGTGCGATGGCGATACCATGGATCATCAGCATGACCGGAGGCATCTTAAAAAAAACCGCGATGCCATAAAGAATACTTCTTGCCATATATCTGCCGACATAGTGATGGACAAGTTCCAAAAGATTAAAGGGGATGATGGAGAGGTCTATCCTGTGTGAAGGTGTTTCAGAACCCGCCCAACCGAATCCCCCCGTTTGTCGAAAGAGAACATAGATTAGAGCGATCAGGAAAAACCAGAAAAGCTGTGGGAGATTTTTATCTCCTGGCCGGGAATAGAGAAATTGGTAGAGCGCTAAGAGACATGGAAGAAAAAAGCCGACTTCATACCAAAAGAGCGCAATGCCATAGAGAATACAAGATGCCAGGACAGCACGTCGCATAAAGAAAACAAAACTCCAGATATAAAGCGCTATCGCCATATTCATATTAAAGAAAATGGGGGTATGGTACGTCTCGAGTTTGTTGGGGAGGAGCATATAGATCATTGCGCAAAGCAACGCCCATCGGTCATCTTTAAGAAGCGCTCTCATGAGATAAAAAATCCCCAGAAGAAGAAATGTGCTGGAAAATACAACCAATAGAAATCCTATCGATGGACTATCGCCAGCCAATTTGGCCTGAAGGTAGAGAACCAAATAATTCAGGGGCCTGTCGGGCACATTAATAATCTGGGATATGGGGTGATCCTGGACTCTGACAAGAAAGGCATAATCATCGGGAGCAAGCGCCGCACGCTCAAGGGGTAAGAAATGTGCAACCATATTGAGGGCAATGAGAATGAGGATCGCACTCGTCTGTCCACGAGCCGAAGGCGTGTCATCCTGAGCCGAAGGCGAAGGATCTCTTCGTCGGAGATTCCTCGCACTTTGTGCTCGGAATGACATTTTTTCACGCCTTCTTAAGATCCAAAACGTGCCCATATCGCGAACTGTCCTAAGAATCGACGTAAAACTTGATCCTCCCCCTTTGCCGTGTGCCCGAGGGAGATAACCAATTTCCACCTCAGTCAGTCGAAAACCGTTATCGCGCGCCTGCACCATGATTTCGGCAGTGATAAAGACACTGCGCGATCGGATATGAAAGTGATTAAAAATTTCCCTCCGATACATCGAAATATAATTAAATTGCCTCTCGCGCATCTTAAAGAGCGCCTTAATGATGAAAATGTTTAGATAAGAAACCCATTTGCGAAAGAGGCTATAGTCTCTCCGATCACTCCGAATACCGACAACCACATCGGCATTTTTCGCGGCATCGAGATAGCGAGAAAGGTGATCTATCTCCATCGCCAGATCCGCCGGGATAAAAATAATAAATGTTCCTCGACTTTTTTGAATGCCTGTGAGGATACCACTGCCAGGCCCCTTATTTGTTTCGTGCCGGACAAGTCGAATCCGGGAATCACGCTCGATCAGTCTCTGAACGACCGCTACCGACCGATCCCGGCTCCCATCATCTACCACCAGGATTTCGAATGAGTAGAGAAGCTCCTCCAATTTTTGGGTTAAGAGGGGGATGGTTTGAACGAGATTCTGCTCTTCATTATAGACGGGGATTAAAACGGTAAGGGAGGGACTACCGGAGTTTACAGTCATGTCTCTTTTTTGGGGAAGGAATTTTTACACCACAGGCGCACATCTTTCCATGTACGCGCGCGGGATTGCCATAGACAAGGGCATAGGGGGGGACATCTTTGGTGACAACTGCCCCCGCGCCAACAAACGCATATTCCCCAATCGTGACGCCACAAATAATCGTCGCATTGGCCCCAATAGACGCCCCTTTTTTAACATACGTTGTTTTGAATTCGTCTTTTCGCTCCACACCACTGCGCGGATTGATGACATTCGTAAAAACCATCGAGGGGCCGCAAAAAACATCATCTTCGAGGATGACACCTGTGTATAGAGAAACATTGTTCTGAATTTTAACGCGATTGCCGATGGTTACGCTGGGGGCCACAAAGACATTTTGCCCGATCTGACAAGACTCACCCATTTTAGCCTTGTCCATAATATGAGAGTAGTGCCAAATGCGTGTCCCCTTGCCGATCTCAGCGCCCTTATCGACCGTAGCGGTTGGGTGCGTGAAGAAGAGATCCCTCCCCCAGCTTCCGCTGGGGCTTCGGCCGCTCGGGATGACAGAACCTTCGCCCTCGGAATGACACCGGACTTCGCTCTCAGAATGACTGAGGTCAACTTGTTTGCCATTTTCTTCAAGCGAATCCTGACATGCTTTGAGGATTCTTAATACGTTTGTTCCCTTTCGCCCATCGGTCCGGGGGGGACGGCGTGTCTGAATAGATTCTAAAAAGTGGCGACACTCTTCTTTCAAGGGCTCTGCTTTGGGTAAGGGAACCACCTCAGCGCTTTCCCGTTTGGGAAACGGAATCCTGTTTTTCCATTCAATATTATGGGGATAGAGCGTCAGTTTTTCGTCTTCAGAGACATCATCAAAGACCGCCATCTTTTTATCCCCTACGACAATCAATCGCTGTTCCTTGTAGGGATGGAGCCAGCTGACAAAAATGTGGCCCCGCACACCGCTCGGAAAGGAGAGGGTACTCACAGTCACATCGGCAATGTCGGTCTGAATATAGCTCCCCCCATGCGCTGAAATTTTGGAGGGCATTTCATTCAGCAGCAATAGAATCGCAGAGATGTCATGGGGGGCAAAGCTCCAGAGAATATTTTCTTCACGTCTGATTTTGCCAAGATTGAGCCGGTTGGAATAGATATAATGAATACGCCCCAACTCCCCCTCTTCGATGATGCTTTTAAGTTTTAGAATAGCCGGGTGATATTCAAGGAGATGCCCCACCATGAGGATGCGGTTTTTTTCTTCAGCGATAACCGAGAGTTCATTCCCCTCTTCCCAATGAAGCGCCAACGGCTTTTCGACGAAGACGTCCTTCCCCGCCAGAAGCGCCCTTTTGGCAATAGTATAGTGGGTTTCCGAAGGTGTCGCGATGGCGAGCGCATGAACATCCCTGTGGTTTATCGCCTCATCCAGCGATTCGTAGACCGTTGCCGCCGGATACTTTTGGCGCATCTCTTGGCATCTATCGATGTCGGCATCATAAATACCGTGAAGTCGATCGAGATCATAGAAAACCCGCGCGAGATTTTTACCCCAATAGCCTGTTCCAATTACTGCTATTTTCATTGTCTCATTCTAACGACTTTCGCGGGCGAACCGTAGGCGACCGCCCAAGGAGGAATTTCCCGAGTGACAACAGACCCAGCCCCAATCAGCGCCCCTCTGCCAATTTTAACGCCCGGAAGTATCGTCGATCCTACTCCAATATCGCAATCGTCTTCAATGATTACTTTATTGAAAAGAATTTTTGTGTGAAGGATCGGTTTCCCGAGCGGCATCCCCTCATGAGAGGAGGTAATAATTTTAACACCCGGCCCAATACCCACGTTCTTTCCGATAAAAAGCCCCCCCGCGCTATGAAAGAAACATTGTTGTCCAATCCAGGCGCCATCTGAAATGATCATTTTGTGTTTGTAATAGCCTTTAAGAATCGTTTGATGCCCTATATAGACGTTGTCACCTATTTCGATATTTTCGGGATGAAAAATGAGCACACGGCTTTCAAAGACGACATGATTGCCCACCTTTGCAAAGTCTTTTTTAGAAAATTTTCCGTCACCGTGACTTTTCATGAGTACAGATTCCTCGGCCTCCGGCCTCGGAATGACAAGAAAGATACGACTTTCTGAAGAGATCTGGCTACTTTTTCCACATCTAATCGGTTCATCTTGGCATGAAGGGGGAGTGTGATAGAGGCATCAGCGGCATATGCAGAATGGGGCATTTCATCATCTGTCAGCCTCATTTCACAAAAGGCCGGTTCGCGGTGAATGGCATAAGTGCCGATAGTCGTTTCAATCCCCTCCGCGCGAAGGTCATTCATAACGCGATGGCGCGCGGAGGGATCTTTAAGCAAAACCACGTACGACTGATAATTTTGAGCCGTCTCTTCATCCGGGACTGGAAGCGTAATCATCGCGCAGTCTTTGAGCGCCGCATGATAGGTCGAAGCGAGCATTCTACGATGTTCAATCATCGCGTCAATTTTTTTCATTTGCTGCAATCCCAGCAACGCCTCTATTTCAGTCATGCGATAATTAAAGCCGATATGTGTAAACGTTGGCCGGCCCGCATCATAAGTAAGCCCATGATTTCGAAGGAGTCTCGCCGAATGGGCGATGGCATCCGAATGGGTTACGAGCATCCCCCCTTCACCGGTGGCAATGATTTTTCTCGGATGAAAACTAAAACAGCCAACAATACCCAACGTCCCGCAGGGCTTCTTTTTATACAAGGAACCGAGCGCGCAGGCCGCATCTTCAATCACTGAAAGATCATATTTCCTGGCGATGGCGGAAATCGCGTCGATATTACAGGGAATCCCAAACACATGAACCGGCATGATCGCCTTTGTGCGCCTGGTGACCGCCTTTTCGATTGCGATAGGATCGATATTGAGTGTTTTCGGATCGATATCGACCACAACGGGATCGGCCCCTGCTAATTTGACCACATTGGCAGTAGCTGGAAAGGTAAAATCTGGAATAATAACCTCATCCCCCTTACCCATTGACAGAGCCAGCAGCGCCAGATGCAATGCGGCAGTGCCCGATGAAACGGCAACCGCGTGCTTCATGCCGAGATAGTTCGAAACGGCTGATTCGAGCTCCGCGACGGTTTTCCCCTGCACCCAGTAACCCGATTTTAATAACTCGCCGACCTGCTGAATTTCATCATCAGAAACATCCGGGATCGTAAGCCGAATCATGTCGAATGCTTTCGATACCAATCGATCGTTCGCAAGAGTCCTTCCTCAAGATCGACACGGGGTTCAAAGCGGAGCAATTGCTTTGCCTTTTCACAGCTTGGAATTCTCAATTCCACGTCGGTCATCTGCTTTTCCTTAAAGACAAGATCGGATGTCGACTGTGTCAACCGTTGAATCAATTTGGCTAAGTGATAGATCGTCAGCGTGTTTCTCGGGTTTCCAATATTGAAGGCCTGTCCAACTGCCTGAGGGCTTTCAATCGCAAGCTCAATGCCATCAACGATATCATCGATGTAACACCAGGAGCGAATTTGGCTCCCCCCGTTGTAAATATAGAGAGGCTCGTTTTTTAAGGAGCTTCGGATAAACGTATGGATCGCCCCCGCGCCGACTTGCATAGGGCCAAAGATGTTGAAGGGACGAATAGAAAGTGTGGGCAAATCAAACTCTTTAAAATAATTGAGGGTGAGGTGTTCGGTGGCGAGTTTGCTCACCGCGTAGGTCCATCGGGCTTCAGCGACCGCCCCCAGGGTGGTAGGATCATTCTCATTGACATTAAACGCAAAGCTGCCAAAGACTTCGCTCGTTGAAAAATCGATAAATCGCTCAAGGGTCGCCATATTTTTGCACGCCTGAAGCATATGATACGTGCCGATCAGCGCGACTTCCATCGTGCGCACCGGCATAGAAATGACCGCATCGACCCCGGCAATCGATGCCAAATGAATGACAACATTCGATCCACCGATGCTCTTTTGAATTTTATCGCCATTGAGAATATCTCCTTCTATGATCTCAAGGTTAGGGTGATGCAACAGCCCCGTAAATTGAAGCGCGTTTCGGTGAAAATTGTCATAAACGACAACCTGATTCTTCTCAATAATCCGCTTGATGAGGGACGAACCGATAAATCCCGCCCCACCCGATATAAAAATTTTTTTTCCTTCAATCACAGATATCACTCCTATAGCCCAATTCCCCCCCAATTCCCCATCGACGGCCTGTTTCACGTAAGGAAAGGAGTTCCGTCTCAGAGAGGGGGATCCCGGTCTTTAATCGTTCTTTTTGTTTCTTTTTTTCGGGATCACCTGGAACTTGCACAGGCCGATCCAAATGAAAGGGGGCGCTCTTTCTTAAGTCCCCGACAAAGATTGCCATTCTCTTTTTAAAAAGATTTATATCCTGGAAATTCTCAATCCGGAGCGCGATAATAAATTGTCCGAGATTTCTTTTTTCATTCATCGGCGCTTCAAACATTTTTGGAATCTGCGGTCCATAAGGCATTCCGGTCATCAGACTGCACAAGACCTCGACCATAAAACTCAAGCCATATCCCTTGTATCCACCGATCGGATTTAACATCGAAATACGGTGAGGGTCGGTGGTCTCACACCCATCGTTATCCGCCCCGATACCCGGCTCCGCTCTAAGACCCTGCTCACGCAGTTGTTTAATCTTATTAAAGGTAGCGACACTGGTCGCCATATCCAAGCAGATCGGTTCTTCTCCATCACATGGCACAGCCATGCAAATCGGATTATTCCCAAGAAAGGACTTCTTTCCGCCATACGTCTTAACGAGCGCGTCGGTATTCGTAAAACTCATGCCAATCATATTGTGTCTTGCGATTTCCAACGCGTAGGTCGCCGCCGCGCCAAAGTGACTTGAGTGGCATACCGCCACATGCGCACTCCCCCCCTCATTTGCCAAATCAATCGCTTCCTTTGCAGCCTCCATGCAGGCGGCGTGTCCAAACGTATGATCAGCGTCAAAAAGCGCGGTGGATGCGGAGGTTCGCGTACAACGATATGACGGATTTGGATTGATCCGCCCCCCCAATACTCCCCTTATATAATGAGGGAAAAGCCGAACACCATGCGAGTCGACACCGCGAAGGGAAGATTCAATAAGGGCATGTGTGAGACCCGCTG
>CAYMPL010000078.1:0-7020 GCA_964392415.1 uncultured bacterium | reverse complement strand
ATACCACTCGATATAATTTCATGAAATGAAAGCTTGGATTTTCCTTTTTTTCGATTATCGAAAAAAATAGGTATTTCCACTATCTTAAATTTTCGAAAGTAGCCTATAACCAATATCTCCTCCAATGCAGAATAGCCCTTTGAAATAAGGCCTTGAGATAAAATATGTTCCGCCACCTCTTTTTTATATCCACGGTATCCGCTGGAATAATCGTTGCATTTTAAGCCAAAAAAGAGCCGGCAGAATAAATTTGCGAATTTGCTAATTAACAAACGATCGAGGCGCCAGCTTTTAAAGCCCCCCCCCGTCATATAACGGGAGCCAATAATAATATCCCCTTGAGAACCTTTCTGAATAAAATGCGGAATTTCTTTGGGGTGATGGGAAAAATCGGCATCCATCGTCATCATAAAATCAAAATGGTTTTTCAAGCCATGGCGAAAACCGGTGAGATATGCCGCTCCAATCCCATTTTTCCCATTATTGACGATAACGGAAACCCGGGGGTCTCTTTCAAACACCTCCTGAACCACCTTCCAGGTCAGATCTGAAGAGTTATCATCGACAACCACCACAGAAATATCGTGGCAGTACCGGAATATCTCATGAATCAATAAAACAATATTTTCTCTTTCTTCATAGGTGGGTAAAATGACTAACGTTTTCATCTTTTATAAGCTGTTAAAAACATAGCGGTGTAGCGCCACATCTTCTTCAAGATACCTTCGTTCCCTCTTTTTCTGTAGAAAGAGACCCCGCACAAAGCCACACGCATAGGTGACATGAGAGATTAAAAACAACGGAATAAGTAAGCTATAGAATAAAGTTCTTCTGGCCAAAACGATTCTTAAACTAAAAAAGATTGCCAGCGCGCTGTAAATGATGAAGGGAAATAACCAAAACGGATGATGCCTATACACAATAGGCGCCCATAGCAGATAAATGCTGAACAAAAGCGGGATGACATAATAAAGATTTCCTTTGAGTCCCTCTTTTTTTGTCTGTTCCGCCCTCCCTCTTCCAGAAATAAAAATCTGTTTCAGGTAGGCGACTAAATTTTTTCTTCGCTTATGATAGACAAAACAGTCAGGAAGATAATAGAAGCGATATCCCACTTTTCGTATTCTGTTGATGAGTTCGTTCTCATCGCCTGGAAACAAATCTTCAGAAAATAAATGTTTTCTAATAATATCGCCGCGAAAACAGATAAAACTTCCATGCAGCTCTTTCTCTGTGGCATCATAGTTCGATTTTCCTCGCTTCCATCGCATGGAAGCGCTCCCAGTTGCGAAAAAAGAAGAGAGAAGCTCGCCGCATAATTTGGCAAATGGGGAATCATTGTCGGGGGTCAAGTTAGGTCCCCCCACACCAGCTACCTTATCATTGTCAAAATAGCTCAATGTCTTGGAAATAAGATCAGCTGGAATCAGGGCATCATCATCAAAGAAAAAAACAAAATCCCCTTCAGATTTTCGAATAGCCGCATTCCTCTGTAACGGGGGATGAAACCCTTCTACTAAAAATATTTCTATGTGATGACCACCGGCATCGATCTCGCCAAATTGCTTTTTTACAATGTCATTCTTAAAATCTGTGGGTCTGGTGGGAACAATAAACGATACCTTCATCTTCGAATCTCTATATCTTTTTTCTCAATAGAGTTCAAACACTTTTCCATTGGTCATTCTGAGGGCGTAGCCCGAAGAATCTTGCCATTTGCAAAACTTCCTTATAAGCTGAATTTGATTTATGTCCCTTGATTTTCTTGAAAGAAAATGCTGCCCTGTTTGCGATTTTGGAAATTTCAAAACCTTTTGTAAACTCCCCTCCTATTCGCTGATGCGTTGTCAAAAATGCTCCCTATGGTTATTAAACCCCTATATCAGCAAAGAGGGGATGAAACGAATCGTTTCAGAACCAGAGACGATCAGAAAAGAATATCCGATGATTTACAAATATTATGAATCGGAAGTTCTTCGAAAAGAGGGATCACCTACCGTCATAACACTTTCCAACGAAAAAAAAAGAATACTCACATTTCTAAAAACGGTTCGTCCTTCCGGGAAATTATTGGAGCTGGGATGCGGCTCTGGTGATTTTACAAGATCCGCGGCAGAAGCTGGCTATGAAGCCTTTGGTTTGGATTTTAATCCGAATTCATCACCCGCTTCAAATGACACATTTACGTTTATTCATGCGGATGTGGAAAAAACTGAATTTCAGCCTCAGGATGTTGACGTTGTTTGCGCCTTTGATGTCCTAGAACATTGTGACGATTTAAAAGGGCTTTTGACAAAGATTCATAAAAGCCTAAATGCCGATGGAATAGTAGCCCTCACCGTTCCAAATGCCGAAAGTCTGCTGCATTATCTTTGTCTGACAGCCCATAAGATGACCTTTTCATCGTTCGGACGCTTCTTAGAGGGTATTTTTGTCATCAGTCATCCCATTTATTTTAGTTTGTTAGCGCTCTCTCATCTTTTAGAAAGCTGTCATTTCAAAGTCATCCACCACTATCAATCTTCAACCGATCTTACAAAAATCAAATTAAACAATCTGTTTCGCGCAGCGGTTGAAGGCGTGTTTATGCTCAGCCGCCTCTGTTCCTTACAAAACAGACTGGTGATCTTTGCCGGGAAAAACTAGAGCTCACAATTCATAAGAGGCGATTCGATACACTTCTATGAGATAGTGGCAGGAAGGTCCCTGCTGAAAACGATTGGACCAGAGAGAACGGTTGTCTACGGTCTGAATCAATTTAAAATTTCTTTCCGGCAGCTTGTGGTTCGGGAAATAGTCTGCCAGATGATCCTTTAAATAATCCTTTTCTGTCGATGAAACAATATATTCAATTTTTCTTTTTTTAAAAACATTCATAATGGCCGTTGCTCTTTCCTCATCGTTTGCATACAGATACGCTGGTTTCAGTTCGTGAAGTATGTGATTCAGCCTCCCCAGGTAAAAAACGCCTCCATAATATTGGCTATTGGGAAAGGCATACCAAAATTCGACATCCCCTAAAATATTCTTTGTCGGATCAATGCTGGAACTTATTTTTTTAAAATAATCAGTCAAGGTATGTCCTTTTTTATAATAATGTGAATAGAGAATAAGCCGGCCCGCACTATAACTCATTCCAGATAAGAGAATGACGGCCAGCAAGGCCATAGCCATATATCTTCGGCGCTTCAAAAATTCAGAGAGGCTAAGACCGCATAAAAGACAAATAAACATGCTGTATGACAGCATATAGTTGGGAGTGATCTGCTCATCTAATTGAGAAACAACCGACATCGCAATAAATGTCACGCAGAGCCATGAGAAAATATATTTAGAAATAAAAGGATACTTTAATTTCAAACGATACTTATAAAAAAGAATGAGTAAAAAAACTGAATAAATTATTTCAAATTTTGCCAGATGTTTTTGAGATCTGACAAATAAAAATAACCGATTCACCTCATTGAGCAGCATCTTCACAAGATCGGGATTCCGTTCGGTTCTGGAGACAAGGAGATGATAGTGAATGAAATTATCCACCCCCATCGGCAAAATATTCAAAGAAAACCAAAAGAGGAACGTTGCTAGAGAGCCCCCCACCAAATACAAAGCATATTTTAAAAAAGTTTCTCGGTTTGAGAAAAGCGCATAGATGATATAAACAGACAGAACGACGGATATCCCGCGATACGAATTTTCAACGGCCAGGGCCGAAACAAGACCTGCGGCAAAATAGTAACTCCCCCTTTTTAAAGATATGGCGTTATACAAAAGATAAAAAGAGCCAAACAACAAAAGACAGTGAATGATGTCCTGACTGACAACCGGCAAAAAGGGCCAAAAAGAGAACGAAAGCGCAAGTAAAAGGGTCGAAAGCATCGCGCTCTCATAAGAAAGATGCGAAGCCCCCCATTTAAATACAAAGAAGAGGAGCAAAAGGCCAAAAAGAAATGTCACCATCCTCCCCTGAAATACCCCTATGCCAAAAATCTTATAAAAAACATGGTGAATCAGATAAAATGATTTCCCTCTCCCGGATGACCAACTGGATCCCCAGGGAACACCTTTGGCCATGCTGCCGGTAAGCTCTGTATTCAAATGATAGGAAACATCACTCAGCCATCCCTCCCTTTCCTGGGGGAACTTTGTCATTAAAACCGGTATCTGAGAGAGTAAAAATAGAAAAAGAAAGAGGAGAAAAAACTTCTTAGACATTTTTTAATTTAATCTCCAATAGCTGATTTTTGAAGTCAAGATTTAAAAAAGGAATGGAGAGCATACCAAAAATGCATTTGATAATCACATCATAAAAGTGATTCAGAAATCCGAGACTAAGCCCCAGAACTTCTGACAGACGAATGATTTTACATCCGATAAGGGTCGATGCGTGAAACGTTCCAAAAGACGAAGGGGCAGACGGAATAAACTCCCCCAGCAATTGAAACAATAAAACAATGACAGCCGCAGAAAAAGGGACATGAAATGAGAGGGATTGCATATAAAGGTAGAGAATAAACGCGTTCAGTACCCACATAAAAAGAGAGAGTCCTATCAAGCCGAGGAGATGGAGGGGACTGTATGTCGAAGAAAACCCGTGAAATACCGGTTCTATCCGGTCTATCCACCTTTTTACTGATCCTGTCGGTTTATAGGAAGAAGTAAGATATTTATATAGTAAAAGAGACGTCATGATCAGAAAAGGGATCGCGATGAAAAGGACCCCCCAAAAAAACAAATTTTTTAAAGGATTTCCATTGGAAGATAACGATTCTTTAGAAGCATACAGAACCCCCATAATCACTCCTCCCATGGCCAAAACATCGAGTGTTCTTTCAAAGAGGAGTGTCCCAAGAAGCGTCCTTTTTGAGATATTGAATTCCTTGTTGATAAGCAAGACACGAAACAACTCGCCAGATCTCGCCGGCAAAAAAACATTTGCGAATTGGGAGAAGTTATATGCGTGAAAAACTTTTAGAAAAGATAATGGCCGGCAAACCGGATAAAGCAAAAGCCTCCATCGAAATGCCCTCAAAAGATAATCAAAAATATAAATAAAAAATAACAGAAATAAATAGAATGGCTTAACGCCCTGAAGGACTTGAAAAATATTTTGCCAGTCAAAATAAAAAACGGCCCAAATGATCAGACACAAGCTGATCAGCCAGCCGCACTTCTTTAAATTCGTGAATTTCAGAGGTGTATTTTCCGACAGTTATTGGATTTGGTAAACCTGCTTTCTCCTCGAAAAATCCGATTGGAACAAGCGGAGAATAGGATAAAAGAGAGGAATAAGCATCAAAAGAAATCCCCGGAACTTCACTTTAAATGTCGTCCAGGAAGCAACCTCCATCATCTGACGATATATGACCTTTGGGCGCATATAAAACCTCGAATAACACTTCCGGAGCAGCTCCGCCTGCTCTTTTCTCGACATATGCTCCTCCCAGGCCGGAATCATGAAACCGGGCTGGGGATTTTTAATATAGTCACCCCAAACGCTCTCCGTGATAACACCCTTCTGAATCGCTTCTTTGTAAAGCTCCGTGTCATCCCAAAGCATCAGGATTGAAAATTGCACGTAGTCGGGATCGATATCAAAAACCACTTTCAGCAAATCGTTAACATCTTTTGCCGACCGATGCTGTGGAAGTCCTATAATCCAGTTGGTATTGGACTTGATGCCGTATTTCCTAAGAATCCGGACCGCATTTTTTGTTTTTTCGACAGATTTTCCTGTTCTAAGCTCTTTCTGGGCTTCATCCGTATGCGCCTCCGCCCCGACAGACACCTGTTTGCAGTTCGACCTCTGCAACTCTGCACCCAGCTCTTCCGTAATTTGATCCGCGCGTCCACGAAAACACCATTGAATATCCGGAAAATTAGCCCTGATCGCTTCTGAAACTTTCAGAGCCCGCTTGGCAGGTAGATTAAACATGTCGTCGAAAAACATAAACTCGCGTATCCCGCGATCATAATAAAGCCTCATTTCATCAATAATATTTTCGACAGTGCGCCCTCGGTATGTACTGAAGGGCTTGCTGCAAAACGTACATTGATAGGGACAGCCGCGTGATGAACAAATAACCCCTGTGGAGGCGCCCGTTCCAATCATGCTGTAATACTTTTCATAGGGGAGCAGATCAAAAGCGGGTTGCGGCAGAAGATTCAAATTAGGGACATATCCAGACCCCTCATTCCTAACGATATTTCCATCCTTATCTTTCCAAACAAGTCCCTTGATGCCTGAAAATTCACGCTTTCCCTCTAAAGCCTCCATCAATTCGAACACAAGGATTTCTCCCTCACCAATGCAGACAAAATCAACTTCCGGGATAGCGATGGTTTCAAGAGGATGGTTTGTCGGATGCGCTCCGCCTAGAACTGTTTTTATATCTTTTGAAACCCTTTTTACAACGCGTATCGTTTCCAGCGTATCAAAAAGAATATCTGTATAGGTGGTCATCCCGACTACATCCGGCATAAAATCTCTGATATCCCGCTCAATATCTTCCTGTGTATACCGAAGCAAATTCGCATCGAGAATTTTAACTTCATGCTGGGGGCCATGATGCCTAAGATACCCTGCAATATACATTAAACCACTCGGGGAAAAATCCCCGTTATCATATTCCGCCGCCCATTCCGGATTAGATTGCGCCGCATTCGTAACGATACCGCTGATCAGCATAAGCTTCATAGATTATCCTTCCTTATTTTTACACAACTTTATTGAACCTACAAAAAAGTATAGATATTTTCAAAACGAAGGTCAACAGTTTTTAGGGATTCTTCGCCTTCGGCTCAGAATGACAAATTTTGGAGGCGGTGGGAATCGGTCACAGCTCCTCGCGCTATCGCGCTCGGGCTGCGACCCCGCCTCAGCAGCCACCCGCAAGCGGGTTCCCGGCTGCTTCCGGCATTCGATTCCCACCTTTGACTGCAAACAGTCCACAGGACTGTTTGCTCATTGGATTGCCTCCAAATAAAAAAAAGAGCCTTGCGGCTCTTTTTTTATTTGGA
>CAYMPL010000077.1:0-7272 GCA_964392415.1 uncultured bacterium | reverse complement strand
AAAATGCCGAATTATCGAGCACCCCTTTTCGTTTTGCCTCAACGAGGAATTCGAGTTTTCCCCCTTCGAAGAGTGGCGATTCCCGAACAACAAAGAGGCGAATCCGATAGTCGATGTATCCTCTAATGTACTGAGAGACATCCCGCCCAAGCGCCCCTTCGCCAGGGACCAATAGCACCCCGAAGGTTCTTAAGGGTTCGCTCGCTTCATCGAGAGGAATATCGGCATCGACAACCACACGCCCCGCTTCATCGACCAACTGAAGATGGTATGTTGTTTTTACCCGATAAAACGGTTTTTCATCAACAAAGTGAAGTCTTGCCTGCTCATCTTCCCCTCGAAGACTCAAACCGGAGATGGAGATCTTCCCATAATCATCTGGATCGAGCGTCCCCAAACCGAGGGTGATGACCAGCTGACGTAAATCGCCGACCCTCTCCACTTCCCGATAGATATAAAAAGAACTCGAAGGCTTCACCATCACATTTTCACCATCAAAAGAGATCTCCACCTTCTCCGTCTCATTTGCGTTTAGGTAAGCCCCTTCCGGGAAGTGAAGCGTTATCTCCGTTTCAACGGTGCGATCATAAACCTGTACCGGAACCTGATGGGAATGATACTCGGTAAAGGTTCTCAACCGTGTCCTGATCACCGTGCGATATTTCAATACCTGTCTCGATTTTTGCACCCAACGGCGTTTTAGCACGGGACGCGTCTTCCAAACCCATTGACAAGGCTGGTTCGGATAACAGACCCACTCTTTATAATATTCATAGTCGTAATACGTCTCCCAATCCCAGTAGAACTCGGTCTCATAATAGGGTTCCAGATCCTCGTACTGTTCATACCATGTTGATGGGTCATGCCCTTCATGATGGTCACCGATGTGCGAATGTTCATGCCATGAATCCCGATATTCAGTGCGAAAAAGATTTTTACTGAGCCTCACGGAAAATGTCTGTTCGCCGCTGTGACGAACCAGCGTGGCTGTAGGGTGATCTTTTGGAACATCCTCTCCCCCCTCTTCAGCCCAAACAGGAAGACTCAGAATAAAAGATAAAAAAAGACCGAACACAACATACCTTATTTGGCTCATATCCCCTCCTTTTTTAAAATTCCTTAATCAGCGCGTCCGGTTTCAGTAAAACCACAGAATCCGTCTTGATGGCTATTTGCAAAGCCCACTGTTGAAAACAGGCTCCCATCCAACACCTTAAAGAAGATTTCAATTCGAGTTGTATTTTTTTCGCTCAGTTTTATAAAATCGGTTACAAACCTGCGCCTTTTTGTAACGTAAATCATTCGATACACACTCGGCTCTTCTCCTTCTACCGTTGTAACGACGTAGCCATCTCTTGCGCGAAAAGCCTGCGTTATTCCATAGAACTGGATCCAAGTGCGATCCCCTTCAGCATAACGATAATTGTTGACATAAATCTTTACTCCCACGGGGACGGGGGTTAAAGGGGGATCCACTTGGCAAGATTCGTCATTCGCAAAACTGACTGAAGAAAATAACACAAAGAAAAGATAAAAGATCGATCTCATTCTCATTTGATACCTCCTAAATCTAAGACACCATTTCTTTGAAATGGTGAATCGACTCTAACAAACAGACATTCGCTGTCAATTATTTTTTGATTTTGAAAAAAAATTGCGTCGCCATCTCGAATGAAATGGCGACGCGATTGGTTGCGGGGGTAGGATTTGAACCTACGACCTCCGGGTTATGCTTACCACTACAGCTTTCGCTGTCCACTCTGGTTTTGTGGTCTGGACTTTCTCTTCATCCTTCTAAAAGAGAGGATGCCTGCCATAAAGTCTCTACACCTTCTTCACAAGCTTTAATGCCAATGAAGCTTGGCTCGGGATTACCACGTCACCGGCTTCCCCGAATTTGACAGGTGTTCGTACGCAAGTCTCCTCACGTACAGCCCATTGCTGAATGATGTTCCAAACGCATCTTCACATCATCAGCGGAATTGAGCCCGACGAGCTACCAGGCTGCTCCACCCCGCGATACAGATAGCATCGGTATCATAAGCTTTTCTCTTATGTCAATTTTTAATCTTCATTTAAAAAATTGCTCTTGAGATAAAAACAAGAAAAAGAGACTACTAAGGCGGATTGACATCGACGAAGTAGGCATTTTGATTGCATTTATCGCCAATGGCAAAGGTATTGGGATCGGCTTCCGTGAAATTTACCTTATTCCGTATTTCCGTGCTATTGTCATTAAATTTCTTTATGAGATTAACCTCGATCAATTCGACACTTAAAGGCAAGCCATCTGGCAGTCGACGGGGGCGGACATGAATTGTACCGACATCATTGATAAAATCTCGGCGCAGAACGTTAATGGGCGGTACAATCGTATTTAGTGCATCAAGACTTGTAAAATCCGCTTCAAAAATGTTTACGATCTTCTGTGGTTCCGCCCTGGCCGATAGGATCAAAAGCTCGTGAATTCCGAAATTACCTGTGCCTGAAAGTGAACAATTGGGATGATGCGCTCCTGCTGGGAAGATTCGGAAAGTCAATATCACATCTACGCTTTCAAGCGTCTTTGGTGGAGGGGGCGATGCCGCGACGATGGAGATTCTTTTAGAAGCCGGAAAACTATTTCCAAGTGCATCGGTACCATTGATCGTTATCGTAACTTCCAAAGGCGTTGTCACATTCTTATTGGCCGTGACATTTACAAATGATTGAACTGGAGCAGAGAGGGTTTGACGGTCAGGGGTAAACGTCAGGGAAGTCGATGGTTCAATCGCAAAGTTGAAAGGAAATTGCGGTGTTCTAAAATTTCTAAAAACCAATGAAATTGGCTTCGTTTCTCCAGGTAAAATCGTATCGTCCCCTAAAATCGAAAATTCTGGGGAAAGGACTACCGGTTTAGGCGCACTTACATCTTCAGACAGTGGGGCATTTTCAGACAGCGGGGCTTCGCGTTCCCCAGAAGGGGCGCATGTCATCAGTGCAAAGGCCACGGTTATGACAAAATAGCCCAGAAATTTTTCTTTCCCCAGAAATTTTTCTTTCAAAGAAGACATCTCGTTTCCCTTTTCATTATGGATTGGCCTTAAACTCATAGTCAGGAATAGTAGGACTCCCAGGATCCTCAATAAAAGGGACATTATTGATGGCCTTTTGCGTCCCATCTGTAAAGCTTTTTACGAGATTAACCTGTGAAAGTCTAAAACATGAATCGGAAGTTAATAGACCTTTGATGCGCGCCGTGAGCGTGCAGGTCGCATTAAAGCAGTCATCCGAACGGAGTGTAAATGTCGGCTCAAGGCTATTTAACGTATTCAGATTCGTAATGTCTGTTTTTCGAAAGACTTCGGCAAACGCCGTGAGTTTGTCACCCTGTCTATTAAAAGCGAAGACCTGAAGTATGTGAGCTCCACACGAAGCGAGTCCCGTCCATTTCATTGTTACATCGATACTGGCAAGCTCCGGCGGAGGTGTGGTTGGCGGTGGTGGCGCTGGCGGCGTCGTCGGTTCTGACGCGGACGGCGGCGGTGGTTCTGGCGCGGACGGCGGCGGTGGTTCTGGCGCGGCTGGAGCCGCAACATCGATAATTCGTGTTGCCGATCCCAAAAGGCGATTTTTAATATCAAAGAGATTGACTTGAATGGTGTGAGAGCCTGCAGCGGAAAAAGTCTGATTAATGGTTTGTGCAGGATCTGGAATTTTTACACCATCAATAGTCCATTCAAATCTTGCAATTCCCTGGATTCCTGAAACGACTGCGGTGAATGAGATCGGTTGATTTGGTTCAAAGGTGGCGTTTGGGGAGTCTATCGTTACAACAGCCGGTGTTCCCTGCGTGCTTTCTGGCGCCTGGGGAGAACCGTCGAGTCCGGCTGAACTTTGCAAAGGTCCTTCGATCCCCTCATCAGTGGGGGGTTTGCATCCAAAGTAAAAATGGGTGGAAACAACGACAATACAAACAATAATATATTTTAAAAATGGCATATGTTTTAATTTTATCACAATCAATTGCTTTTAACAGGGTGGGGTTTATAATTCGGCAAAGTCGAAACAGCATCTTCATTTAAAAAATTGCTCTTGAGATAAAAAAATGTTTGAATTGCCGCTATGTCTGCGTCAGCTTTTCGTTTGATCTCATTCCTGGCCGCATTGAGCGGCTTTGCCGTTTGGGAATGGCTTTCTCCGAGACGGAAACTCTCACAGTCCAAAACCAACCGCTGGATCATTAACATGACGATCCACCTCATGAATACCGCCATGATCTATTTCCTCATGGGCGCAGTTGTCTACTCAACCGCGACACTGGCAAAAAACGAAGAATGGGGACTGATGAACCTGATTCATCTTCCATACTCGCTCCATATCCTTTTTACAATTCTCATTCTCGACTTTGTCATCTATTATCAGCACCGCCTTTTTCACAAGGTTCCGCTCTTTTGGAGATTCCATCGCGTACACCATACCGATCTCGATTTCGATGTCAGTACAGCTATTCGCTTTCATCCGATTGAAATTATTATTTCTCTCATGATTAAAATGATTGCCGTTATGCTCATCGGGGGAGATCCATGGGGGACGGTTATTTTTGAAATTATTTTGAATGCTTCATCCCTTTTTAATCATGCAAATATTTTCATTCCACTCCCGCTGGACGAAAAACTAAGATGGGTTCTTGTGACCCCTGATGTTCACCGAATTCACCATTCTATTTTTCCAAATGAAACAAATTCCAATTTTGGCTTTTCTGTCACCTGGTGGGACAGACTCTGCAGAACTTATAAAGATCAACCTGCGCGATCGCACATGGAGATGGACATTGGGCTCCCCTTGCTCCGCAAAGCCCAAAATTTAAAACTTACCAACCTTCTTATCCTTCCCGCATTAAAATTAGATTAAAATTTTCTTCTTTTTTTAAAAGCTTCTTGAAGACCCGCTTTTCTATGTTAAAATGAAGGCATTGTCTTAGCTTTTCCATTTTTTAGAACGTAGGCAGGGAATATGGAAAATAAATCAAATCTTCTTGTGCTCCTCTTAATTGTCATGATGGGGACATTCTCTTTGGTCCTCATTTTTAAAGGGGACTTCAAAAGAGAAATCGAGATTGCCGAAAAAGAAGAGGAACAAAAAGCAGAACGCAAAATCGCGAAAAAAGAAAAAGAGGAAAAATTTGAAATTAAGTGGAAGCCCTCTGAAAAAGTGGCGGCAAGACAGCCAGCTCTTAAGGAAGAAAAAGCGCCCCCGCTCATCAGGCGCGAAATGATCACAGAAGACATCCAGCGATGGGATCGGGAACCCAAAGTCGCAGAAGTGATAGAGAACAGATTTGGCCAAAGGGTGATTGCAAACGAGCTTCTGCTGGGGTTCCAGAGCGGAAGCACCCAGACCGAAATAGAAATCTTGGAGAGCCGCTATGGGATGACCCTCCTTTCGTACAACGCATCGTTAGGAATGGCGCGATTTCACGTTACAGGCGGCGCTTCACTCGAAGCGCTCAAAGAACAGATTTCGAAAGAAAATCCGAATGTCAAATACGCTGAGAACAACTTTGTGGCCAAACTGGGCCTCCTCCCCAACGACGTGTTTCATATTTCGGACAAAACCGCAATCGACGCGTGGTTTTTCAAGAATGACGGCAAAGGGAAATTTAACGCAAGTTCGGTCTCAGCCAAGGCAGGAACGGACGTTGGGAATGGCCGGTTTGACACCGATCTATTCAATCCCCCCAATCCCGAATGTGCCACCGTGGCCGTCGTTGATTCATCATTTAATCGCCTGACGCATCCCGATTTCGATCAAAGCCGCTTTCATCCGGCAAGCGCTGTTTTGGCGCCCGCAATCTTCTCACAGCCTGATACATTGGGAGGCTTCAATCTTTTGGATCATCTAAGCGACGAACAAAAACTAAACCTGAGAAACAAAAATGCCGATTTTAACACAACTCTGGATGATTGTTTTGCTCTTATCAAAAACAGGGCGCCTAAAGATCAAGTTGAGGCAAAATGTAACAACGAACTAAATGCAAAACGCCTCCCCATTGCGGTCATCCACGGCGATCTGACGCATGGAATAGAAACCGCGAGTCTTATTGGGGCAACATCGAATAACGGCATTGGAACGGCAGGGCTCTGCCCCTCGGGGCAGACAATGATCATCCGGGTCGCGAGTCTCCAGCCGGATGCGTCGATTTTGATCAGTGGACTTTCTGTTATCAATGGCATCAGCCATGCGGCAAACAATGGAGCAAAGGTCATTAATCTTAGCCTTGTTTTCGATGTTCCTACGACTCCAAATCCTTGTTTTTTCAAAGCGGATGGCATCACCCGACAAGTTCTCTCCCCCTGCTCGCTCTATGATGCTGTGCTTGATGCAACGCTCAAAGGCGCTGTCGTCGTTGCCGCCGCGGGGAATGACGGCCAGGATGTCGCCAATGTTAATTTTGGAGGAAATGCCTTTGCAAGAGCGCCGGCAACCCTATCGATCTTAAGAGGGGTGATTAGCGTCGGTGCAATCACTCCCGAAGGAAATAAAGCCGGTTTTTCCAATTTTAATCCAAAGTTTATTCAACTGGCCGCGCCGGGAAACCTGATTAAAGTTCCGACTCAGCTCACCCAACCCGCAGGAAATCCAGAGCTCGATGCCATGTTTAGCGCCGCCCATGTCTCGCACAAGATAGCAGCCATGATTAACCCCGATGGAACCTTTAATGAAGATCTCAAAAAATATTCGATCCATGAATTTGTGGATGGCACCTCATCTGCGGCGCCAATAGTTTCCGCCGTTGCCGCGATGGTCTACGCCAAAATCCAAAACCGCCCTGAATTTCAGGGAGCGCCGCCATCCGATATCGCAGCCACTGTCAAAGAGCTTTTGACGCGCAACGTAAGAAAAATTGCCGGCCTCGAAACCCACTTTACGACGGGCGGAATCGTTGATGCGGTCAATGCTCTCAATCCACAGGATTTCGAAAACAACTTCCAGGCGGCGCTGGCCGGCATCCCCCCCCTCGAACAAGGCCCCATTCCTTCGGCGCCTGCAGAAGGCGGGGGTGTCATTGGACAACTCTTCGGCGAAGGCGGAGGCGGGGGTGGTTGCGGATTTATAGATACAGGAGGTGGCAATATGCCGCCATGGAATAATTTACCGATGGTTTTGATTTGTATGCTGCCCCTCTTCCTCTGGTTAAGAAGAAGATTTGTCTTTAGGCCACAATCGAATAACCACCATCGACAATAATCGTCTGACCATGGATCATGTCAGAGAGATCGCTGCAGAGAA
>CAYMPL010000076.1:0-7769 GCA_964392415.1 uncultured bacterium | reverse complement strand
ATACTGACATAATCATTCGGCTGTTACTGTGACACTTTCACTCGGCTACCACACAAACTAAGCAGCTCTCTTGACTTCCCTCACAAAAATGTGTTAGCGAAGACTGTTATTTGCCTATAAACTCCAGGGATTAAAAGAATGTCGTTTGAATTTCCAAATGAAACGGTTTTCATACAGTTTTTGATCTTTTTGGCAACGTTGTTTGTGCTCAATCGGTTCGTTTTTATCCCTTTTTTGGCCATTATTGAAGAGCGACGGAAAAAAACAACGAAGGCGCTTCAGGAGGCGGAATATCTCACAAAGAAAACGGGTGAATTGAACGCTGAATGGGGGCGAAAAATAGGGATCTATAAAGACCACATTCGCCAGACGAAGGAGCATCTCAGGCAAGAGTTTTTACGGCGCCAGCAGGAAGAAATTGAAAAGAAGAAGGAAGCGCTTCTAATCTCGCTTAAAGGGGCACGGGAGAAAATTCAACAAGAATCAACGAAATCTGAGACGGCTTTGCAGGGAGAACTCGATACAATGGTTTCAGAGATTTTTCAGAAACTTGTAAAGCCAGAAGGATAAAGAGGCATAGTATTATGACGCACGGACCCAATTTTCTTTTTGATATTGCCTTTCCTGCTGTCAATTTTCTCATTTTCGGGGGGATTCTTTATTATGTGTTGCGAAAACCCATGAGGCAGCTTTTCATTTCGAGAAGCGATGAAATTGAGAAAAACATCAAAACTTCAATGGAAACATTTGAACAGGCCAGGGAGCAGCATGAGAAAGCGCAAAAAAACTTAACTGAGATTGAGGAAGAAAAGAAGCGGCTCTATCTGAGATCGGAGGCAGAGATTGAGTCCTATCGAAAAAAATCAGAGGAGCAGCTGCGGCAAACCCTGGAGCGTCTTAAGTCTGAGAATGAACAAAGAATCGATGAGGAGCTTCGCAAAGCGCGGTTTTATTTAAAACGGGCGACACTTAAGAAAGTTTTTGAAGCGACGGCATCAAGGCTTAAAAAAGATTTGGATAAAAAAGATCATGAGCGGTTGGCGGATGAATATGTGGAAGAATTATTCTATTCGAAAAATAGGATTTTAGGAGGTGGAAATGCTCTCAAAGGCGGCGGAGCGCTATTCTCAGGCGATGATCGATCTGAGCCTTGAATTGCGTCTTTCTGAAAAAACAAGAGAAGAGCTTTTGTCATTTCGCCATTTTTTGGAAAAAAATGGCGAAATAAATAAAATCCTTACTAACGAGATATTTACCCGCCAGCAAAAAAAACAGCTTGTTGAAGAATTTTGTAAAGCAATGGCATTATCCGATCTGACAACAAAGTTTTTAATGTTCATTGCTTCCCAAAATCGCTTTGGCATCTTTTCAGATGTCTACAAAAGTTTTCATCAGAAACTGAATGACATAGAAGGAAAGTCTTTTGCTGAAATTTCATCGGCGGTTGAGTTGGCCCCCGCCTTAAAATCAGAGCTTCAAAAGAAACTTGAACATCTGGTTGGAAAAAAGCTGGAAATGACCTATAAAACAGATCCAGCGCTCATGGGAGGGGTGATTACGAAAATTGGAAATCAAATTTTTGATGGTTCTATAAAGACACAGCTTCAATCTTTGGGGCATTATTTGGAAAGAGGAGTATAAACGATGCAGACTGTCGATATCAGGCCAAGTGAAGTCAGTAGAATTATTCACACACAAATAAAAGATTTTGAAAAGAAGATGGATGTGGCTGAGATCGGTCACGTTTTATCTGTCGGAGATGGAGTTGCGAGAATTTACGGCATCGATCATGTCATGGCAGGTGAGCTGGTAGAATTTTCAAGTGGGGTGAGTGGACTTGTGATGAACCTGGAAACCGATAATGTCGGTGTTGCTATTATGGGGGACGATACAAAAATCCGTGAGGGAGACACCCTTCGCCGCACTGGGAGAATTGCTGAGGTTCCTGTCGGAGAAGAGCTTTTAGGGAGGGTTGTCGATGCGCTGGCCAAGCCGATTGATGGACGGGGGGAGATTAAGGCGAAGCATTCTCGCCGGATTGAAATTAAAGCCCCGGGGATTGTGGAACGCCAATCTGTGAAAGAGCCGCTTCAGACCGGAATCAAAGCGATCGATGCCATGACGCCGATTGGCCGGGGACAGCGGGAGCTGATCATTGGCGATCGGCAGACAGGAAAAACAGCAGTGGCTGTTGACACCATTATCAATCAGAAAGGACAGAATGTCTTTTGCATTTATGTCGCGATTGGGCAAAAGCAATCGACGGTGGCTCAGGTTGTCGACAAACTGAAAGTTCATGGGGCGATGGACTATACCATCGTTCTTGCGGCAACCGCTTCTGATCCCGCGCCGCTTCAATTTTTGGCTCCTTACTCTGGTGTGACCATTGGAGAATATTTTAGAGATACGGGGCGGCATGTCCTTATCATTTATGATGATCTTACAAAGCAGGCGCAGGCATACCGACAGTTGTCGCTCCTCCTTCGAAGGCCGCCGGGACGAGAAGCATTTCCGGGGGATGTTTTTTATCTGCACTCACGTCTTTTGGAGCGCGCGGCCAAGCTTTCAGATGCGAAGGGAGGGGGGTCGCTGACAGCGCTTCCGATTATCGAGACGCAGGCGGGGGATGTTTCAGCCTATATTCCCACAAACGTGATTTCAATTACGGATGGTCAGATCTATCTCGAGACAGATCTTTTTTATTCCGGGATCAGGCCCGCTGTGAACGTAGGTCTTTCGGTATCACGGGTCGGCGGCGCCGCGCAAATCAAGGCGATGAAACAGGTGGCTGGTTCACTCAGGCTCGATCTTGCGCAATACCGGGAACTTGCCGCATTTGCTCAATTCGGATCTGATCTCGATCAGGCAACACAAAAGCAACTTAGCCGGGGCGCGAGACTGGTTGAGGTTCTAAAACAGGGACAATATCAACCGCTTCCTGTTGAAAAACAGACCCTCATCATCTTTGCAGGCGTCAATGGGTGGCTTGACCCCATTGCTGTTGAAAATCTTGGCCGATATGAAAAAGAGCTTTATGAGCATTTCGATTTGCAGCATCCTTTGCTCCTTAAAGAAATCGGCGAGAAAAAGAAAATCGACGATGATTTAAAGGCCAAGATTGAAAAAGTGCTTGAGAGTTTCAACAAGGATTTCAAATAGAGTTTCATAAATGCCAAATTTGAAAGATATCAGAAGACGAATTTCTTCCGTTAAAAATACCCAGCAGATCACAAAAGCGATGAAGATGATTGCCGCAGTAAAACTTAGAAAGGCACAAGATCAAATTCTTGCCGCCCGCCCCTACGCAAGAGAGTTGATTAGTGTCATTTCCAATCTTGCCCTTCACGCGCAGCGGCGTAGACATCGGCTCCTTGTCCATAAACACCCCAATCGTGTGAGTCTCATCATTGTAACGTCTGATCGTGGTCTTTGCGGAAGTTATAATGGCAATATCATTCGCACAGCGGAAAAATTTATTCGTGAAAAACAGGGTGATTTTCAGGAACTCAAGGTTTCTTTTATAGGTCGAAAAGGGCACGACTATTTTAAAACACGGCTTAAAAAATATTCAAATACCATGTTCAATAAATATTACTCGGATGTCATGGCAAAACCGACATTCGATCATGCGGCTGTCATTGCGGATGAGGCGATGAATGCTTTTAAAAAAGATCGGCTGGATTGTGTCTATTTTGTTTATAATGAATTTAAAACGGCTATTTCCCAGAAAGTCGTTATTGAAACCCTCCTCCCTGTGACGCCAGCAAAAGAAGGGGAGGCGAAAGACAAAACGGACTATCTCTATGAACCCTCCAGAAAAAGTGTTTTAAATACGCTGCTGCCGAAACATGTTCGCGTGCAGGTTTATAGAATTTTGCTGGAGGCGTCTTCATCCGCACATGGCGCCCGGATGACAGCGATGGATTCCGCGACGACAAACGCGGGTGAGATGATTTCAAAACTAACATTGGTTGCAAATCGCGTTCGGCAGGCGGCCATTACCAAGGAATTGATGGAGATTGTCAGTGGCGCGGAGGCGCTGAAAGGATAATAGGTCATCCCGAGGAGCGAAGCGACGAGGGATCTCAAAGGAGGCGAGCATGAACAACATTGGAAAAATCAGACAGGTGATTGGACCCGTGGTCGATGTGGAATTCCCATCTGGCAGCGTTCCCCCTATTTATCAGGCAATTAAATTGACCAACAAAGCCATTTCAAACAAGGAATGGAATCTCACAGTTGAAGTTGCCCAACACCTTGGTGAAAATACCGTTCGCTGCATCGCGCTCGATTCGTCTGAGGGACTTGTGCGTGGACAGCAGGCTCAAGACACAGGCGAGCGGGTATCTGTCCCCGTGGGGCCGGAGACGTTGGGAAGGATTATGAATGTCATCGGTGAGCCTGTGGATGAGCTCGGAGAAATTAAATCCAAAAAGCGTTATCCCATTCATCGCCATCCCCCTGCATTTACGGAACAGAGCGTTACAGTTGAGCAGCTTGTCACTGGAATTAAGGTGGTAGACCTTTTGGCTCCTTACGTGAAAGGGGGAAAGATCGGACTCTTTGGCGGCGCCGGCGTGGGAAAGACTGTCATTATTATGGAGTTGATTCACAACATTGCCAAGGAACACGGCGGCTATTCTGTTTTTGGCGGGGTGGGTGAGAGAACGCGCGAGGGGAATGACCTTTGGCACGAAATGAAGGAATCGGGTGTTTTAAACAAAGCGGCGCTTGTTTATGGACAAATGAATGAACCACCGGGGGCTCGCGCGCGTGTGGGGCTTACGGCGCTCACCGTTGCTGAGTATTTTCGGGATGAAGAAGGAAAGGATGTTCTTCTCTTCATCGATAACATCTTCCGTTTTACACAGGCGGGCTCAGAGATCTCCGCGTTGCTTGGGAGGATCCCTTCTGCTGTCGGCTATCAGCCGACACTTGGCACAGAGATGGGAGAACTACAGGAGAGAATTACGACGACAACGAAAGGGTCTATTACATCCGTTCAGGCGATTTATGTTCCTGCGGATGATTATACAGATCCAGCCCCTGCAACCACCTTTGCGCATTTGGATGCAACGACAAACCTTTCACGTCAGATTGCTGAGCTTGGAATTTATCCCGCTGTTGATCCGTTGGCTTCAACATCGAGAATCTTGGATCCTGAAATTGTCGGGGAAGAACACTATCAGGTAACACGCGCGGTGCAGCAGATTCTGCAGAGGTATAAAGAACTGCAAGACATTATTGCGATTCTAGGGCTCGATGAACTGACAGAAGAAGATAAGCTCATTGTAACCCGCGCTCGAAAGCTTCAAAAGTTTCTCTCACAGCCTTTTTTTGTGGCGGAGCAGTTTACAGGAACTTCTGGTCGGTATGTAGAGCTTGCTGATACTATCCGAAGTTTTAAAGAAATTGTCGAAGGGAGGCACGACGATCTTCCAGAACAGGCATTTTATATGGTTGGATCGATTGAAGAGGTGGTTGAGAAAGCAAAGAAAATTCGGGGAACTGCTTAATGCTATTAAGCCTCACCATTGTGACTCCCCGAAAAACGGTTGTAAAAAATCTTTCCGCGGATGGGCTTGTCATGCCAGCCGCAAAAGGGGAAGTAACGATTCTTCCAGGGCACACCCCCCTTCTTACAACGCTTGGTGTAGGAGTGATCAGAACCCTGTCACATGCAGAAAATATTAACTTTTTGGTGACGGGGGGTTTTGCAGAGGTTCGAAATGACCAGGTTCTCATCCTCGGTGAAAAGATAGAGGCTGCGACGGAGATAGATCTCGAGCGCGCGGAAAAAGCAAAGGCCGAAGTCGAACAAACCGTTCTCAATACCGTTCTCGGCGAACTCGAATACGCCAAATACATGAAAAAACTCGAACGCACCCAAAAACGAGTCGAGATGGCAAAATTTCTTAAAGGGATAGCTGAAACCAAAAAGAAGGGTTGAACCTAAACCAAAGCCTCTACACAATTCTACAAGTTTTAAGTGTAACTATTTTTGAGAAAATGCCCATCCAGAGCGTGTTTTTGCACAATCATGACATATCCTCTAACCCTCATATCGCTAACCAATTGAATTTATTTGATTAGTTGCCGGACAGTAGTGATATTGTATATGGGATTAGGAAGTAATCTCATTTTCAAAATCTTTGATAGGCAATATATCAATTCCATCTTCCGTTCGCTCGCGACGCTCCCCAAGATAGACTAAAATTTTTCGTTTCAATCCCTTTAGTGATCGAACTGCGCGCAATCCTTTAAGCTGATCTGATTTGATTTTTTTTGATGCCTTAACTTCAACAGCTATAAATCCCCGTTCATCTTGTATAAGAAAATCAACTTCAGTTTTGGCTTCTGAAGGAGACCAGTAAAATACATTTTCAAATTTTCTGTTGTTTTCTATTTCATGCCGGATGATTTGGAATATATATGATTCAAATAAACTTCCAACTTCTTCAGGAGTCACCATTCCGCGAATTCCCTTTGCGGCACGCACAATCCCAGGATCAATCCAATAGAGCTTTGATTTCTTCTTTTCTCTAACAGTAACTTTTGCTTGATAAGGATATAATTTTTTAACCAATAATGTATCTTCTAAAATTTGAATATATCCTTCGGCAGTCTTTCGCTCAATCTCTGCATCTCTAGCAAGGCTCGATATATTTAATATCTGACCATTGTAAAGAGCGGCAACAGGCAAGTTCCGGGCAAATCCCGCTAGATTACGTACCAGCGCCTCAGCCTGAATTTCTTCCTTGAGATAAAAACGAACATAATCTGTTAATGTTTCATCTCGGTTTTCTGATGTCCAAATCAGGGGTAGACTCCCCCATCTGAGCACTTTTTCAATATCAAAATCTTTATCCAATTCTCTTGGCAAAAGGGGTAACATCGACCGAAAGCGCGCCCGTCCCGCCAATAAATTCACCCCTGCTCGCTTGAGCTTGCGCGCGCTTGAGCCCGTGAGCGCAAAATGAAGCCCAAACTCCTCAATGCCACGATGGACTTCATTCAATAGATTTGGCAGACGTTGCACCTCATCAACAACTACCCATTCTTTTGGCTTAAGCGCTCGAATTTGATTTCGGAAAGATTCAGGAGAAACCAAGAGGTGCTGGTATAGAGATTCATCTAACAAATTAAACCACTTCGCATTTCCAAACTCTCTTTTTAACCACGTGCTCTTTCCAGAACCTCTCGCACCAAAAAGAAAAAAAGAACTCTTTGGCGGCTTTAGTAAACGTGTATACATCAACTCCATTTTACGGCGTTTAATGGAATTAATCAACACAATTCAATTATCTTTTTTGACCAGCTTCGATAGCGCTGACTGGCCGCCACCTTACGCTTGAACTCTTTCCATTTGATTATTATGAGTTTAAGTTGCTCACAGGAAAAACCCCTTTCGAAGAATATCTCATTGAAGGCGGATTTCCCAGAGCTTTATTGTTTGAAAAACCGGCTGAACCTTCTCTTGCCATGCCCTTATTTTACGTTTTCTGAAAAACAAAGCGTTGCTCGAAATAAAAAATATTATCCCATCGATTTGCCCTCTGTGCCAATCTAGGGTGAGACAGTCGCTTTCCTGAAATTAAAGCGCTTTTTCACCAGAATCTACATATAGTCTCAAAAAAATCTGAGCGATGGTCGTTCAGAATGTTGTGATTTAAAAAAAGAGAATAAATAAGATCTGCTATGATCTTGTTTTAAAGGGGGTAGAATCAAAAAGTGTGGAAATAGGGATAAAGGCGGCGTAACCTTTTTTG
>CAYMPL010000075.1:0-7888 GCA_964392415.1 uncultured bacterium | reverse complement strand
ATTCTTTTTGTATTCTTTTCCAGGACTCAAACCTGCAATCCGTTGATTACGATTCTTGCTCCATTTTTAAAATGACGAGGATACATTTGGGATTCGGAGAAGTGTCGTCATTAAGCGTTGGCAATGGCTCTTTGCGGATGATGCGCATGGCCATTGAAACCATCCGCACCGCCCGCCGTTTTCGAAGTCTCAAATATCGGACGCTTTTGAGCGCCTATACTTTCGGACAATTTTGCTTGCTGACAGTCCATTGGTTATGTATAAATTCTCCAATTTGAGTTTGCCTCGTGGCTGCCATAGGCCGACAGACTGCCTAAGGGGAAAGGTTATGAAAATTAAAGCCTTTATATTTTTTGGTTTATTTCTCTTATCTTTGCCTGTCCTTGTAAAGACGGCTTATGCCGATCCTATTCAGTTTTCCCCTAAAATCTATTCTGCCATTGAAATCTTAAAATCAGATCATGTCGAAAAACGGGAAATGGGGATCTCACTCATCATGAACGCAAAAGAATTTGTTTTAAATCCAAAAGCGAAAGAACTTCTGGAGCAAACTGTAAAACTTTTAAATGAGAGGGATGGGGAAGAAACATTTCTCTCAGCCTTACAAATTTCGAAAGCCACTGAAAATTTACAAAATGCTCTCAGATTGAATCGACCTTCTTTGAATCGATATAATCAGTCTCAGTCGCTCTATCTTGAAAAGTTGATCAAGCTTCATTTTTTTGCTGAGCACTTTGACCAGGTCGAAATGTCATATGTGGGGATTGAACGAAAAACGGCTCTTGTCTTGATAACCCAATTCCTTGCAGATCCCCGAGCGCTCATTTACGAGCCAGATATTGCACAGTTAATTCTCGGTAAAGACCACCTTGGAAATCCTTCTTCAATAGCCATCAAATTCATCCTTCCCAAAGAAGAATTTGAGGCGCCGCCTGGTGAAGAAAACAAAGATTTCAAGGGAGCTATCCAGGAAATTTTAAGTGAGATGGAAAATATGAACACTCCCATTCGTTATGAAATAAATCAGATCGGAAATCGGCTCTCCATTCAATTAGAAGTCGTTGGCCTTCAATACATTCCACTCGTAGAGAGCTATTTAAGAAACCTACTCGCCTTCAGTAATTATAATCGTTATGCCTATAGCGCGGCAAATCAGATCGAGAGTTTGTCCCGCTGGTTTAAAAACGCCCATTTGGGGGGACAACCCGCTTTGGCGGGGGTTGCCAAAAATGCCTCTCATGTCCTCGACAATGTTGCAGAAAAACTGCGATCACGATTGTTGGCGGGCGCCTGGTATGAACCAACCGTTAATACAGTTAAAAAGACTGTGGAGGGACATGCGGCAACAGTGATTGAGCAGATTCAAAAAGATTTAGATATGAAAATCAAAAGCGGCCAACTCACAGAAGAAGCTCTTCAAGCAGAAAAGGCCCAGGCTGCTCTATCCATCGGGCAGATTAACAAAACGAAAGAACGCAAATTGAAACTCATTGATCGTTATGTCCGATATGTGGAAACAAACTATGCCACTTTGATCCAAGGAACTATAGGCTATCGTCTGCGTGGTTTTATTGACAGATTTCTACCAGGGTTCCTACCACTGCTACCATTTTCAAAACTGGCGCCACGAGTTCAAGCTTACCTTCGACTGATGGCGGCTGAAAAAGCGTCTGGGATTCGTATTGTAACGTTGGATCGCCTCTTGAAGGGGGTCTCCTTCTTGATCGCTGGCTATTATCTCTACCATGGTGTCAACCAGGTAATGAGAACCAATGATCCCGATGAACGACAATTTATTTGGAGAATCTATGGTGTCAAAATTATGAATGCTCTTATGTATGCTGTTCCGGTTCTTGGAGAAGGCGCTATTTGCCTTGATCTGGGCGGCTTGCTGACAAACGCCCTCATTTTTTCACCCTTAGGGATCAAATCCCATATTCCTTCAGTAGAGGAGGTTCTTCACTTCGTTTTGAACTCCGCTGAAAATGCCTATCAGACAAGGTGGTTTAACATGAAAGACTTTGATTTCTTAGAAAATGACCTCTACAGTCATCTCAAAATACCCTCCTTTATAAAAGATACGGATATGCGCTGGATCACAACAGATTTCATGATTTTTAGAAGAGCCATCGAAGACTTTAAAACAAATGATCCGGATGAAGCTTCTCTTGAAAAACTTCTCGAAGAACGAACTTATTTTATCGACAACTTAAAGACCCTCGCTCAAAAATATATTCTTTTGACTTATTATGCCCTATACCAGACAAAATATGAAATGCAAAGAAGCTTTGGCGTCTTAGAAAGCAAATTGGATTTCCAGCTATTTAATGAATGGTATGGCTATACCCTTGCCGTAAAAGATCTTGATAAAATCTTTACCACTCTCTTTACTGAAATCTTTTCAGAGGAAGAAAATAAATAAACGTAGGAAAATTGAGCGATGCATACTCCTCTTTGAATAATTCAGAAAAGCGTGAAACCATCCATAAGCCAGAATCATCTTTTCCATTATAAGGTTCTGCCAAAAGCGCCTCCGGAGTTATCATTAAATCGAGGGCAGCTTTAACTGAGGAAGGAGCCTCGGAAATCCCAGAAATCGATAAGTTCAGGAGAAACTTTCCAAGATCAATTCCTTCCATGAGATGTTTTTCCCAGTTGCCGCTCGGTTTTGAAAGTTCCATAAGGTCAGCCAAATCTTGAAAACGCTTTTCAGCTATAAAGGCGCGATAGATATATTGCCACACTTCTTCAAGAGCCTGATTAAACGGCTTCACATATGACAATCGAAAATAGTTCCAGTGATGAGATGCGCGAAGATACCTGCCTGTTTGAAGATTTTTTTGACTGTTTAAACGATTCACAAAAAGAATCTTTCGAAGCATCTCTTCTGTTGTGTCGGCTTCATGAAGCTCCTCCATAAATGTAAAACTTGCCCACCATGCCTTGTGTGAGGTCGGATAAGCATTCGCTAAAACATAATCGGTGTAAGGAGAAAGCGCTGTAAGAACTTCAATGCTGCTCATGCGGCATGAAAAAAAAGAGATACTTTCATATCGAATCCCCGTTTTTTTGATTTCCTGCGCAAATTGGGAAAGTCTAAAAGGCGCCTTCGGAGATGACTCATCATAAGAATGCGGAAAAAGATCTTGCGAAGAATATTGATAGGGGGATATCAAACTGTGGCCAAAATAGATCAGAGACACACGAGTGCCCGGTTCAATGTATTTCAATAAAGCAACGAACGGATCTCGAACCGAATCTGTCTCAACAAGCGAGATCTCTTTATAACTTCGATCCGTCACTGCAACGATTTTCGAATCGGTTTGAGGAGCGTCAGAGGCTGGATCGTAATAGATGATACTATTAAATGTCTTTCTTTTTTGAATCGCCGTTTTCTGAATGTAAAGGAAGTGTTCTTGAGAAAAATAGATGTTTCTTAATGTTTCTTCCCCGTTCTTAATCTCTCTCAAGGGGCTATGAAATCGCCTGGCATCTGATGATAAAAAAAAGATCAACGTTCGACGTTCAGGACCAGCCCACAGGATATGGGATAGCAGAGAACTCGCCAAAATGGCGCAAAGCAAAATAAATCTTAATCCCAAAATTTAATTTTTTCCCAAAGCTTACAAAGATCTTCTTTTAAAGAATGCTTTTCCTGTGAGTAATACAAAATCAAGAAGATAAGAAGGATAACTCCTCCAATGGCAAGGGTCGTCCAGGCAAATGGATACCCTTGGCTCGTCTGATCCTCCATTAACTGAACTTCTTTTAGAAAGGAAGAAATGCCGCCTTTCCCAATATGTTCATTAATGACATGAAAGGCATGGCTTTTAGCCTCGCCGCTTAATTCCTTAAAATCCTTAAAAGGGGCCTGATGAAACCTCTTTAATAAAGCATGGTAGTAAAATTCATGCATCAGTGTGCGCGCCATTTCGTCGGCACGAAACTGGGAAATTTTATTTTCGCTCACAGCGGCTTCCAATTCTGTCAGTTGTCCTTCCAACTCTGCCAGAACCAGATTGAAATCATTTATCGCTTGATCCATTTCAAAAATCATTTTCTCTTGGGATTCCTGAGAGATTTCTGATTTTGCAATCGACATCAGTTCTCCAAGTGAGCCGTTTATCACATCGGACAGATTAGAAACGGTTTCTGTTTCCAAAATTCCCTTATTCAACCTTTCAATGATTCCGGGGACTCTGTAAAATGAAGCCACCGTCGCTGATGGTTGCGCCGATGCGTTAAAGCAAACGGTGTATGAAAATAAAAATGCCAAAAAACCCGAAAAATACTTCATTGCTATACTATTCAGATTCATGTCTCACTCTCCTTTATGAGGTCTGCCATTATCACCACGGTTATAGGAAATCAAGGGGAATTCTGGGCCCAGGTTGGCAAATGGTCATTCCGAATGCGAAGCATGAGGAATCTCTAACGGAGATCCTTTGGGCTTTGCCCTCAGGATGGCCATTTGTCGCCCTCAAGATGACTATTCGTAGCGCCTTTTGTCAAATTCTAGTAGAATTTTAGAGAAATATTGTATATATAATTGTATTTACATTTTATCCAACTCTTGCTATGCTTTTTTCGTGTGGGATAACAAAGAGTGGGCAGCCAGACACATCAGGAAACATGCTGTGTCTATCGAAGAAGCATGGGAGGTTGTTTTTGAAGATCCAACTACGGTTCCACTGATCGCTCCTGAACAGTTACATTTTCCGCCTTTTAGGCGGTATTGGACCATTGGGAGGACTCAAGGAGGAAGACAGTTATTGGTGGTTTGGGAAAAACATCGAGAAATTAGAAACTTGATCACTGCCTTTGAACCATCAGAGGAGAAAATTAAAATTTATGAGCAAAAAACAAAAAAAAATAAATAAGGAAGAACAAGAGAAAAATTGGTCAAAAGCAGCAGAAATCTTTGAGGGGGAAGAAGGACTTTCTGTCATGAAGGCAAGTCGGGCCCTTAACGCTATTGAGCGTCGTAAACTTCTTGGACGCGGGAGGAGCAAACTTATTTCATTGCGTCTCCCAGAGGAAGATATTCAAGCGTTACGGGAGATTGCTGAAGAGAATGATCGCAAATATCAACAACTCATTATTCATGCTGTTGAAAGATTCCTTGAAGATTATTGGTTTGTTCAAAAGAAATTAAAAAAATCGGGTTAACAATATTGACAGTGGAAAACCATGTCTTTGATCCAGACTAAAATCTGAACCACTAAGATAATCTTGGAAACGACGGATTAGAATTGGGCCAAAAGCATTGATTTAAGATGGGCCACGTTAAGTTTCATTGGGATGATCCCCTATGGATTGTGGGGGATAAAGAGATTGAAAAAAAAGAGGGATTCTTTTAAAAGGAAAAAGAAATCAATTATACTGCGCGCCATTTGCCTCAGGCAAATGGCTTGCTACACGGGCCCGTAGCTCAGTTGGGAGAGCGTCGCGTTCGCAATGCGAAGGTCGCTGGTTCGAAGCCAGTCGGGTCCATAACCTTCAAAACACTCTGGTAAACTGCGTCCACTGTGATCTTTTCCATGCAGGGTGTCGTCCGATTATAAACTCCGCAGGCCATGAGATTCTTTCCCGAAAAACAGGGATTGCAACCCAGATCCTCTTCACAAGAAACCGTTAATTCCCGGCTAAAATACGGCCCGTACCTTTCATGCGGCGTCGGCGCAAAAATACCAATGGCCGGAACACCCATATTGGTTGCAAGATGAAAGGGACCGCTGTCGCCCCCGATGGCAAGCGCCGCTTTTTCATATAAAGCAGCCAGCTGCCTAAGCGAGATTTTTCCAACAAGATCTATAAAATAGTTTTTATACTCGCTAATTTTTCTCATTTTTTCACAGTCATTTTCTCCCCCCACAAAAACCGTCTGTATAGAGTGCCTCTCAGCCAGTGTTTGGGAGAGCCTTGCAAAGTTTTTAAGATTCCACTCTTTTGCATGCCAGTTTGAAAACGGCGCAATGATCGCTGTTTTTTTGAAAGAGGCATGGTTGTTTTGCGCCAGGATTTCATCGAGATGTCTCTTTTCAGAGAGTGTCGGCATGATTCTCATATCCAAATCCTTTGAAGAAACAAAAATCCCATGCTGCCGCATGAGATTAAGGTAGATATCAATCACATGAACATTGCGTTTCACTGATTTGTAATAAGATGGAATCGACCAAACGGGGGCTCCCAGAAAATAAGCCCAATAACTCCCTTTTTTAAGATTAATCGTAAGATCGAATTTTTTTTGACGAAGTGAATAAATCAATTTCAACCGCTCTTTCATTGTTTTCATTTTTCCATTCCTTTTTTTAAAAAGGATGAAGATTTCAGAGAGATAGGAATTATGCTCAAGAAGGGTTTTTCCTGTTTCAGAGGTTAACCATGATATTTTTGCGTTGGGAAAAGCGAGATGAAGAGGCTTTAAGACAGCCATATTGTGAAAAATATCACCGATATTTCTATGACCAACGATCAAGATGTTTGAAAATAATATTGTCATTGTCTGAGATCCTTCGGGCTTCGCCCTCAGGATGACAGAGGGTTTTGCCCTCAGGATGACATACGCTGTAGTTGGCTATCATTGCAACCCCCCAAAAAAACCGCTACGATACATAAATGGACGAGAAAAAGCTTGGCTGGATCGGCTTTGCTTCTGTCTCGTTTGCAACATTGATGGCCACCCTCGATTCAAGCGCAATCAATGTGGCGCTCCCGGCCATTTCGCGCGATTTTCATGCCGCCATGAAGCATGTGCAATGGGTCATGATTTCTTATCTCCTGACCGCCTGTTCGCTGCTTCTGCCGATGGGACGATTTGGGGATCTTTGGGGGAAAAACCGCTTATTTAAGATAGGTTTTTTTGTCTTCATTACTTGCGCGCTGCTCTGTTCATTCGCCAAAACACTCGATCAATTGATTTTTTTCCGGATCTTTCAGGGGATTGGGGGAGCCATTGTCATGTCCCTTTCTCCGGCCATCCTGGTTGATTCTTTCCCGGCCAGCGAGCGGGGCAAGGCCATGGGATTTATGGGGACGATGGCATCGATCGGGCTTTTATCGGGTGCTCCGATTTCCGGGCTTCTGACACACTATTTTTCATGGAAATCGGTTTTTTTTATTAATATCCCGATGGGGCTGATCGGACTATTCTGGGCATTTAAATTTCTTCCGAAAGATCAAGGAACGTCATCCCCTCTGCGATTCGATTTTTTGGGTTCTTTTTTTGTGATTTTGAGCTTCGGCTCTCTCCTTTTTTTATTCACAAATATTCTTAGTTGGGGATTTCATTCGGCCTACACATTTCTTTTTGCCGGTTTGTTTTTAATGGGTGGAATACTTTTTTTAAAATGGGAATGGAAGAATCCACACGGCGTGCTTGATCTCTCTCTTTTTAAAGATCGGTTTTTTTTATTCGGAAATCTTTCGCTTCTTCTTCATTGTATCTCCCTCTTTATTCTCTATTTTCTCACCCCTTTTTTTCTGGCGGAAGCGATGACTTATTCGCAAAAAGAAATTGGTCTGATCATGATGGCGATCCCACTCGCCTTTGCGATTTCAACCCCGTTATTCGGCGCCATTTCAGATCGAATCGGATATCGGATTTTGGTCCCCTCGGGGCTTTTTCTGATTGCCTTGGCCTATTTCTGGTTTGGAAAAACAACCCTCGCAAGTTCAACGTCTGAAATTTTTGTAAAACTCCTCTGTGTAGGGCTTGCCGGGGGACTTTTTCAAGCCCCCAATAACAGTGGGTTAATGGGGGCAGTGCTCAAACATCACCTCGGGACTGCGGCGGCCATGATTGCGACTATGCGAACGTTTGGAGCCGTTATCGGCGTCTCTTTGGGAACCGTTATCTTTACACTTCGGATTTCCGCATACAATGGTT
>CAYMPL010000074.1:0-7938 GCA_964392415.1 uncultured bacterium | reverse complement strand
ACTTAAGATATAAATAGTTGAACGCCTTTCTTACTTGTCCTATACTAAAGCCAGCATGTCACTTATTCCGATTGTAGTGGAGCAGACAGCCAGAGGGGAACGATCCTTCGATATCTTTTCCCGATTGCTGAGGGATCGCATTGTTTTCATCGGTTCTCCGATCGATGATGAAATTTCAAATCTCATCATCGCTCAAATGCTTTTCCTCGAAGCTGAAGATCCTGATAAAGAGATCAGCCTTTATATCAATTCACCGGGAGGATCTGTGACGGCCGGCCTCGCGATTTATGATGTTATGCAATACATTAAACCCGATGTATCAACCTACTGTGTGGGAATGGCCGCGAGTATGGGCGCGCTCCTTCTGGGGGCCGGTCAGAAGAAAAAGCGATTTGCCATGCCGCATTCGCGCATTCTGATCCATCAGCCGATGGGGGGATTTCGGGGGCAAGCCACCGATATCGATATTCAGGCAAAAGAGATCCTGCTTCTTCGTAAAAAGATCAATGAAATTCTGGTGGCGCATACGGGCCAGACTTATGAAGCCATTGAAAAGGATACTGAGCGCGACTATTATATGTCCGCTGACGATGCCGTGAAGTATGGTTTAATTGATCAAATTGTGCGGCATCGTGTGACGGCCCCGAAGAAATAAAGAAGAAATAAACAGGAGATTTATATGACAAACAATCGAAAACGCGGCGATGAATTTGGGAATCTCTATTGTTCATTTTGTGGAAAAAGTCAAAAAGAGGTCAAGAAACTGATTGCGGGGCCAACGGTCTATATCTGCGATGAATGTATTGATCTCTGTAACGATATTATTTCAGAAGAAGGGGCGCGTGAACAGGGGCGTATTGGCGAGCTGGCGCTTCCAAAACCCGCCGAAATTAAAGCGGCGCTCGATGAATATGTGATCGGTCAGGAGCGTGCCAAAAAAATACTTTCTGTCGCTGTTTATAATCACTACAAAAGAATCAATGAAAAGAAAGTGGGGGGTGATGTCGAGCTTCAAAAGAGCAATATTCTGCTGGTTGGTCCCACCGGCAGCGGAAAGACACTGCTTGCGCAGACACTTGCCCGAATCTTAAAAGTTCCTTTTACCATTGTCGATGCGACGACCCTTACGGAGGCGGGTTATGTGGGAGAAGATGTGGAGAACATTATTCTTTATCTGCTCCAGAATGCGGAATTCGATATTGAGAAGGCAAGCAAGGGGATTGTCTATGTCGACGAGGTCGACAAACTTGCCCGAAAAGGCGAAAGCCCGTCGATTACGCGGGATGTTTCTGGCGAAGGGGTTCAGCAGGCGCTCTTAAAACTCATGGAGGGGACCATCGCGAATGTTCCTCCCAAGGGGGGGAGAAAGCATCCGCAGCAGGATTTTTTGCAGGTCAACACGACAGATATTTTATTTATTTTTGGCGGGGCATTTGTAGGACTTGAAAATATTATTGATACGCGGGTTGAAAAGCGACGGATGGGGATCGGCGCCCAGATTAAACCGAAATCACAGAGATCTGTGACTGAATCTCTTGAAAAAGTTCAAACCGAAGATCTTTTAAAATATGGCATGATCCCTGAATTTATCGGACGGCTTCCGATTTTAGCAACCCTTCATGAGCTGAGCGAAGATGCCTTGATAGAAATTCTGGTAAAGCCCAAAAATTCGCTGACGAAGCAATATATGCGTCTTTTTGAGATGGAAAATGTGAAGCTGAGATTTACGCAGGAAGCGCTGGTGGCCGTCACCCGGGAAGCGCTGAAAAGAAAAACCGGCGCCCGGGGGCTGAGGGCGATTTTGGAGCAGACGATGCTGGATGTGATGTATGAGCTTCCCTCCCTTAAAAATGTCCGGGAATGTGTGGTAAATGAAGATGTTATTCTAAAGATGGAAAAACCGCTGCTTATCTTTGGTTCTGATAAGGTAAAGGCGGGGATCGATATCAAAGTGACAGAACCGGATGAAGACAAGGAGGCCGAAAGCGCCTAATGGTCGACGAAGAAAAAAAAGAGGGTGAGAATCAACGCTTTGTTGTATCGCTTCTTCCTGTCAGGGATATTATTGTATTTCCGCATATGGTAGTGCCGCTCTTTGTGGGGCGGGAAAAATCGATTCAGGCGCTGGAAGAGGCCCTGGCTAAAAAGAAGGATATTCTTCTGGTTGCCCAGAAAAAAGCAAAGACAAATGATCCGACACCGGAAGAGATTTACAAGGTTGGAACGCTGGGCGCCATCATTCAGCTTTTAAGGCTTCCGGATGGCACGGTAAAGGTTCTCATCGAGGGGCGAAGCCGGGTGAGGGTCGTTCGATACCTTCCTTCTGAAAAATTCTTTGAAGCCGAAGTTGAGCCGATCATTGAAAAGGATCCGAAAGGGGCGTCCCCTGCAGGGGCGCAGATTGAGGCGCTGGTCCGGAGTATCAAAGAGTCTTTTGAAACCTACATTAAACTCAACCGCAAAATTCCGCCCGAGATGCTCATGACCATTTCTGCGATCGATAGCCCGGGAAAACTCGCGGATACGGTTGTTTCTCATCTCAATCTGAAACTTGAGAATAAACAAGAGATTCTGGAAATTGAATCGCCAGCTCTGCGTCTTGAAAAATTGGTGGGGTTCATGCAGGGGGAGATCGAGATTCTTCAAATCGAAAGAAGGATCCGAAACCGCGTTAAAAAGCAGATGGAGCGATCCCAGAAAGAATATTATCTGAATGAGCAGATGCAGGCGATTCAGAAGGAATTGGGCGAGAGAGATGAGTTCAAATCAGAGATCATAGACATTGAGAAGGCGCTCAGGCAAAAGAAGCTCTCAGAGGAGGCCGAGAAACGTATCAGGAAGGAGCTTAAAAAACTCAAGATGATGTCTCCGATGTCGGCCGAGGCGACCGTTGTCCGGAATTATATCGATTGGGTCATCTCTTTGCCGTGGGGGGAGTATACGAAAGACAAGACAGATCTCAAAGATGCGAAGATGATTCTCGATGAAGATCATTATGGACTTCAGGAGATGAAATCACGGATTTTAGAGCACCTGGCAGTGCAGACGCTTTCGAATAAAATCCGGGGTCCCATTCTGTGCCTGGTTGGACCGCCTGGAGTTGGAAAGACATCTCTGGCCCGTTCAATTGCGCGAACACTGGGAAGAAAATTTATCCGATGCTCGCTGGGAGGGGTGCGGGATGAGGCCGAAATCCGGGGACACCGAAGAACGTATATCGGCGCGCTTCCGGGAAAAATTATTCAGTCGATGAAAAAGGCGGGTTCGAATAACCCGGTTTATCTTCTCGATGAGATTGATAAGATGTCAATGGATTTTCGGGGGGATCCAGCATCAGCTCTTCTCGAAGTTCTCGATCCTGAACAGAATGTGGCGTTTAACGATCATTACCTTGAAGTCGATTATGATCTGTCGAAGGTTTTATTTATCCTGACAGCCAATTCCCTTCATAATATTCAGCGCCCCCTCCTTGACCGGATGGAGGTGATCGCGATTTCAGGGTATACGGATGAAGAAAAACTCCATATCGCAAAGAATTTTTTAATTACAAAACAGAAAGAACTGAATGGATTGAAAAACTGTGAGATTCATTTTGAAGATGAAGCGATTTTAAAGATTATTCATAAATATACGAAAGAAGCTGGGGTCCGGAATTTAGAGCGCGAAATTGCCAATATTTTGAGAAAACTCGCCAAAGATATTGTTGAGAAAGGGAAGACAGAGAAGTCAAAACTGGTTATCAAAGAAAAGTTAATCGGAGAGTTTTTGGGGATTGAAAAATACCGATCGATTGGAATGGAAGCGAGGGACGAAATAGGACTTACGAATGGCCTTGCGTGGACCGAGATGGGGGGGGATCTCCTTTCCATTGAGTGCACCATTATGCCGGGGAAGGGGAAGTTAACCATTACAGGGAAGCTGGGTGAGGTTATGCAGGAGTCGGCGCGCGCGGCGCTGAGCTATGTGAGGTCCCGCGCCGAACGGTTAGGGCTGATCACCGGTTTTTATCATGAGGTCGATATTCATATCCATGTTCCGGAAGGGGGGATCCCAAAAGACGGGCCTTCTGCCGGGATTACAATGGCGACTTCTCTGACATCGGCTTTGCTTCGTGTGCCGGTTAGAAAAGAAATTGCAATGACGGGTGAGATTACCCTTCGGGGACGTGTGCTCCCCATTGGGGGATTAAAAGAGAAGCTTTTGGCGGCTTACCGGGCTGGCATTAAAACGGTATTAATTCCGAAAGATAACTTAAAAGACCTGAAAGATGTGCCGTCTGTTGTGACAAAATCGATCGAAATTGTGGCTGTAGAGGGTATGGATGAGGTTTTAAAGCGTGCCCTTCTTGTAAAAGATCCCGATCAGCTTTTTAAATCCCCTCTCAAGCGCAAGGGGAGGTTCAAGGCGGACATTTTGCAGCGCCCCAGCTATATTTCACGCCCCATTATTTCGGGTAATGCCTAGTGTCATTCCGAACGCGAAGCGTGAGGAATCTCCGTGTTCACACGAACAATAATCGGTTTTAATTGCCGCGCCTCTTCTTCTGAAACAATCTGATAACTTGCAATGATAATCAGATCCCCCTGTTTTGCCTTGTGCGCGGCGGCGCCATTGATACAGATCATTTTGCTATTCGGCGGGGCTTCAATGGCGTAGGTCGAAAAGCGCTCACCGTTTGTGATGTTATAGATATCTATTTTTTCATAAGGGAGAATATTTGCCATCTCCATGAGGCTTGCATCTATTGAAATAGAGCCTTCATAGTCGGGATTGGCATCGGTCACCGTTGCCCTATGAATTTTGGACTTCAAAACGGTTCTAAACATGGGGACTCGTATATCATCCCCCAAAATTCTTGACAAGGCGGAGTAAGGAAGAGCTATCCTGATGGTAATGCTCAAAACAACGATTGCCATTTTCTTTGTTTCCGCTTCGGCGCTGATGTTTGAGGTCTCTCTTGCCCGTCTTCTTTCCATCGCGCATGGTCAGGAGCTCTCATATATGGTGATCAGCCTTGCTCTGCTCGGTTATGGCATTGCAACCCCCCTCCTCTCCCGTCTGAGGAAGGTCAGGGAAGGAGATGCATCAAAATGGCCGCTCGCATTGTCGATATCTATCCCGCTAATTCTTGCGGCTGCTCATTTCATTTCAGTTGATTCTCAGCGGTTGGTCTGGGAGTGGGGGCCCTGGTTAAAAGTTTCAATATTTTATTTTTTATTTACGATTCCATTCCTTTTTGCGGGATTGACTATCGCCTCTCTTCTTTCAAAAATGCCCGAAAAATCTTTTCTTCTCTATTCGGGAGATCTTATCGGCGCTGGCGTTGGAGCGCTTCTCCCCTTTTTCTTTCTTCCACTTTCTTCCTGTTGGATCGCTGCCATTTTGTCCGCGACAGGCGGGATTTTACTTGCGAAAGATATTAAGCAAAAAATAGCGGGCGCGGCATTAGGCGGTTTGGCCATTTTTCTTACTATTTTTAAACCCACTGACTCTTTCGAACTGAAGTTCTCTCCGTCGCGCGGTCTGCCGACCGCGCTACTGGAGCCGGGGGCAAAGCTCAAAGAAACGCATTGGTCGCCCTGGACGAGAATAGATATTTTCTCCGCCGCGGCGGCGCGCGTTGCCCCAGGGTTGAGCCTCAATTATTTATCAGACATTCCAAAATTTGATGGGATTGCCGTCGATGGCGATCAGATTTTTCCAAGAATAAATGACGATCCCCAATATTATGATCTCTCTTTTTTAGACAATCTTCCCCAGGCGCTCCCTTATTCCCTCATTCCACAACATCCCTCGGTTCTCCTGATTCACACGCAGGGGGGGGTTGAACGCTTTGAAGCGGTCTTTCATCGCGCTTTTGCGGAGCTGATTGAAAAGGATAAACTCTTTCGGAGCGTGCAATTTCCAACCTATACGGGATGGCATATTGTTCCGGTGCGCGGCTATTTAAATCGGAAAAGACAGCCGTATGATTTCATTATCATCGGTCATTTGGGAGGGGGTGGTGCCCTCTCCACAGGCATGTCTTCGATGCGTCAGGATTTTAATCTGACGGTTGAAACGCTCAGGCTTGCTTATCAAAATTTGACCGATCGCGGTTTTGTGGTGGTTCATCTCTATCGTCTTCCTCCGGAAAGATTGGAATATCGGTTGGTAAACACGATGATCGAGAGTCTCAAAAAGAGCGGTGTCGAAGATCCCGCAAAACATCTTTCCATTGTAAGATCGCTTCAAACGTATACGTTTTTGATGAGCCGAAATCCGATATCGCAGGAAATTTTTGCGAAAATGAAAGATTTTTGCAATGCGAAGGGCTTTGAGCTGATTTATCCTTCTCAAAATAGCAATCTTTTTTCAGAGCTCATTGCCCAAAAAGACATCGGGACGCCATTTGCTCTGGATCCGATCACCGATGATCGCCCCTTTCCGGAGCAATCGCTTCGGTTGGGAAACATCAAAAAAATTGTTGCCGCCGCCAAAGGGCATTGGCAGATCGTATTGGAAGGGGGGGGATGGAGTTTTGCAGTCTTTCTTCAGACAATTCTTGCCTCTATTTTAATTCTGGGTCTTTCAGGAGCTGTGAGAAGCGGGGGTCATTTGAATCTTTATTTCCTTGCGATTGGTTTTGGTTTTATTTTTGTTGAGATTGGTTGGATGCAGAGATTATCTATTCTGCTTACGCATCCGGCCCAGGGAGTACCCATTGTTTTAGGAGGGATGCTTTTGGGAAGTGGATTAGGGGCGAGAGTCGGGGAATTTATAAAAATAAAATCACTTTCGGGAATCGCCTGTTTTGTCGCGGCTTTTGTTGCTTTCAGCTCGGCATTCTTTTTAAGATACGCAATTGAATTCGTTTCAGCTTATCCCCCTTCGCTCTTCCTCTTATTTTTTTCGGTGGCATTCTTTGCGGTTCCGCTGGGAATTCCATTTCCAGCTATGCTTTCCTTATTAAAGGAGCCGCGAAAAATTGCGTGGTTGTGGGGCATTAACGCCTGTGCCTCTGTCTGCGGCGCTGTCTTAGCCGCGGCTCTCGCGCCGATAGCTGGTTTTACTTCAATTTTTTTAATTGCTTCTGGTTGTTATCTTTTGGCGGCGCTTGCATCTCGGCTTTCCCGATCATCGGCACAAATCTGACATCCGTCAGGACTTTTGAATCAAACTGGCGCTCGCTTCTTCTCGTCACAAGGACGAGTGATTGATAGTAGAGGGTGCTTCCGAGTGGAAGAATAAGTCTCCCTCCGATTTTAAGCTGTTTCTTTAAAGGCGGGGGGATGTGATTGGCAGCCGCGGTAATCATGATCGCATCAAAAGGGGCATGTTCAGTCCAGCCGTCGTATCCATCAGCCGTTTTTATTTTCACATTCGCATAACCCGCATTTTCAAGATTTGTCTTCGCAAATTGAGAAAGAGAGGCGCGAATTTCAATGGAGTAGACCCTTTTTGTGATTTCGCTCAGGATGGCAGCCTGGTAACCGCTCCCTGTTCCGATTTCCAAAACTTTGTCGCTATCATTCAGGTTGAGAACTTCCGTCATCAGCGCGACGACGTAAGGTTGGGAAATAGTCTGTCCTTCTCCGATCGGCAGCGGATTGTCATCGTACGCGGCGCTTTTCCAGGGGGCTCTTACAAATAATTCACGGGGGACTTTTAAAAAGGCTTTTAATACTTTTTCATTTTGAATGTCTCTCCCCCGCAACTGATTTTCAACCATTTGTCCACGCGCTTTTTCATAAGATTTTTGAGGTAATTTTTGGGGGATATGCTCTTTCGATTCAGCAAAAGCAGGTATTAAAAGAACGAAGGTGACGAATAGCCAATAAGCCATGATATTTTTCATAAAGTATGTTTATTTTACAGCGATTCGTCAAGCGCAATGAAAGTCCATGTGGTAGCCGAGTGAAAGTGTCACAGTAACAGCCGAATGATTATGTCAGTATA
>CAYMPL010000073.1:0-8020 GCA_964392415.1 uncultured bacterium | reverse complement strand
ATGTAGTTATGAGAGTCCCAATGGCAAACGGTGTGATGAAAGGGGATTCTTGCAGCTGGACCACGTACAGCCATGGGCGTTTGGGGGGAAATCATCGGAAGAAAATTTACGGATTCTTTGTGGCGAACACAATAGATGGAGAGCTGAGATGATCTTTGGTTTGTCCCAGTGGCCAATGGGGAAAGAAGGACGACATCAGAAATGAATTTTCAGTTAACTTTTTACGGCAAGATGCCGATACCTTAATCATCATGCGAAAATTCATTAAAATTTCTGTCTTTGTCATTATTTTGGGATCGCTGGCTGCTGGAGCCTATTTTGTCGGCGCAAGAAAATATGCGGGGGATTACAATAAAATTATAAAACTCTTTGATGAAGCGTTTGTTTTCGCAAAAAAAGGGGGGGGTGATATGGCGCTGCGAAAAACGAACCTCGCCGCCTTAGAAAGTCAAAAATTCCTGGAGTCCCCTCTTACAAAATTGATGAAGGACAAAGATTCCAGAGCGCTGTTGAAAGCAAGATTTAATCTGCTGCTTTCCAAAAGTTATTACGAGATGGGTCAGTATAATGACGATGACTCCTTAACAGCGCAAGCGCTCCAAATAGCTGAAAATTACGGCATAGCTCACCCTTCGGCTCTATTAGAGTGGGAGATTTTTCAAAAAGAATTTATTCATAAAATTAATCAATATAGTGCGCATTACACATATACGAAAGCGGCAGACTACCTCCAGAAATTCATTTCCATCGTAGAGAAGAAAGCCAATATCCAAGTCACGCTTAAAAAAAGTTTCCCCTATTTGCATTCGGTTTTAGGAAAAATTTATATTGATCAGAGGAAATGGGCTGATGCCAAAGCGGAATATGAAAAAGCCCTTTCCCTGGCAGAAGGCATTCCAGGGCCAGGGCCAGGGCCAGGGCCAGGAATAGAGGAAGAGTTTTACGCGCTTTCATACTGGCGCTTAGGCATCGTTCAGCTGAAACAGAAGCAATACGATGATTCTGAGAAAATGATGAAACTCGCCCTTGAGCGGATGACAAATTCGAGGAGACCCAATAACGCGGTTCTTTCTGAAATCTACCATAATTTTGCTGAAATCTATAAAGCGGAGGGTAAAACCGATTTGGCAGGACAATTTTTTAATAAATCCCTTGAATGGCATGAAAAAGCATTTGGCGCTGAAAGCCCAAAATTGCTTCACGTTTTAATCGATTATGCCACCCATCTGAAGAGCATTGGAAGCGCCGATCAGGCTAAGCTTTTAGAAGACCGCGCCAGGTCAATAGAAAAAGAAGCGAGCCGCGCTGTCGCTTCTCCGGAGTCCCAAAAGGATTAATAAGGGCTGTATTCCCCTAATTTTTTAAAGGAAGTTTATGGAACAAAATCAGATAAGTTCAATCCCTCGAATCCGGGCTCTGCCGGAGCAAGACATGCATCTTCTCCACCACCACCCAATGCCGTTCGGACAGTATTAATATCGAAAACGGTTTCAACTTGTTTTTGACTCAAGTTAAAACCGGCGATGGTATCAGTTGCAATCTGATTAAAGAAATCCTTCGCATCGATAAAAGAACGTTGCGGCGCAAATCCTCCCGCATCGATAAGCACGAGATCGCATGTGTCGCTTTTCATTATTAAATTAGCCGGGATTAAATCAAACTCTGTAGTCCCCGCATCAAAAGCCGTTCGAAGAAAATTCCCAACAGCGCGTGAAACGGATTGCCGCAATTTTTCCGCTTCCGCTGCCTTTGCCGGATCTTGACTGCTTGACAAAACTTGGATGTCTTTAAAAAGCTTATTCAGTGTAGAACCAGGAACAAACTCCTTTTTAAGAGCAACAATATTTCCCCCAGCATCTCTGACAATACCGGTCACACGGGCAATAGGAATTTTTCCATCGAGACCCTCCAAATTTTTCACTTCACCGGAAGGATCACCCGAAGTTGTTTTATTGATTTTCAGAATTTCGTTTGTAGGATTACCCTCCGGTGTGTTTATTCTAAAAACAACCCCTTCAGTCCCAATTCCAAGTATTTGACCTAAAAATATAATCTCTCCACTCTCCGTTCGAACAAATTCTCTTCCCGAAGCGTCAGTTTCTATGCGCATCGCGAGCTCAGGTTGAATTATACTTAGCAGTCTACTTCTGGCCTGTCTTTCTATTTCTGATCTTGTTGGAGCGGTTCCAGAAGCTGTCTCTTCTGTTTCCGGCCCCCTGGTTGTTGGGGCTTCTGGCTCCACTGCTTTCGGAATTTCAGTCAATTTGTCGGGTTTAACAATTCTTGTATTAAAGGCTGTTGCGTCAAGGTCTTCCCTTGTCGGCGCGTCTTCCCGCCGGACCATAACCCTTCCATCAGGAAAAGTTCCTTCAACGACAAATGTACCGTCTACTTCTTGAACCTTAACACGGGTTCCCACATCGAATGCGAAAGCTGGCGGCTCGAAACCAGAGGGTTGACGAACAGGAGTGGGAACTACAGAAGCCGCAGAGGGCGCTTCAATTGAGGGTGGCCCTTCTGAAACCACTCTGATTTTCACAAGATCGGGATCAACACTAAAGATACGAGGCAATGTTATCGTGGCGTTCAGATCAACCTCTGCCTCAGAGACCTCCACAACCTTGATCATTCCCTTTGGTGTTATTTCGAGAACGCTAAATTCTCCTTCCCTCCCATCAATGCGAATGCTCGTTCCTGGCTTCAAATCTTTTGCGCTAACTCTGGGTTCAACATCTGTCGTCCCCGCCGCGCCTCCCGCTTTTTTCGCCGGAGCAAGTGCAATTTCTGTATCCGGAGGGACCGTGATTTCACCCGTTTCTCCCCCCCCTTCTCTCCGAAGAACGATTTCACCAAGTTCATTTCTTCCCACAAACTCAAATTCCCCACGCTGTCCGGAGACCGTCACGTTGCTCCCTTCAAAGATAGGTTTGGCGCCGGAGGTTGTGGAAATTTTCGTGTCACGGGCGAACGTAATCAGAGTCTCCCCGTCAAGAGTGCTGAAAGTGACGCCATTTCTTTCAAAACCGACAAAGAGAAGTTCTCCCTGCTGTCCTTCAACAATAACGGGTGTGCCGGCCTCGACAATTCCACCGCGAGCGCGCTGAGTCCTGGCAGCAGTGATGGCTGTTCCTCCACGAATCCCTAGAAGCGCCAGTGGCAGGATTGCTCCAGCTGGATTCCCTGTCGCAGCAGAAAGAGCGACCTGCGCCGCAGATATGGCGGCAAATGCTTTGAATTCAAAGAGCGCAAACCGCGCTTCTGTTTTTAAAAGAGCCGTAAGCTGATCAGCTAACTGCCTTGCCAGCGCCATTCTATTAGTCCGGATAGCGTCATTTGCAGCCTCTTTTACGGCTCGGATCGCTTCCGCAGACTGCCTGGCCAGCGTATGAGCCTTTGCCGCAAGCGAAAACTGTTTCACATCAAAACCAATAAAAACGACATCGACAGCCGCAAAGATAATGGAAAGTTCTTTCTCAAATTCGAGCGCAGCGAGAAGATTTGGATCCCCCGTTCCTGATGCGATATGAACTTTTTCTCTCTCAATCTCCTCATTGATTCTTATAATCTCAGAGCTTGTATATGCCAAAGAGCCAGCGCCAGCTGCCGCTTGCCCTGCAGCTAGGCCAACTTTGGCCCCTACACCCACAAGTGAGCCAAGAGCCCCCCCTCCAACCCCAATAGGAGCCAAAACGATCCCTATAGTTGCCCCTGTCTCTATTCTTGCAGCCGCTTCTGATCTCAAAATGAGATTAGCGGTGATACAAAGATTCATAAGAACCGTCGTCAAGTCGGCATTGTTCATTGCTTGTATGGCGGTTATCAGTCTGGGAGCCAGAGACACCACTTCACCCGGTTGCGTCATTGCTCCAACACGCATGATTTCAGAGATGAAGTCTTCAACAATGCCTTCACCTGCTCCTTCAGGGGCCTCCGTTCCACCGAGCCGTTCCAAAATGTTACGTACCTCGGCTTCATTGCCTTGGAGCGCCGCATTTCGAATATCGACAATGTCCTGAGGCGAGACATCCCCCTTAGCAATGGTGTTTGTAAGATTAAAAAGGGTTGTAAAAAGAATAATGTTTAGAGCATCAGCCCAGGCGCCGGCTAATTTTTCCTGAACATCAACTTGTGTCGAGAGGCCAGGGATTAAGGTTCCAAAAACGATTCGGGCTGTACTCCCCAATTCTCCTCTTTCTAAAGTATGCGACTCGATACCCCGAAATCCTAAACCTACCAGTTCAGTTGTCCCATCCGTCGCTGTGTAGCGATCAAAATCGAGCCCCGTTTCGCTTAGATCTGGCAGTGGCATAAGGTCATAAGGGGATGCGCGAGGAGGGCGAGGAGCATCGCTGCCTGTAATAAGAGCGGACTCACTCTCAGTGACCACAGGCGACCCCGGCTCTGCAATCACCAGTTCATCTTCCGAAGGGAGATCCGACAGTCTAGGTTCCTCGTCCGTCGGAGCCGTCGGGGCTATCGCTTCCCCCGATTCCGATGAAACAGTCGGCGGCGGAACAGTCGCTACCACTGTTTGCCCTGTGTTGATGTCCACTGTTATTGGGGGCAATTCAGAAGGGGTATCTTTTGCCGATTCCTTAGCCTCAGCCGCTGTAGCCATCACCAAGTCGTCTTTCTCCGAACCCTCTGCCGGTGTCTCATCGGTTGATCCATCAGCAGGTGAAGCTACCTTTGGCTCCTCCGCAAGGGGACACAAATCAATGCCTGGTGTCGCTGCAATTTCAGCCCTCTTTTTTCTAAGCTCCTGATGCTCTTTTTCTAATACATTTACCTTATTTAGCATCGTTTCAAGGTCACTTTTGTTCAGTTTAACCTGTGAAATATCGTTATTAAATAGAATAACGAGAGCGTTGTACTTTTCAATGAGCGTCCTTGCCGTGTTGAACACTCCCTCTAATTTTTCCAAAGCCTGCTGTGCGTACATCTGAACGGCATCAGCAAATGTTTTCCCAAATTGCTGAGCCAATCTTTCCACCTGATCTTTGATTTGTTGGTCCATCGATCCTTCCAAAGCTGTCATAGCCCGTCCATATTCAAGCTGAGCAAGCTGAAGACCTCCCGTGGGTCTCACCAGGAAATCAATGTCCGATGAAATCTCATCTAGGGTCTTTTGCATATTAGCAAGCTTCCTTAAGTAAGAGTCGATGAGATCTACTTTTGATTTGATGTCAATGTTAAGGGCGTCGATTGCCTGACCGACTTTATAAAATTCAGCATCAATTTTTTCTATTTCGGCCTGCTTGCTGGCGCAGGCTGCTATGGGGCAGACTTCTTCTTCTACGACAGAAACCTGACCAGAGGCTTCTTTTACGGTATATGGTCCACAGAAAATAATGAGCAGAGACAGCGCGACTATTCGGACTGGGCGGACCGGAAGACGGAATGGAGAGACAAACATCAGATTAAACACCTTTTTTATGCCGTCACCTTAAATAGAGGCGAGTCACAGTCAGTTTACGTGCTACAGATTTCGCCATTGGCAAACGACCTTATATAAAACAATTATACCCACATTTAAAAATTTTCAAAATTATTTTTAGGATGACTTGTCTATTTTTAAATTTTGGCTAGGATAAGAATTAAACGGTCATAAAGAAAGAACGTTGGTGGATCAATGACTAAGAATAGAAAAAGTTCTAACCCATTTTTAATCTTATACTTCCTCCTCGCCGCAGTTATTTTTTTCACGGCATGTGGTGGAGAGAAACGTGAAGCCGCGCCGGCAGGGGCCTCTATCCCTCCTCAACCGCAAGAGAATGTTGCGCTAAGCGGTCCAGCAGAATTATCGGGAACAGCTCAATCATATGAGATTGAAGTAAGAAGCTTCGATAAAGAGATGGCTCCGCCGTTCGTCATTTCTATCGAAAATATCGATCCCGAACTCGCGACGTTTCAAATTTCTGAAGTTTCTTCAGGGGAAGAGCCCCCTCAAGATATTGTGATTGAAGAAAAAAGAATCATTTTTAAAGAAATGCCAAGGCTGCCTCTTACGATTCGTTTTGAACTTACCGCTTTAAAGGATGCCGAAGAAGATAGAGAGATTACGCCTACCCTTAAAGTGCGTGATGCGATCACAGAAGCCCCTCTCATGGAAAAAGAGCTCCCTAAAATTAAAACAGCAGCCCGTAAAGGAAGAGAAGAAAGGGGGCCCGCAGGGGAGCAGATAGAAGCGGCGGTAAACATTTTTGAACCAACAAATTTTAATCTGTCTGTCACGCCAAAGGAGGCGCAGACCGGCTCCGTCATCTGGAGCTCCAGTATTGCCGGTGTTGAACTTACGTCTCAGAGCGATGGGGGGGTTCAGATATTGAGCCGCGTCTGCAGGCCATTTCTTTTACAAGCGCTGACCTTTGATGCGGCGGCAGGGCCATCGAATCCTAAAATTTCTGTCATTCGTGTCGTGACGAACTGCGGGGCGGCGCTTACTCCAAGACTCAGTTTTAAAAAGCGCATCGATAGTGAATCTGCGGGCAACATCACCATGACTTTCTCTATTCCCAATGGCCAAATGGCGGTCAAGGGTCTTTTGGGGACGTTTCTCGAAGATGAAAGGTTTGCCACCAATATTCCCCATTTAACTGAACCGCCATTTACATTAAATGCCAACGATTTTGGTTTTTCGAATTTTGGAAGGCTCGGTGGATTGCAGATCATCTTATTTTCCCACGCCTGTCCTGTAAATAAAGATTGTATTTTAAGAATCGAAATGAGAGATGAGTTTTCGGAAATTCCAAATATCGAACTCGCTGAAGCAAGCGATGTTTCTTCAAACAACACACCGATCAATTATCTTTTTTCCACAACAGACGATCAAGGCGTGCGAAGAACAGACATTATCATACCCAATCCTCTCTTGGGGAAGTAAAGGAATTAATTTCCCCCATACATGAGGCCTTGTCACATTATGTGATTTCTCTTGATGCTTCTTTAATTTGACTAATTTGGCTGATTTGAGTAGATGATTTTTATTATGGACCGTAATTTCGCTCTTGAACTGGTGCGTGTGACTGAAGCGGCTGCCATTGCTTCCGCCCGCCTCATGGGGCGCGGCGATGAAAAAGCAGCCGATCAGGCGGCAGTCGATGCGATGCGCAAAGCCTTAAACGATATCGATATTGATGGCACGGTTGTGATTGGGGAAGGGGAGCGCGATGAAGCGCCGATGCTCTTTATTGGGGAAAGAGTTGGAAAAGGGGACTCCTGTCCTAAAATCGATATCGCATTAGACCCTCTGGAGGGGACGACGATTTGCGCGCGCGGAGGAACGAATGCGCTTTCTGTGATTGCGATTGCGGAAGAAAATGGTTTTTTACATGCGCCGGATACCTATATGCAAAAAATCGCTGTGGGTCCGGTGGGGCGTGGCATGATCGATATTCGCGAATCACCTACAACGAATCTCAAAGAAATGGCAAAAGCAAAAAAATGCTCCGTCTCTGATCTTACTGTTGTCATTTTGGATCGCCCAAGGCATCACGATATTATTCAGGAAGTAAGATCGGCCGGGGCAAGAATTATGCTCATTACCGATGGAGATGTCTCTGCCGCCATATCCACCTGTCATCCGAGATCAGGGGTCGATATGCTCTTGGGAATTGGGGGGGCGCCGGAAGGGGTGCTGGCAGCCGCGGCGCTTCAGTGTATGGGTGGGGATATTCAGGGGATTTTGAAGCCTCGAAATGACGAAGAAATTGAACGGGCAAAAAAAATGGGGATGAGAGATATCCGCCGTGTTCTTACAATCGATGATCTTTCGCATGGGCGTGTGATGTTTTGCGCGACCGGGGTGACCGATGGAACGCTTTTGAACGGGGTCCGATTTTTGGGCGATGGAGCGATCACACATTCCATTGTCATGCGATCTGAAACAGGGACGGTCCGGGAGATTACAGCCAGACACAATTTTACAAAGAAAAGGGGATTATGATGTCCAAGGTGTCGATCACAAAAGAGGTTGCGGTTCCCCAAAAAAATCTTTATGCCGTCATTGCCGACTATGAGC
>CAYMPL010000072.1:0-8488 GCA_964392415.1 uncultured bacterium | reverse complement strand
TATACTGACATAATCATTCGGCTGTTACTGTGACACTTTCACTCGGCTACCACATTGGGTGAAACAGTTCTTGACAATTTAGGGAAAGCTGTTTCAGGGTTGGGAGATATCAACGGCGACGGGTTTGATGATACCATAGCGGGAGCATATCAAAATGCCGATACGACCCTTGGAGCGGCTTATGTCGTTTACGGACGTGTTTTTGGCACTGCTACGACAATCGACACGCAAAACTCAGAACAAAATGTCAAACTTATTGGACTGAGCGCTCAGGACTATATGAGTCGGGGTCTATCAGGCGCCGGAGATGTCAATGACGATGGCATGCAAGATATCCTGACAATTTCGCATGCTAATGATGTCGCCGGAACGAGTGCGGGAGCGGCTTGGATTATTTATGGAAGTACCTCTTTGGCTTCATCGATAAACGTAGGAAATGCAGACGTGAGCCTGTTAGGAAAAGCGGCAAACAGTAATTTCGGATCCGGTGTTTCCGGCGCGGGTGATGTCAATAATGATGGATTCCCTGATATGATATTTGGAGAGCCTTATAATGATGATATCGGTGCAGATGGGGGACAGGTATATATTGTTTTTGGGGAGGGCTCATTAGCATCAGAGATTAGAATGTCGGGAGCTGATGTAGATGTGACAATTCAAGCGAAAGCGGCTAACGACCGATTGGGAACCGCTGTCGGTGGAGGGCGAAGCCGCCACGGCCCCTGATCAATCTTCTTCTTTAAGATCGAGGAGATCTCTTAGCTCTGGGATCGCATTTTTGGTGGCGGTGTAGCCGGCGAGCATCACTTCGCGGCGGCGGGAGAAATCGAGAAAAGAAATATGGGAGATCTCCGGGCGAATGATGAGATGCGCCTGTTTCAACTGGTTTTGGGAGAGGATGGCGGATGTAATTTTGTAAGACTGGATGGTTACTTCCCGCGGTTTTTTGAAATGATAGCTTTCAATCCCCTGGATTAAATCGACAGCAATGACAAAATCGGCCCCCTTTTGAAGAGCCACATCGACCGGAATTCCCTGACTGATTTCTCCCGAGACGAGGAGTTTGTCATCATAAGCAATCGGTTCGAAAATGCCGGGGATAGCCATTCCTGCCTGAACAGCCTTCACAATGGATCCCTTCTCAAAAAGATAAAATTGCCCTGTTTTGAGATCGGTTGCCGTGACATAAAACGGGAGCGGGAGTTTTTCGATTTTTGGCTGCGCGAGCCTCTTCGAAAGAAATTTTTCAATTTTTTCACCCGAAATCGGTTTGTGTTCCTGAAAGAGTGAAAAATCGAGATAATCGTCCCTTTTGAAACTCAGTCCATGCCATTCGAGATCATTGGCGCTCTTTCGGTTTGCATACAGCGCTCCGATCAGGCTTCCTGTTCCACTGGTGACGAGCATATGAAAGGGGATTTCTGCTTCTGCCAGCGCCTTGATGACACCAATATGCGCGTAACTGCGGGCAAGTCCTTCCCCAAGAACAAGCGCTGTCAACGGGCCATTGATGTTTGTTGAGTAGATCTCAGGCTTAAGTTTGGGAAAAGAACAGGCTGAAATAAAAATGAAACCTAAAAGCAGGAATTTTTTCACGCTGTTTTTTCTTCCATCGAAATCAGATGGGCTTCGTTTTTTAATTCCTCAATGTACCACGGATCATACGTGAAGAGAAAGAGTTGATGCGAGGCGGCGATCTTTTTTAAAAGCGTGAGGACCCTTTTTCTTCTTTCATGATCAAAATTGACAAATGGATCGTCAAGAAAGAGGGGGAGGCGTCTTGCGCCCCCTGTGCCCCCTGTTGTACCATTGACCAGCTGAAGCAGCGAAAGTTTAATGGCAAAATAGATCTGATCCTGCGTTCCACAGCTCAATGCGCCAAAGGGAATCGTTTTTCCATCCCATTTAAAAACAGGGAAAAAATCATCCTCTTCAAAAGAGAATGCCCTGGCATCCCCGTTTACAATTTCTTTAAATAAGCGATTGCTCTGCCCTGAAAAAACATGCATATGCTCTTTTCTGAATTCGATAATCATTTGCGAAAGAAGTTCCTTCGCGGTTAGCAGCGCTTCTGCCTTCATTTGGAGATGTTTGGCCTGTTCTTTGAGATCATACAGTTCTTCTTCAAGTGTAAAGGGGCTTTGGAGGCCTTTCGAGCTAAAAATATAATGTTGTCTTTTTATGTGGCAGTTTTCCTGCAGTTTCCGAATCTCTGGTTCCAGAACCTCTTTTTCCGATTCTTTATCGAGAATCAGGCGGGAGAGCGCTTCGGGCATGAAATTTTGGGGGTGGTTCAGTCCCGCAATATTTTTTTCAAGATCATTTTTTTGGTATTCAATTTCACGCAGCGTTTTTTCTTCCTGAAGATAATTCTCTGTCAGCTCTTTGAGTTCAGGGAGGACTTCTAGCTGGCTTTTTAAACGAAGATCCCGAAGCGCATATTCCTGAACCCCGCTTCTAAAGTTCAGGAAATTCTTAATACTATAGCCCAGAAGGCCAAAGAAAAGAAAGAGAAGCCAAAACCATCCGACGTTGGTTGTCATGGCGAGCAGAGGGAGCAAAAGTCCGCCACAAATTAAAATAAGGGCAAAGCCCCGGCCGAGCTCCGGCTTTTCTTTTTGGATCTCTTTTTGCTGGGAGAGCAATCTTTCAACCAAAGCCTTCTTTTTTTGAAGGTCGGTAAAATTTTTTCTGGTTTCAATCTCTTTTTTGGAGACTTTTCCAATTTGTCTCAAGGCATCAATACTTGCGGCGAGTTTTTTAAATTTTTGTTCTTTAAAAGCCAGTTTTTCTTTAATCTCCGAGATTTCACAGCTTAGGTTACAGAGTCGCTGTTCTTCTTCATATGCCTTTTGAAGATGGATCTCGCACTCCCCAATGCGGCATTGAATATTTTCAAGTAATCGGTCATTTCGCTTGTCGACTCCCTTTGGATTTTTTTTTGTCATCTGAAAATATCGTTCTTCAATCCTTTTGATTATCTGGTCGTAATTAAAATCAGAGATGTTTGAGATCAGCGCTTTAAGTTCGACGGTTGTTGAAGCGCCGGGGAGTTCTGGCAGGCTTCGCTGTTCAATGAATAGAGAGTTTTTAAAAACATCCGGTTCCGAAAAACCAAAGAGTTCATGGAGCTTTCGAATATAGACCTCTCTTTCCGAACTTCTGCCAAGCGGTGAAACCCTGCCGTGGAATGAGGAAATCTGATTGGTTTTGAGATCTTTTTGAACAAACGCGACTTTGTCGTCTGTAAAATCGCGTTCCAGTTGAATGCGATGGGGATCATTTTCAATGAGAAGTCTTGCGGCATAGTGATTGGGACACTGCCAGGGGAGATAGCGTTCACGATCATTTTTGAAACCAAACAAGATTCCAAAAATTGCCTGAAACAGCGTTGTTTTTCCTGTTTCATTTCTGCCATGAACGAGATTTATGCCCGGGCTAAAGATAAATTTTTTGTTCTGAAATTTTCCAAAATTGATCAGCGTTAATTCCTGAAAAATCATGTGCCTCCTCTTTTTTGGAATTCACTTAAAATCTCTTTAAAGGCTTCTTTATGAATTTTTTGCTCATCAGGAGAGGTAGCAAGCTGCTCAATTTTTTCCTTCATTTTCCTTACAAAAAAGCCCCGGATTGTATTTTCTGTTTCAAGCCTCCGGATCCATTGACTGTTGAGAACAGTCGTCTCATCGACGATCTCGACATAAGAAAAATAGGGAGAAACTTCCGCTCTCAGGCGTTCACTGTCCTGAAAATCTTCTGCTGTGCCTTTGAGGATGAAACGCGCGATTATTTTTTCTCCCCCATGCTTGGTCATTTCTTTAACGAGGGAATCGGGACCCTCAAGCGTGAAGAGATCAATTTCTTTTTCAATCAGTGTTTTTGTGTTTACGGCGACAGGCACAATCTTAAGATCCGCGTCGTTTGAAATTTCAATTAAATTTACATATCTCGGGCCAGATTCACGAAACCGCTTTCCTTCGGGGGTTCCCGGATAACTTGCGCGCGCGATTCCTTCATGGGTGTAAACAATCCGATTGTGGTAGTGGCCGAGCGCGCAGTAGGTGAGTCCAAGGGCGAAGAGTTCTTCGAGATCAATCGGAAAATCTTTGGCGTAAATCTTCCAGTCCGGCGCTCCTTTTATAGAACCGTGCAGGAGGCCGATGTGAATTCCGGAAGCCCCTCGCCTCTTTAAATTGTCCAGGTAGTCTGTCGAAATTTCGGGGTGATAGGCCATCCCATAAAGGTAGACATCCTCTCCTTTGATTCTCAAACATTTGGGCTCGTGGAGGATCGGCGCTGAAAAAAGGATTGTTTTTTGAAAAAGCGGGTGCTGGTAAACATTGTCGGAGGCCATCATATTGTCATGGGTTCCGGGAATTAAAATAACCGGGATCTCAGCTTCAAAAAGTTTTTCAAGCTGCGCTTTTACAAAACCAAAGACAGGAAGGGCGGGATGGGCAGAATCGAACAGATCGCCGGCAATGCAAAAAAGATCGACCTTTCGTTCCAAGGCGATTCGTATGATATTTGCAAAAGTTCCCTGAAAGTCCTTTGCGCGTTGTGCTTCATAATCTTCAAGCGATGGAAATTTTGTGTCTAAATGAACATCAGCCGTATGGAGGAGTGTGATGGGGGACATGGGCAATTAGTGTGTCATGATATCCACTATCGTTGGTTTTCCAATCCGTGTTCTGACAGAAATCCTCTTTTCGACAAATTGGGAAATACCGATCGGATCGAGTCCACAGGCCGCCCTCAGTTCACTTTGTGCCGCATGATCAAAAAATTGGTCTGGAATGCCAAGTGTGTAGAGAGGGATTTCGAGATCGCTTTTTGAGAGAAATTCAAAAATCGCGCTTCCAAATCCCCCGGCCAAAACATTTTCCTCGACGGTAAAAAAAGAAGAAACATGGCGAGCGAGATCCAAAATCAGGGCTTCATCCAACGGTTTAATGTACCTTGCATTTACCACGATGGGTGAAAAACCGCGTTCAGAAAGAATTTGGGCTGCCTTGATTGCCGGATGAACCATGGCGCCAACCGCAAAAATGGCAAAATCGGCCGTTGGAAGATGCTCATCAGATATCATTTCCGGATAGACGATTTCAGCCTTCCCCAATTCAAGGTGTTTTAATTCTTCGTCGAGTTTTATTCCAAATCCCGCCCCTCTCGGATAGCGCACAGCTGTTGGTCCATCGAAATCAAAAGAGGTTTTGACCATGTGTTGAAGCTCATTTTCATCTTTGGGGGCCATAATAATGAGATTGGGGATGCATCTGAGGTAACTGATATCAAAAACCCCATGATGCGTCGCCCCATCAGATCCGACAAAACCGGCACGGTCGAGAAAAAAATGGACGGGGAGTTTTTGAAGCGCTATGTCGTGGATGATCGGGTCATAGGCTCTCTGCAAAAATGTCGAGTAGATCGCAACAGCCGGTTTCATCCCCTCTGTTGCAAGCCCTGCCGCGAAAAGGGCTGCATGTTGTTCCGCAATGCCGACATCAAAATATCGGCTTGGGAATTCTTTGGCAAACTTATCAAGCCCTGTCCCCTCAGGCATGGCAGCGGTGATTCCAATTATTTTTGGATTTTCTTTTGCCACTTTAATCAACGTATTTGCAAAAACAGAGGTATAACTGGGGGGACCTGGTTTGACGGGAAGGCTTTTCCCTGTTTCCGGATCGAAAGGAGAAACACCATGATAGGTGACTGGATTTGCTTCCGCTATTGGATAGCCCTTCCCTTTTTTTGTGATTAAATGAATCAACAGGGGGTGGGAATGAGGCTGAGTCGGGATATGCTTGAAAATATCGACAAGAGTAGCAATGTCATGCCCGTCAAATGGGCCCAGATAACGAAGCCCAAGGGATTCAAAGAAAATGCCGGATGAGAAGAGCGATTTAAGAGAGGTTCGGATTTTTTCAATCGGGCTGAGCAGAGGCACGCCATATTCGGAGAGAAGATCCAAAAGATGTTTGATCTCTCTGCGGGCTCTAATATAGGCGTCACTCGAAGCCCTTTTGGTGAGAAATTGTGCGATGGCCCCGACATTTTCAGAAATTGACATGCCATTGTCGTTCAAAATAATGATCAGATTTTTTTTAAGATGCCCGCACTGGTTGAGTCCTTCATAAGCCATTCCACCGGTAAGCCCCCCGTCGCCAACAACAGCAACGACAAAATCTTTTTCCCCTTTGAGATCTTTTGCGGCTTTGATTCCCAGCGCGGCGGAAATGCCGGTGCTCGCGTGCGCAGTGCCATAGGTATCATAAGGACTTTCATCTCTTTTTGGAAAACCGGAAAGTCCGTCTGTCAAACGAATGGTATGAAGCTGCTCTTTTCTTCCTGTCAAAGCCTTATGGGCGTATGCCTGGTGTCCAACATCCCAGACAATTTTATCCTCGGGCATATTGAAGCAATAATGGAGCGCCACAATAAGGTCGACTGCGCCGAGGCTTCCCCCGAGATGACCGCCGTTTTTCGCGCAGACATCGATGATGGCTCTTCGCAATTCTTGCGCAAGGAAAGGCAGGTCTTCGATCCTTAATTTTTTGAGATCTTTCGGGGAATTAATTCCATAGAGAAAACTCATTGCTGTCTCTCAACAACGTAGTGCGCGATTTCTCTCAAGGGATCCGCTTTTTTGTCAAAGCTTTTCAGTGTTTCTATGGCACGCGACGCAAGTTCCATCGTGCGCTGTCGGGTTTCATCGATGCTCAGGATGGCTCGCGTGTGCGGTCTCCTTATATCGAGGGGGCCTCTATAATTGTCGTGCATATCGAGAATGTCGTCGACAAGCTGAAACGCAAGTCCCAGATTTTTTCCATATTGTGTTAATGCTTCAATCTGTTTCGAATCGGCGCCAAGGGCTTTTGCGCCGCTTGTGATTGAAGTAAGAATGAGGTTTCCTGTTTTCCGGATATAGAGGAATTCGAGCTCGGGATAATTAATATCCTCATCCGCGCGTTCTTTCATTTTGATATCCAAAAACTGTCCGCCGATCATTCCGTTGCTGCCGCAGGCCAAACCGATATCTTCTATAATTTCGAGGAGGAGTTCCGGTGAAATTTTGAGGTGGTTCCTTGATTGACTGAGGAGCGCAAATGCCTCCGTGACCAATGCGTCCCCCGCGAGAATCGCGACAGCTTCTCCAAATTGGATGTGATTCGAAGGTTTTCCGCGGCGGTAATCATCGTCATCCATGGGGGGCAGATCGTCATGAATCAATGAATAGGTATGAATCATTTCAATGGCACAGGCGATTGGCAGCACATCTTCTGTAGATCCCCCGACAGCTTCCGCAGTTGCGCAGGTAAGGATAGGACGGAGTCTTTTGCCCCCCGGAAAAAGACTATAATGCATCGCCTCAAAAAGGAGTGAAAAGGGGCCCTCTTTTTTAGGACGATTTTTCACAAAGAAATTTTCAAGCGCCTGATCGATCAGTGATTTCTTTGTTTCAAGATAAACGTTTAACTTCATGCTTTCTACCGAAAGTGAGTGTTTACCTTACGCATCAAACGGTTGTCGCACATCCTGACCGTCTTTTGAGGTGAGAAGAATTTCGACTTTTTTCTCAGATTCATCTAATTTTTTGCCGCAATTTTGCGCAAGCCGAACCCCTTCTTCAAAGGCTTTGATCGAATCTTCTAATGAGAGCTCACCGCTTTCGAGTTTTTTTACGATGCTTTCAAGCTTTTCAAGAGATTTCTCAAATGTTAACGGAATTGCGTTGGAACCCATAAAGGCAGTTCATTATACAAAATGAAAAGGGTGCGTCAAGCCAAAAGACTTGATTCGGTGTAATGGGTTCGGGTAGAGTGGACAATAAGTGGGCAATTTTGCGAGAAAGTATCAAAAAGGAGGGAGGATCGATGGATGAAAAGAACAGGAGAAAGCAGTATTTTATTAAAGGGCCGATTCAGAGCAGATATCTGATTCTAACCGTTATCTCTATGGTAGTTCCAACGGTTCTTGTGGTTGCCACTCTCTATTATTTGCAGGCACAGCTGATGGCGCAGGAGCTTGGCTTGCCAGAGTCGATTTATGGGCATCTTGTTCCGGTCTTAAAAAAAATTAATATTTATCTCGCGATAGGACTCCCCATTATTTTTCTCATTATTTTCTTTTATGCCGTGATTATTTCGCATAGACTTGCGGGACCTATTTTTCGGCTGGAGAAAGATCTTGACCGGATTATTGCGGGAGATCATTCGGTAAGAATTAAATTCAGAGAAAAAGATGCGTTGGATAACATCGCAAACAAATTGAACCAGGTGCTTGAGAGGCTCCCAAAAAAGCAAACCTAAATCGATATGCATTTTCAATCTTTCTCATGGCTTCTGATTTTGAGCGGGATGATTCTTCTTGGGGCGATCCTGGGGAGTATCATCCCGTTTATCCGGGATTGGAAGCAGCGCCATCTTCATAGTTTCATCAGTTTTGGGGCAGGTGTTCTCATTGGCGCCGCCTTTATTTATATGATTCC
>CAYMPL010000071.1:0-8635 GCA_964392415.1 uncultured bacterium | reverse complement strand
AAACTCTTCGGCCGAACGAACCTGTTCGATGCCCGACCGAATCGCTTTTTCAATAGCATCTGTCTGAGAAACATCCCAGGGTTGGATCGTCAAAAGACGGGCTTCAGGCGCAGAGACGGTTGTAAGACTTTTTAACGGCATTCTCGACCCATACGCATCTACCATAATGGTATCCAGAAGCGCAGTTGTCGCCCTCCCTGTGCGAATTTTACCCAGTTCGGTTTTTAAGCTCCCGATCGCCTTATTCATACGATCGATGACCATTTTTTCGTCCACAAAAGGTTCCTTTAATAATTTAGGGCCCTACGAGCGTGCCGATATCCTGTCCAAACACAGCGCGCTTGATATTCCCTTCATGCGACAAATTAAAAACAATAATTTTAAGATCGTTATCCATGCAAAGAGAAATTGCCGTAGAATCCATGACCTTTAACTTCTTCTGAAGGACCTCAATGTAATTCAACTTCTTAAAGAAACGCGCATCTTTAAATTTCAAGGGGTCTTTATCATATACGCCATCCACGCGAGTTGCCTTGAGAATCACATCCGCGCCAATTTCATTGGCCCGAAGGGCTGCTGCCGTGTCGGTCGTAAAATAGGGATTGCCTGTCCCCGCGGAAAAAATCACAATCCGCTTTTTCTCGAGATGGCGAATGGCCCGGCGCCGGATATAGGGCTCAGCAAGCTCTTCCATCTGGATTGCAGACTGGACACGCGTAAAAATCCCCTCCTTTTCAAGCGCATGTTGGAGGGACAGCGCATTGATCGTCGTGGCAAGCATTCCAATATAATCAGCAGATGCGCGATCCATCCCCTTTGCGCTCGCCTCAAGGCCCCGAAAGATATTTCCTCCGCCAATCACAATCGCAATTTCTACACCCAGTTCCCAAATCTCTTTGACTTCTTTTGATACTTTTTCAAGAACATGGGCGTCGATTCCCATTTCAGATCCACCGCTTAATGCCTCCCCACTCAGCTTAAGAACAATGCGCTTATACTTTGGCTTCTGGGGGGGATTCTGGCGGGCTTTTTGTTCTGACATGATCTATTTTTTTTCTCCCAATTGATACCTTACAAAGCGACGAATTGAGCAGTTTTCTCCAATTTGAGAAATCAACTCCCGTAGAAGATCAGAAACCTTTTTATCGGGGTCTTTAATATAAGGCTGCCTGAGCAGACAGACTTCATCATAAAATTTTTCGAGTTTTCCATCGACAATTTTTTCAATAACAGCCGGGGGTTTTTTGGCTTCCGCCGCCTGGTGTTTATAAATCTCACGCTCTTTATTCACAAGGTCTTGAGGAACATCGACCTCAGAAACATAAAGCGGGGCGCTTGCTGCGATATGCAGTGCGATATTTTTCACAAATCCTTGGAAAGCCTCGGTTCGCGCGACAAAGTCGGTTTCACAATTCACTTCCACCAAAACACCGATCCGCCCTTCTCCATGGATATAGGAATAAATCAATCCTTCCAACGCAATCCGTCCCATTTTTTTGGCAGCGCTTGCAATCCCTTTTTTCCGCAAAAGTTCAATGGCGCGATCAAAATCACCTTTGGCTTCCTGGAGCGCCTGTTTGCAGTCCATCATCGGCGCGCCTGTCTTCTCGCGCAATTCTTTCACATGCCCCGATGTAATCACTTTGGTCAGATCTCCCTCTACTTCTTCCTGGGTGTGTCGGCATTTGGTTCAGTCGCCCCCGGCAAGGGGGTATCGCGCTCCGCATATTCTTCGGGATTAATAATAATCACAGGCTGTTCCGGGATGCTGAACTCATCCAAAGCCGAGACAGGCTTTTCGGCCTCCTCTTTTTCCATAACCGGTTTTCCTTCATCACGAATTCTCTTCTCAAATTCCTGAACCCCTTCAAGGCAGGCAGAAGCGACGAGCGATGCAAAAAGACGAATTGATTTGATTGCGTCATCATTGCCAGGCATTACATAGCCTATGCGATCTGGATCACAATTGGTGTCCACAACAGCAACAACCGGAATTCCAAGGCGAACCGCTTCAGTAACCGCAATATCTTCCTTCCCAGGATCAATGACAAAAAGCGCTCCAGGAAGTTTTTTCATCTCCCGAATACCCTTGAAGACTTTGAGAAGCTTTACCCGCTCTTTTTTTAAGCCATTGACCTCTTTTTTGGGGAGGAGGTCAAAAATTCCCTTTACCTCCATATCCTCAATTCTTTTGAGCCGGTTAATCCCTTCCCGAATCGTTTTGTAATTGGTAAGCGTCCCCCCAAGCCATCGCTCAGTCACGTAAAACATATTGGATCGTGTCGCTTCTTCAACAACGATCTGTTGAGCCTGTTTTTTGGTTCCTACGAAAAGAACCTTACTTCCCTGCGCGGTAATTGACTTAACAAATTCACACGCCTGTTTGCAAAGTTCCACTGTCTTTTGGAGATCAATAATATGAATACCGTCCCGCACATCAAAAATATAAGGTTTCATTTTGGGATTCCAGCGCCCCCGCTGATGTCCAAAATGAACCCCTGCCTCTAAAAATTCTTTCATCGAAAACTGTGGCATAAATCTTGAAGCTACCTAACACAGATATTTAGTACCTTGCAAGTTAAAAAAGGTTAGTCCGCGGAAAGGGTTTTAAAGAGATTCAATTCGCCAAGCGCCTTACCAGACCCATAGACAACACAAAAAAGCGGCTCTTGCGCCACAGAGACAGGGAGATTTGTTTTCTCGCGAAGAAGCAGATCGAGGTTAGTCAGCAGCGCCCCGCCGCCAGTCAGCACAATGCCATTATCCGTCAGATCTGCGGAAAGCTCAGGCTGTGTCCGTTCAAGTGTCTGCCGGACAACGTTGACAATCGCATTGAGCGGCTCAGAGATTGCTTCCCGGATTTCATCCGAATTGACTTCAACGGTAATGGGCGCCCCCCCAATCAGATCGCGCCCTTTCACACGAACCGTTCTTAATTCATCTGTTGGAGAAGCATTGCCAATCGTCATTTTAATATTTTCTGCCGTTCTCTCTCCAATTAAAAGATTGTATTGCTTTCTCATATAATGAATGATCGCTTCATCAAACTTATCGCCGGCAACACGAATCGACTGGCTGCAGACAATTCCCCCCAATGAAATCACAGCCACCTCCGTCGTCCCCCCCCCAATATCAACAACCATGCTTCCACATGGCTCCGTCACGGGAAGCCCAGCACCAATCGCTGCTGCCATCGGCTCTTCTATCAGATAAACCTCGCGACAACCGGCAGCAACGGCCGCTTCTTTCACCGCGCGCCGTTCAACCTGCGTCACACCGTAGGGGATACAGATTACAATTCGGGGGCGAAGAAATGTTTTTCGTTCAATAGATTTCCGGATAAAATATTTGAGCATCGCCTGCGTTACCTCAAAATCAGCAATAACGCCATCTTTCATCGGCCGGATCGCCACAATATTTCCGGGTGTTCGCCCAATCATATTTTTGGCTTCTTTTCCGACGGCAAGAACTCTTGTTCCTCCGGAATAATCCTTCTGGACAGCAACCACAGAGGGTTCATTGAGAATAATTCCTTTTTCCTGCGTATAAACAAGGGTGTTTGCTGTTCCAAGATCAATGGCAAGATCGTTTGAAAAATAATTGACAAATTTACTAAAAAACATACTGTGTGACCTTAGCATGCCTCTCTATCCATTGACAAGAGAAAAGCCATCATGAAAGACAACTTAAAACTTCTTATTTCAAAAGAAGGAATCCAAAGAGCCATCGCGGCCATCGCGGCTGAGATCCATCGTGATTATGAAGGGAAAAGCCTTGTGGTTATCGGCGTGCTTAAAGGATCCATTTTCTTTTTGGCCGACCTCATGCGTCAGATTCATCTGCCGACAGAGATTGATTTTGTAAAGCTCTCAAGTTACGGGTCATCCAAAAGTGGAAAAGAATCGAGCGGAACGGTACGGCTTCTCAAAGATATAGACGCGGATATCTATGATAGAGATGTCCTGATCGTTGAAGAAATTATCGATAGCGGTCGAACACTCGAATTTCTTTACCGACGCTTACAGACATCCAGGCCAAAATCTCTTAAAATTTGCGCTCTCCTTGATAAGAAATCGAAGCGTATTGCCCAGATCGAAGCAGATTATGTGGGAATAGAAGTCGAAGACAAATTTCTGGTCGGCTATGGCCTCGATTTCAATGAAGCTTATAGAAATCTTTCTGATATTTACTATCTTATATAAAAAGGCGGCCATGATATTCCTCTTGTATGGAATGGCTGTTTTTTCTTTTGGCTATTCCTTCTTAGCTCAAGCCTCCACCGAACTCCGTTTTTTTACACACGATGGAAAACAGCTCCTCTTTGGCGATCCAAAAGAATCCGCTCTTGAATTCGCGATTCTTGAAAAAAACAGGTTCAGGGGAAAAGTTGGAAATTTTATCCATATCGTCAGTCTCCTAAAAGGCCCATTGTCAGTCGATGTCGGAGTGGATGCAATGATGGTTGGCACCTTTCACGGGGAAGATGATTGGGAAACCCCCTTGGACAGCATTGATGGAAAAATCGGGGGCTATCTGGAATTCAGGAATGGACGCTTTCAAACCAAAGCCTCCTTTGAACATCTCAGCGCTCATTTATCGGACGGTAAATTCAGGGGGAGCATCCCCCCTCTCTCTCACGATGAGAAAGCCCTACTTGGCTATGATGCGAATGAAAATCTCTACGCAATCAGGCTCACTGAAAATTTCAGCAATTACAGCCGGGAATTCCTTAAATTCATTGTGTCTTATAAGGTTTTAAATACCAAACTTTATTTGGGTCTTTCCCGAACCGTTCATATTTCAGAACCCTCCGAGTTAAAAAGTAGATATGGCCCCTCTTACCAGGCTGGATTTGAAACAACTCTCAAATTATTCCATTTCCCGCTGCCTTTTTTCATATCTTCGGATTTTCAATGGAAACATGAACACAACTACCTTTTAGAACAGAACCACCATTTGGGACTCGATCTCAAAGGATTCCGGCCTTTTGCAAACTATTATGAGGGATTTGATCAGCGCGGCATTTACTGGGATCTCAAGGAGCAATACCTGGCGCTGGGGCTGTCATTTCCGATGTACTGATTTACCCCTTTTTAAAATAATGAACCACATAGAGCGCTCCTTTAAAAACCTCGATCGACACCTTTTTTTGTGTCATCCGGTTGCTCAGTCCGTGAGATCCAGATTTTAAAAACTCATGATTTAATGAATAATAAAAACCCTCTATTTTTATCCGGGCCCCCCGGGGCCCCTGGGGGAGTATTGAGACAAGATCCCCAATATCTCCCGAAAACTTAAGTTTTTTTCTTGTAAAATAGATCTCCCCATCTTTCATCAATATCTTTGCATCAACCTTGGAGGGAATAAGGGAGAGAAGATATAAATTGGCAAGGGCATGGTCAAGTCTTCCTCCCACGGCCCCCAGGATGATCAATTCTTGTGGAGAAAATGAAAGCATATGTTCGAGCGCCAGCTCTGAATCAGATTTGTCTTTATCCGGCGCATAAGGATAAATATCTGTATTTTTAAGACGGCGAATCGTCGCCTCTGAAATAGAATCGAGATCGCCAACCACAAAGGTCGGCTCATATCCCAGCTTCAAGGCACGTTCAGCCCCCCCATTCGCAGCGCCAATCACGACAGCCTCGCAGATCACTTTTCGAATCTGTGGCGTGGCGACAAGATCCCCACCTAAAAAGAGCGCCCCTTTTTTCATCGTTATTGATGACCCTCGATTCTTTTTAAACTCTCTTTAATTTTTTGAAGCCTTCGCTCCAGTTCTTCCGAACGCTGCTTTTCACCTTGAACAACATCGGTCGGCGCATTTTTCACAAATGAAGGATTAGAAAGCTTCCGTGCAAGCCCATCAAGATCCCCCGTCACGCGAGAGAGCTCCTTTTGCAATCTTTTCCTTTCCTCTTGAGGATCAAAGAGTTCAGTCATTCGGATAAAAATCTCACACTCTGATGTCTGGCCTGTCACCATTTTCTCGGCCGGTACCCCTTTTGAAGACAGAATCAGCTCGGAAATGCCTCCCAATTTTTCAACGGCCGTTTTATTATCTGAAAGCAGATCAAAAATCTTTCTATTTTTAGCAACAACGGCCACCGGAAATTTTCTCTGAGGCGGAATCTGATGCTCCCCGCGAACATTTCGGATATAAGAAACCACCTCTTGAATCGCACGAACCTCGCGCGCGCTCTGTCGATCCACATATTTCCTTTCAAACTGAGGGTAATGCGCTATCATCACACTCTCTTCGTCTTTCGGAAATACCTGCCAAATCTCTTCTGTCACAAACGGAATAAAGGGATGTAACAGCTTCATGAGTTCTCTGAATATAAAGACAAGAACCTGTTCTGTCTGCGCCTTTAGCGACGGGTCGCGAAGCGCCGGTTTAATAAGCTCCAGATACCAGTCACAAAATTCGTGCCAGCTAAACTGATAGAGACTGTTTGCCGCTTCATTGAGTCTGTATTCTTCAAGGAAACGATTGACTTCCTCTGCCGTTTCATAAAAGCGCGTCAAACACCAGCGATCAATCTTTGATAATTTTTTAACAACTATTTTTTGGGGTTTAAAATCCGGATCGAGATTCATCAGAATAAATCGCGCCGCATTCCATAGCTTGTTTAAGAAATTCCGGTATCCTTCAATCCGCTGATCATCGAGTCTGACATCTCTGCCGGGTGTGGCAAGAATTGCCAGCGTGAACCGAAGCGCATCGGCGCCATATTGGTTGATAATATCGAGAGGATCAACGACATTCCCTTTCGATTTACTCATCTTTCGCCCGAGCGGATCGCGAACCATCGCATGAAGATAGACATACTTAAATGGCGGCTTCTTCATAAAATGAATCCCCATCATCATCATGCGCGCCACCCAGAAAAAAAGGATGTCAAAACCGGTTTCCATCACGGTTGACGGATAAAAAACCTTAAGGTCCCGGGTTTTTTTGGGCCAGCCAAGCGTGGAAAAGGGCCAGAGCGCTGAGCTAAACCAGGTATCCAAAACATCATTGTCCTGCTTTATGCTGCGACTTTGACACTTTGAACATTTCGATGGATCTCTAACCGCCACTGTCACCGCGCCGCAATCGCCGCAATGCCAGGCAGGAATTCGGTGCCCCCACCAAATCTGACGGGAAATGCACCAGTCTTTAATATTTTCCATCCAGTTAAAATAGGTTTTCGTCCATCCTTCAGGAACGATCCTGACCTTCTTTTTTCGCACCGCATCGATTGCGGGCTTTGCCAGAGGCTTTGTTTTGACAAACCACTGGGGCGATATTCTGGGTTCGACAATCGTATCACAACGACTGCAATGGCCGATCGCTGTCTGATACGGCTCTTCTTTTTCAAGAAGATCTCTCGATTTTAAATCTTCAAGAACCCTCTTTCTCGCCTCAAAGCGATCCAAACCTTTATAAGGCCCCCCTTCTTCATTGACTCTCGCCTGCGCATCAAAAATAGAAACCATCGGAAGCTTCTGTTTTTTTCCGACTTCAAAATCATTAAAATCATGTCCCGGCGTAATCTTGACAGCGCCGGTTCCAAAGGAAGGATCGACAGTCTCTTCCGCAATTAAAGGAATGCGCCGCTTAAGAAGCGGAAGATTCAGCATCTTTCCAATGAACGTCCTAAAACGTTCATCCGCGGGGTGAACAGCAACCGCCACATCGCCAAGCATCGTCTCGGGACGCGTCGTTGCGACAGAAACCCCTCCTTCGCCGCTTTCAAACGGATAACGGATATGCCAAAGTGTCCCCTTCACATCGACATGACTCACTTCGAGATCAGAGAGAGCTGATTCACACCGCGGGCACCAGTTGATCAGATAATCCCCCCGGTAGATGAGCCCTTCTTTATATAGAGAGACAAAGGCTTGACGAACGGCAGCCGAAAGATATTCGTCCATCGTAAACCGCTCCCGCGTCCAGTCACAGGAGGAACCAAAGCGCCGAAGCTGAGTCATGATCGTATGGCCTGATTTGCGCTGCCATTCCCAGACCCGTTCAACAAACTTTTCCCTCCCGACCTCGTGACGATTCAACCCCTCCTTTTGAAGCTCTTTTTCGACGACATTCTGTGTGGCAATGCCGGCATGGTCTGAACCCGGAAGCCAAAGGGTATTCAATCCCTGCATCCTCTTCCAGCGAATCAAAATATCCTGAATGGCAGATGTCAGCGCATGCCCGAGATGAAGCGCCCCCGTAATATTCGGGGGGGGCATCATAATGACGTACGGCTTTTTCCCTGACCGATTATCAGCGGAAAAATAGCCCTTTTTCAGCCAAAACTGATACCATTTTTCTTCAATCTCTGAATGCGAGTAGGGGGAATCAAATACCGATTTTGTCATCAGGGAATCCATAACAAAAAGAAAGTTGGAAGTCTATCGTCCCCGCTTTAACCAGGGAGACCTTGACTCGTCTACAATTTGACGGCCCTTCTACCTGTAAACGCTTTTCTTAACTATTCCAGATTGATTACAGTCGTTTTATGCTCTATGGAAATCTCTTTGAAAGGGAAACCAGATGGCGTCATATTGAAGCTTTGGAATCTGTGTTTTTGAGTCGAGGAATGCCGTTAAAATACTATGTCGATAATCATTCTATTTTTAGGTATGTGGA
>CAYMPL010000070.1:0-9024 GCA_964392415.1 uncultured bacterium | reverse complement strand
TTTTGGTTGAACAGAACGCAAACAAAGCGCTCCATATCGCTCATAAGGCGTATGTCCTGGAGACTGGAAAAATCGTCCTTCAAGGAAAGGCAAGCGATCTCCTTAACAATCCCGAGGTTAAAAAGGCCTATTTAGGGGATTAGTGTCATCCTGAGGGGAATGGATGTCATCCTGAGGGCAAAGCCCGAAGGATCTTTACTTTAACCCCAGCCACCGCACAAGCGAAAGCGATAGATCCGGGACATACGTAATAATCATAAGCGCAAGAAGCAATACCATGAGAAACGGAAAAGAAACACGGTATAGCTGAACAACGGGCTTTCGAAACCGCATCGATGAAATAAAAAGATTGATCCCGACCGGAGGGGTCAGGTAGCCAATCTCGAGATTCGTCAGAAAAATAATCGCAAGATGAATGGGATCGACCTCAAAAACTTTTGCCACCGGAACAATCATCGGAACCACAACGACAATAGCGGAAAAAATATCCATAATGCATCCCACAATCAGAAGAAATATATTGAGCACAATAAGAAATGTGATTTTGTCAGAGATATACACCTTCATGAATTCTAGAATCTTCATCGGAATCTGCTCATCGATCAGATAGTTGGTCAAACCCAGGGCAGATCCCAAAATAATGAGAATCGAGCCGACTAAAACCATGCTCTCCCGAATAATTCTTGGAAGATCCGATGTTAAACTGATGTCTTGATAAATAAACGCCTCTACCACAAGAACATAAAAAGCGGCAAACGCGGCAGCCTCCGTTGCGGTAATAAAGCCGCTGTAAATCCCTCCTAAAATCAAAAAAGGAAGAGGGACTTCCCAGATTGCCGCGCGAAACGTCCGGATCAGTTCTTTAAAAACAAAAGGCGACCTCTTCACATGAAAAGAGATCCCCTTTTTCATGCTGTAGAGAGAAAGAAGAAAAATTAAAAGTATGCCCGGGAAAATACCGGCCACAAAAAGCTGATCAATACTGACCTGGGCCACCAATCCATATAAAATCAAGGGAAGCGATGGCGGAAAGAGAAGCCCCAAACTCCCGCAGGTTGTCACAAGACCCAGGCTGAATTTCTCAGAATATCTTTCAGAGACAAGAATCGGATAAAGAAGTCCCCCCAAGGCAATAATCGTCACACCAGAGGCGCCCGTAAAGGCTGTAAAAAAAGCGCAGGTAAGGAGCGAAACAATCGCAATGCCCCCCGGCATCCAGCCAACAATCGCTTTTGCAAGTTCGACAAATCGTTTCGGGGTCCCGCTTTCAGACATGACATAGCCGGCAAAGGTAAAAAGAGGAATCGTAAGGAGCATCGGCGCAGAAGCGATGCGATACATTTCAATAATCACCGCGGAGATATCAATCTCGACCCAATGGAACGCAAAAAAGGCGGCCGCCCCAATGACAGCAAAAAGGGGGGCGCCCAATAGCGCGAGAAGAATAAGAGAAATTCCGACAAGAAGAAATGTCACCAGCGGCCTTTCAATTGGATTCTCAGATCTGTGATATCCTCAATGACTTTGAGCATAAAACGGAAAGTAATCATGGCAAAGCCAAATGGGATAATCATCTGAACAACCCAGAAAGGGATTCTTAAGAATGCAATCGTCTGCGCCTCATATTCTGAAATCACAAAACGGACAGACGCATAGACGAAAACACAACCGATGATGACAGAGACGGCTGATGCCAGGAGATCCGCCATTTCCCGAAAAAGCGGGGAAACAAATTTGGTAACCACATCGACCGTAATATGCCGATTTTCCTTTGTCGCAAGCGATGCTCCTATAAAACCGACCCAAAGGACGAGATTTCTAAGACAAACATCGGCCCAGGTAATACCGCCGGAAAAAAAATTCCTTAAGACCACCTGAAGAAACGAAAGCACAATCATAAAAAGCACAATGGCCACAAGCAGAACACTTTCGATCCTGGAAATTCTATCATTAAGAACTCTTGTCCACTTCATGATTGAACTTTGCTTTTTCGATATTCCCGGATTTTTGAAAGGACTTTCTCTAAAAGTTCTTTGGGGTAGAGACGGCCAATCAACGCACTCTGCACTTTCAGGCTCGTCTTTGTCATCTCTTCCAGCTCGGAGGGGGGGATTGTTACAAATTCGATCCCCTGTTTTTTAAGCTGCTGATACGACTCCTGGTTATCTTTTCGTGTCGCCTCAATGATTCTTTTTGAATATTTATCGGCCACCTCTCTTAAAATTTGCTGGTTCTGTTTCGGAATCTGATTATGAAATTTTTTTGTCATCACCATAGCGCCCGTCGCATTGGCCAGATACGGTTGTGTCATATACTTCACCTTCGTAAACCACTGGAGCGCGATCGCGGCAAGGGGGGGGGCGTAAAACGAATCGATCAACCCTGTCTGAAGCGAGGTTAAGACATCTGTGATGAAAAGCGGCACAGGAACAATATCAAACTCTTTGCAAAGGGCTTTCACAAGGGGGTCCCCCTCCCATGCCCACATCTTGGCCTTTTGAAGATCTTTGGCTGTTTTCAAAGGTTTTGTAGAGAAAATATTTACAAACCCGGCCTCAGCCCATCCCAAAAAAATAAATCCCTTCTCTTCAAATTTTTTTTCAAACTCTTTTTTTAAAACAGAGGTTACAAAATCGACTTCATCCGCCTCTCGGAAAATAAAAGGAAGCTCAAGAACACGCACGTCAGAAACAATCTGACCGAGCCCGACTCCCGTAAATCCCCCCGCGTGAATCTGACCGATCCTCATTTTTCGTATGACATCCGATTCATCACCCGATACACCCCCCGCATAAATCTTAAACTCCAGCCCCCCCTGGGTACGCTCTTTGAGCTCTTTGTTGAACTCATGCATGATATTCATCCAGGTAGAGCCTTCGGGAGCCAAAATCGAAAGTTTGATTTGCTGAGGTTTTGCTTTATGCAGAGCCAAAAGATTTTGAGACATCGCTATCAGCACGATCAACAGCGATACCTTCAGTTTCGGAAGCCGCTTCACCTTCATTTACTTTCTATCACCCTTCCTCTGTTAAAATAAATCACTCTTTCTTGCAAGAAGTCTTCTTGCTTTTTTCTTTGCAATCTGGGTGATTAAATTCTGTTCAGGATAGATCTGATCGTCGGCTTTAATCACTTCGCCCAACAATCCTTCAAAGAGCTCCTCATTTCCGGTAGGCAAAGCATAATACTGCGCGTAAAGAACCTGTGTAATCAAAATCTTTCTTTTGGTAAGTTTTAACGCCTTTTCAAAATGATTCCTCGCTTTGGAAGGATTTCCCCCCAGCATAGAGGGGCGTCCGCCGTAATAGACGCCATAAAAAATATGCGAGCCCGCAAAAAAATAGTTTTCATCGAGATTCAAAACACGGTTCATCAGACGTTCAACCCTCGGGGCATCGGCAATCGCAGCAGGTGAATGAAGATTGAGATTAATCCAGTTCCCCCAATTGTAGGCGGTCCAAAAAAGGGCCGGCACATCCTCACGGTCAAAACCCTCAAGAGATTTTTCAAAAGTGGAAAAATCTTTCTGTAACGCATGTTTAAAATCGGCATCCTCTTTGAGAACCTTAAAAGAAAAATCCCTCGCGCGAAGATAGAAGCGGCTTGCGCGCTCTTTATGAAAACTGGACTTGGTTTCATTTTCTGTTTTCAATTCATCATAGGCATCCTCAATAAATGCAAACGAATATCCCCCATAGCTTTTTGAAAGAAGAACAAGTAATCCCTCATGATCGGGAGATGATTTAAGAAGCGCTTCAAGCACTTTTAAATTCGCCCCCATCGATTGCTCGGCCAATTGAAGATCCCCCTCTTCTTCAAATGCCGACTGCCCCTCTTCGAAGAGGTCTGCCGTTATATTTAAGGCGATCGATTTAAAGGAACACGAGGGAAGAATGAGAATTGAGCAGCAAAAAAACAACAGAGGATAAATTTTTTTCATGCCGTTTCGTTATATCTAAATAGCAAGCCATTTTCCAGCGGAAAATGGCGCGCAGTTGTCATCCTGAGGGCAAAGCCCGAAGGATCTAAAATTCAGATTGCTCCTACATAACACGAAATGTTATAAAAAAGGAACTCTATGAAAATTTTTAAAATTACTGTCTGCTTATTTCTTTTCACAATGGCTGCCCCAACCTTCGCCGAAGATTCTAAAGACCCCCAACTCACTTTCAATCCCCGCGACGATTACACTTTTGGCGTCGGGACTCAGATTGGTGGCTCACTGGGGATTATGGGCCTTACAGCTGATTTCAACTGGTATTCGCTTATAAATGCGGGAATCGGGTTGGGATCGGGAATCTATTTCGATACCTATGTCGCCCAGGCCAAATACCTGGCACTCGATCAACCCTTTACACCTTACCTCGGTTCGGGTCTCGCGTATTGGAGAAGCGCCGCTTCTGCTGGCAAAATCGCACAGAAATCTGAACAGGCGATAAAACTGGGAATGGTAAAAGACGACGGAACAAAACTTAAAAATGGAATTGTCATTCTCCCGCTTTTCATCGGCGCGCATTATCTCTCTGATTCCGGCCTTGCTATCTTCGCTGAATTCAGCTTTCTTCTCTCCCTTTCCAATGTGAAAGCGGTCCCCTCCGGCGGACTCGGCGCCGGGTGGTATTTTTAATTCGAATCAGTAGACCTATCTCCCCTCTGTGCCAAAAAGGATGGAAGAAAGGTCGATAGTAAAAATAAAAACGAAAAAAAATTCGGCTGCCGCATTTTTTTTATTTCTTACGTAATGTTATTTACACACTTCTTGACAAAAGCCCTTGAGTATATCTAATTAAATACACTCACTTGAAATAAGTGAGTGTATTTAGTAAAATAGGAGCATGAATAAGAATCTGGAAAAACTTCTTTCAGAGAAGCAAGTCTTCTCGACGGCGGTGGCCCGGCAATATGGTCTCTCTCCGGCCCTGCTTGCCTACTATCAAAAAAAGGGTCTAATAGAGCGTGTTAACCGAGGTCTATACAAAAAAAGTCGATATGACCCTCATATATCCCCTCAGTGGGAAGACCTTGTCTATACAGCCCTGAGCGTCCCTGAAAGTGTCATATGCCTCCTTTCTGCTCTGGCTCTATATGACATGACAGAGGAAATCCCCAGAAAGCATTGGATTGCCGTAAGCAACGACAGAATGGCCCCCAGAAGAAAGGGGGTTCGCATTGTTCGGCTGAGGGACATTGATCTAGGCCAGACAGAGCTAAAAATGGGTGACCTCAATGTGCCGATTTTTGACAAAGAGAGAACCGTCATAGATGCCTTCCGCTACCTCTCTAAAGAAATTGCCATAAAGGCGCTTCGCGCATACCTTAGCCAACAGAAGCCGAATTTCAATAAGCTCTACGAATATGGTAAGAAACTGCGAATGGATATAGAACCCTATGTTCTTTCTTTAGCCACCTAATTTGAGGAAAAAGGCAAATGTCTAAATCGATTGAACAATCCATGAAAGCAAAAGTAAGGCACATTGCCGAAGCGCAAAGTCTTCGCTTTAACGAAATTTGGGATATTCTTGTTATGGAACGTTTTCTGGCCCGTCTATCTCATTCGAATCATAAGGCTGATTTCATTTTTAAAGGAGGCCGTTTACTTGCTCAATATATCGATCTTCATCGTGAAACACGAGATTTGGATTTTTTAATCCGAAATATCAACCAGGATGCGAAGACTATTGAACAAGCCTTTAAAAAAATCACTGATATGAATTTAAACGATGGTTTTACATTTGAGCATGTAAAATCCTCTGTACTCACACAAGGTCATATGAAATATCCGGGACTCCGAATAAATATGGTGGCTATATTAGGAGGAACAAAGACACGCTTGACCGCAGATGTTGGTTTTGGTGATATCGTTACTGAACAATCAATAAAAATTCCCCTTTTAAAGACAAAGAAGAATGCTCTTTTCGAAGACAGCATATCTCTTCAGGTTTATCCGCCTGAATTCATATTCGCAGAAAAGCTCGAAGCAGCTGTTTTTAGAGGTCTCCTTAACAGCCGGATGAAAGATTATCATGATATGTATCTCCTTATCGAATCTAAACTTCTCAAATCAAAGAAGCTATCAAAAGCGATAAAAGACACCTTCAAAAACAGGAAAACCGAACTGAAAAATCCATCTCTCGAATTTCCCGGCAGCCTCGAACCACTCGAAATCATGTGGCGTTCTCATTTGCGAATCTTGGGAGAAGAAAGTAATCTTCCAGATAAAATCGCATATGTCGTTACCCACATCAACGTATTCGTGGCTGGCCTATAAAAACATTCTCAACCGCGCCAGCTTCAATAGGCGTGCTTGACACGAATTTCTTCCGGCGCGATGGTTTGGAAAAAACAAACAAAAAAGTGAACAGGCGATAAAACTGGGAATGGTAAAAGACGACGGAACAAAACTTAAAAATGGAATTGTCATTCTCCCGCTTTTCATCGGCGCGCATTATCTCTCTGATTCCGGCCTTGCTATCTTCGCTGAATTCAGCTTTCTTCTCTCCCTTTCCAATGTGAAAGCGGTCCCCTCCGGCGGACTCGGCGCCGGGTGGTATTTTTAAGGAGAAACTCTAAGGCCCTGGGTTCATCCGGCCGCCGCCAGCGGCTACACCCAAGTTATCCCCTGCGGCTTTCCCTTGAATGGTGACATTGACATTGGGACCGTTCAATTGGATGGTTGAAGATAGGGAATCGGTTCCAAAAACAATATATGCGGCGCCGGCATCCGCTCCAATATCATCATTATTATATTCCCCCAAAAAAACATCAGGAAAGCCGTCATTATTGACATCGCCAACTCCTGAGAGCGCATACAAAGTGGAACTGGCCACTTTTCCCTGAAATGTGACATCGCTGCTCCCGGCATTGATCAACGATGCCAAAGAGGTGCTCCCGTATAGGAGATAAGACGCTCCGGCATTGCTGGCAAAATCGCCATTGACACGAGCATTGATGATGAGATCGTGCATACCATCGTCATTGACATCCCCCGCAGTCGACATCAAAAAGCCGAGTTCATCACTGGCCGCTTTTCCCCGTACTTCGACGTTTTGTGCTGAGGCTCCCGTTTCGATTGTGCTATTGGCAAAGCCGCCGCGTCCATAAACGATATAGGCCGAACCTGCATTTAATCCGGTATCATCATTGAGCCGCGCCCCTGCAATCACATCATCAAAACCGTCTCCGTTTATATCACCCGCGCCAGCGACTCCTTGTCCTAAATAATCGTTTATCGACTTTCCCAAAATCGTAACGTTGGCGCCCGCTCCAGCCAGATTGATAGTGGCAGACAAACTCGTGCTTCCAAAGAGAATATAAGCCGCACCCTCATCATCCGATCCCCCATCATTATTTCCATAGGCCCCCATGATGACATCATCCAGGCCGTCACGGTTGACATCGCCGGCGGTTTTAGTCGACATACCAAGATAGTCGAGGGTGTTTTTTCCCAAAATCGTCACATTAACGCCGCTCCCCTCTAAATTATAGTTCTGTGACAACGAAGCGCCTCCATAAAGAATATAAGTCGCTCCCGCATCAGGGGCTCCCCCATCTTCGTTTCGATCTGCCCCCAGAACAATGTCATCAAAACCATCACTATTAAGATCACCGGCGCTTGCGCTGGAAAGTCCCAGCTGATCCGACACCCCTTTTCCCAGGATCGTTACATTCACACCTGCGCCATCAAGCCGATACGTTTGAGAAAAAGAAGATGCCCCATAGAGGATATAGGTAGCGCCGCAGTCATTTCCAGCCGCGCAATCATCCTGATTATGCACCCCCATAACAAGATCATGAATACCATCGCCATTAAAATCTGAGCCGACCGTTTTCGCAGGGGAATCGACGAGGGGGGCAATTAAATCTTTTTTTCTCTCAAAATTTCCCCCCATGGCCATATGAAAAGAAAGTCCAATGAAAAGAATCACACCCCCAAAGACAACTGCAGCAGTCATTCTTTTCATTCAATATCATCATAAGAAAATATTTTATTTTTATCAATAATAAATAAATTGAAGTCATCCTGAAGGCGAAGGAAAAGTCATCCTGAGGGCGAACACGCGCGCGTGGCAGCCCGAAGGATCTCACCGTCTCCGATGAAGAGATCCTTCACTTCGTTCAGGATGACGGGCTTTTCTCTAATCAATGCCTTCTATAATTTCTGGAGTCGGTTTCACCGGTGAAAACCAAATGCCTATTTTTATATCGCCTCCAGCAGTGGTAAATTTTTAGTAGAATATTTTTGTGTCAGAAGGGGCACAAGTAAAGCAAGAGACAGTGAATGGTCTCTTGCTTTACTTGTGCCTTCCCCTCAATCAAAATATTTTTTATTTTTTTTGCTTTCCGTACGAATTTAGTTGACAAGGTTTTTGTGAATTTGTGGTTTTATCGACGGAAAATAGCTGAAATACCCCTGAAACGTTCATAAAAGCCCCCCTTCCTTCCGATTTTTGTTGAGACTGGGTGGGTTTGCGGCCATCTTTTTTTCTCCTCTCATATCCTCATTATACTCGTTTAAAAGCATCGAAAATCTCATGGTATATTCTTAAAAAAACAAGGAGGACTTATGTATTTAGAAAATCTTAAAAAACAAAATGATCTTACTATTATGAAAGATCATGACCTTTTAACCCGCTTTTCTTGGGTGGTTCAGAAAGAGAGAGAGGCGATTACAACGGTTGTTTCTTACCTTTCTGAAATAGAGAAAAGAAAGCTCTATCTGAAAGAGGCTTATTCTTCCTTATTTTCATTTGTGACCCAGAAGTTTCATTATTCAGAGGGGGCGGCCTATCGAAGGATTCAGGCATCAAAAGTAAGCCAGATTTATCCTGAAGTTCTGGAACTTCTCTCAAAAGGAAAAGTAAGCCTAATGACTCTAAGTTTAATTGAGCCTCATCTTATGAAAGAAAATGGGAAAGAGTTGATTGAAAAAATAATAGGCAAGTCAAAGAGAGAAGTTGAATTCATATTATCAGGGCTTTCGCTAAAGAAAGTAAGTTACAGGGATGTTATCCGAAGATTGCCTGT
>CAYMPL010000069.1:0-9192 GCA_964392415.1 uncultured bacterium | reverse complement strand
AAAACCGATTTCGCTGTCGACTGGGCACTGACGAGGTATCCCCCGGTGGTATGAACGATTCCTTTCGGTTTTCCGGTTGTCCCGGAGGTATAAAGAATAAAAAGAGGATCTTCCGAGTCGAGGGGGAGGGGATCGATTCCATTTTGGGTTTTTTCCATCAGATCGTTCCAGTCGAGATCTCTCTTGTTGTTCCATGAAATCTCGATATTGGCTCTCCTGAGGACTATGACCTTTTCTACGCCATTTGTTTCTTTCAGCGCTTGATCGACATTGTCTTTGAGTTTGACGACGGTTCCTTTTCTAAAGCCGCCGTCTGCCGTAATAACCAGTTTCGCGTTGGAATCAAGCAGCCGGTCGCGGATAGCGCTGCTTGCGAATCCCCCAAATATCACCGAATGAACAAGGCCGATGCGGGCAGAGGCAAGCATAGCAATCGCAAGCTCGGGGACCATCGGCATATATATAATGATGCGATCCCCTTTGCGCATCCCCAAATTGGAAAGTCCCCTTGCAAAACGGGAGACGAGCGAAGTCAGTTCACGATAGGTTAGGATCCTCTGATCTCCTGGTTCTCCCTCCCAGATGATCGCCGGTTTATCTCCCCTTGTTTTAAGATGGCGATCGAGACAGTTATAGGAGACATTGAGCTCCCCCTCCACAAACCATTTTGCGTTTGGGGGATCCCAAATTAAAACCTGCTTCCAGCGATGAAACCAATCGAGATCCAACGCACATTTCTCCCAATGATTTTCGGGATTATTTTGCGCCTCTTCATAAATTTTTTTATATTCTTCAAGCGATTTAATCTCTGCCTGTCTCGAAAAAGCAGCGGGAGGCTTAAAAATACGCCTTTCTTTTAAAAGAGTCTCTAAGGTTTCGGTCGACATCTCCTCTTTCTAAACCCAAATAACAATGATGATCAATAACTTTATAAATAAAAATGCATCAAGAATGTCAAAAGATCGTTATACCTATCCGATATTGTTCTGTTCTTCTCTTTCTGCCACTGTAATGCGAATTCCCAATGAGAACGAGGGAAACATTGAAAGCCGATTCCATAATTTCTGATGAATGATCTTGAAGTGTCAAAATCGGGTTTTGAGATTTCATGAGAGAGAAAGAGGTGAAATCCTTGCAAGAATTCGACATCAAATCTTTGATAGTTAACAATCCCAAATTCATTAGTCCCCTCTCTTTTTTTATTCTGAAAGTCGGTCTCTGTTAGTAGAAAGATACGGGGGGTGATTCCCAATATTCCAAAGGGACCCAAAAGATTTCTCTCTTCATTTTTGTTTTTTGAATAAAGATAGCTGATCCCTGTTTTAAATCGATCCCCCCAAAAAAGAGAGAGATTTGCCGCGATTCCCCGTTCTTGGCCAGATTTTCTGGCATCTGGTTTTCCAAGGATTGCGCTGAGATAAGCATTGAGCGTTTCTCCCAGCCATGCCCCTTCTATATTATATGTTTCATCCCCTTGGTCCCACCCGAGTCCCCGACGGGTGACGACCGGGTGATCGGCGATACTGAGGCCAAAGGCAGGGAAAAATCGTCCGCCACGGACCGAGAATTCATCAGTGGCCTGGAAGAGGAGATAATGCTTTCGGCTGATCAGATGATCTGTGAAAGAAGAGGTATTTGCCGCCGCTTTTCTGCCGACTGTGCCGATAACGGAAAATTTTTTATAGGTTAGCGCCGCTTCGAGATCGGCCTGCATGAGAATAAATTTCGCTTCTTCGACGTTGGGGGTGTCCCGATAGAGTTGAAGCGCACGGATATCGCCCCCCAAATTCAGCCATTTTGGCGGACGGATAAGGTTATAGAGAAACTTCTCTTCATTTTCTTGTGCGATATGGCTTAGGATTTCTCTTGAGAGCTCTCTTCCATACTCTGTCAGAATTCCCCCTCCTGCGGGGCTGAAATGGCAGACAGTACAGTTGTTGTAGCCATGCCGGACCATTTCAGGGAATGAAAAAAGAGGGGCGCTGTAAAAAATGACCCATAAAAAAAGGGGAGATACCTTCTGACAGAAAGTGGACAGATATTTCCTTATGAATGGAAGAGGATGTTCTAAACTACATTTTTTGATCATAAACTACTGGCTGAGCAGCGGGGTTTTTAGGTCCACTTCAATATGAATATCGTCGGCAACCGTAATTCCTGCAAAGGATGGAATGCCGATATTAAAATCTCTGATCTTGATACCGAAAGCGGCTTTGACAGATAGGGTCTGATTTTCTTTTTCAATATCTGCAGTTCCTGAAATGGGTTTATCGATGCCGTGAAGAGAGAGAATTCCACTGAATGGGACGCCATCGATATCTGCCCTATCTGATGAGAGTATCTTTTCAAGGTGGTCGATTTTTGTGAGGCTCAGTTCCGCCTTTGGAAATTTTTCAATTTCCAGATATTTTTCTTTGAGATGTCTGTTTCTGAGAGAGATACCGGTGTCGAGTGTGGAGAGATCGAAAGTTAAATCCCCAAGAATTTTCCCATCCTCAATGAAAATTTTCCCTTTTGGTCCTCCTCCTTTGCCATGAATTTTTAAAGCTTTCGGTTTTCCAATGGCAAGAAACTCAATCTCCCCCTTTCCCTGGTCGGCATCTAACGACCATTTTGTGGCTGCAAAAAGAGGGAGAGAAAGAAAAAAAATTGTTATTAATAAAAGGGGCTTCATTTAGCCCCCTCTAAAATCCACTGCCTGATGACATTGATTTCTTCCGCTGTCAATGATGGCATGCCGGAGTCGGGAGGGGGCATCCGATTTCTGTCGGTTCGAGTGATGGCAATCATCAGGCCGCTCTCTTCAGGGTTGCCTGGAATGACAAGCTCCAGCGGAGATTCAATCAGATCTTCTCTCGTTTCAAAAGGAATGTGGGCCGCGCTACGGCCGGCGCTATGGCAGTCGATACATCTGGTCTTTAAAATGCCCTCGCTGATCGTTGCGAATGAGAGATTTTCTAATGAGATCTCAGGTGTGGAGAGAGATGTTGCTGTTTTATCATGTCGATAGTTACAGGCTGTGCATAAGAGAACAAAAATGAAAACAATTTTTTGAAACATCTACCGCGAGGCGCCGGAGAGCCCTCCAATCCCTGAGAAGATCATGAAATTTTTCGGCAGATATTGTTCTCCTTTGAATGTTCCGTCCAGGGCGATAAAGACTCTTAAAATGTTTTGTCCTTCGCTGCTTAGCGCGTCGATCTGGGCAAGGAGAGAGCCGGTTTCATCGATGAGAGGAGAGATAGTAAATTCGATGAGCGAATTAAAAAAAGGAACCAAAGAGGGGACTACGGAAACATTATCGAGAATCCGGTGGAGTGCATTCTCCGCCAGTGTGACCGGATCTGTATCGGGCCACGTTGGGGCGCCATCAGGTTCGCCCCCTGGAAGCGGCTTATAGTCTAACACCTTCCCCTTTGCGTTCATCCAGATTTCGAGCCTTTTTTTCGTGCCATCCTTTGCGGCATACGTTTCAGCCATTATCCCAAATTTGGGTAAAAGGGGATTATCTGGCGATTCTTGTGGAACGATTGAAAGCTTAAGATCTCTTAATTTTAAGAGATAATCTTTATCAATTTTATTTTGAGCGACAAGTCTGTCAATTCGATGCAGCGCAAGCTCTGCCGCCTTTGCGTTTGAAACATTTTCTGCTGCCACGCAGTTATTTTGAAGCGGGGGAGAAAGGAAAAAAATTGTTGTTAATAAAAGAGGCGCAGATATTTTGTGGAGCGCGCATCTGCTACGCAGCAAGCGCGCGAAACAAAGATATCTGCGCCTCTTTTGAGATACCAAAATATTTTTTTTCATTTTCTCCTCCTTTTTAAAAACAGTCATTTTTTCGAAACGCATTCGGATCCCATGCCATGCGGGCGAATTTAATCCCTTCCCATCTTACATCCCCAGGTTTTACACGATCCGAGGTTAGCATGTCTGACACAATGTCATGCAGCATATGATTGTTGTCAAACGAAGCCGCAATTTTAGGAAACATTCCGCTAAATTGAGGGGCTTCTTCAAAAGTTTCCGGCATCATATCGAAGTCAGCGGAATCTGGAAGGTTAGAGATCATCTCTTTAAATTTAGAAATAACATCTGCGACCCCCTGCTTTTGTTGTTCGAGAGAAGGATTCATCAGCGCCTCATAGAGTTTGATCTGAAACCAATGGTAGCTCCAGATCAAAAGATTCAAACTCGGGAAAGTTCTTCGAAAGGCTTTTGAAAAATAGTGACCATCCATAAAGAGCATTGACTTGCATTCGTCTGTGATGACGACAGGTTTATTCGCCTTGTAAATTTCAAAAATTTTATGGACCCTCTTTTCCATCTCTTTTTTGTCGGGAACGGCTACCATGACATCTAATATAAACTGATGGAGAAGATGCGACCAATCGAAGAGATCGACCGCCAGGGAAAAAAGAAACGTATAGTTGGGGGCAATATCTGTTTCATGGCTTTTGACTTTGGGATCGTTTGGTTTTGCAAGGATATCCAAAATGGTTGCCAGCGGATTTTCAATGACGCGGTTGTTGTCGGCCTTTTTTGCGAGGAGTTTTTCATAAATCAATGCATGGCCATAATCGAATGCAAACAGCAGTTTCTGTGCCTCCGGGTAATGCTTTCCAAACTGGTACGCCTCTTCTGGCAGCGGATGCCAAACCACTGCTGCGGAAAGCAATTGTGAGAAAGAAAAAAAAGTAAGTATAAAAAGCAGGGGCGCAGATATTTTGCGGAGCGCGCATCTGCTACGCAGCAGCGCGCGAAGCAAAGATATCTGCACCCCAAAATTTTTCGGTTTCATTTTTTTTCCTTCCTCACCATTGCGAACTCATTTCGGCGATATACCAGCATCGGTTCCACCGGCAGCATGATGGTTGGATCTCTTACTTCATAATATAGGAACGTATCCCAGCTTTCTTTGCGCATCCCATTTCCCGGCCAGCCTGGATTGAGCGGTCCGGTGCATGAGAAATCATTTGCAACAAGATAAATCTTTAAAATAAGATCAGGAATCAGTGGGGTATCTTTTCCGCTGTAACGATTGTCTTGCCCCTCCACAAAAAGGCAGGTCAGCGGAAGTTTCTCATCCCCAATGGATAAATAAGAGCCATCTTTAAACAAAAGCCGGTCAAAGAAAATTCGATAAAATTTGTCCGATGCCGCCTCAATAGGAAAATCGATCGGCTCTTCGATTTCTGGGAGCGGGTCCTGCCATTCAAATGAATAAGAAATCGCTGTTTTTTCTGCTGTCGGAACTGCCAGTTCAAAGTCGCCTGTTTTTCGAATCTGTAAAACCAATTCACGATAAAACTCTTTATCCCCAGCCAAAGCGAAGACAGAGAAAGAGGCAAAGAAGAGCAGAAAGAAAATTGTTTTAAATACCCTCAAGTTCATTCTGGAAAACCATAATATTTTTTCTTTACTTTACAGATCCCATTTTGATAATGCAATGAATAACTTGTGAGAAATTATCGGTTTTTTTCAGTCATCATCATCTCCATTTTTTTTCTTTCCTGTGATCCGTCGTCTCTCCCTGATTTGAAGGGGCGGTATCAGGGATGGAAAACGATTCAGGGACAATCCTTTCAAGTGGTTGCTGAAATTCCGGCATTTCAATCAGATGATAACGGCTCTTTTCTTGAATTTGAGCTGGCTCAGACGCTCGGAAGCGCAACGGCGGAAAAGTGGGGGGTTCGTGTTACGGAGAAAGGGGATCTCCGGCTTTACTCTGATGGAGAGATTCTTGCCAAAGAGAGGGTTAAGCTTGATCTCAGGGATGGGTATCTCAAATTGGTTCTTACGGGTTTAGACGGCGAAAAAACAGTTGAACTGACGCGCGACGATTTTCTTCCGCCGCTTCATCGATCAGATGCGGGGAAGAGCTATTCGCTAGACGAGCTTTTGGGACGGGCTCGTTTTTTTAACTATACAACCATGCAGGCTGCGGAGAAGCTGATTCGTGCGAAAGCAGAGATTGGAAGAAAAAAGTGGGGGCTCCTTCCCCGGTTTAATGTGAAAATTGTTATCGAATTTTTTGCGAATGGACCGCTCTCCCTTTTGGATTCTTTAGGTTTTATCGCCCCATTTCTCTTCCCAACGAATTGGTTTAAATGGAAAGAGACGGGTCTTCTTTATGAAGCTGAAAAAAGATCTTACGCTTCGCTTCGCGGCAATCAGATGCTTTCAGTGGAGCAGCTCTTCTATGTGATCCATCGGGATGTGATGATTCACTCCTATCTTCTTTCTCATCTGGATTGGTTAAAGAAAATCGAGAAAGGGATTGAGAGGGAGGAAAGACAGAGAAAGCTTCCGACAGGGAGCCGAGATTTTTTTCAACTTTCTATTTTACCCTTAGAGGAAGATCGCTTGCAGCTTGAAAATCTGATAGAGATGGAGCTTGCCGAGCTAGCACATGCCGTTTCGCTCCCCCCTCTTGATGGAATTTCCGGGCTGATACCGGCGACCTTGCCGGATCTTTCGGAGTCGCCCCGTCTTGATCCAAAACATTTTTTCCGGGATGCTCAGCTAAAATCATTGGAAGTAGAAGCATTAAAGAAGCTGCTCGAAGTTGCCTTGTGGATCAAAGAAGAACGAAAGTGGGGATTCATCGATCCCGAATCGGATGATGCCGCTGGGTTCGATTTCGGACATACGATGAGGATTGCAAAATCCCATGAACATGAAATTCGGAGGAAAGTCGAAGAGGTTCATTCCTCTCTTGAGAAACAGAGCGGTGGGATCGCCCAGGCGAATAATTCTGCTATTGATCTTTATCTTGTAATCAGTGAAGAGATTGAAAAACTGAAATTTGCATTTGATTATTTGGTGCAAAGACATCTTTCGGGGGATCATACGTTCGATGAATGGGAATATTTGAAAGAGCTTTCGGAATTGGCGAACAAGCGTTTGTCGGCGGAAATTAAACGGCTCAATCTGATTCATGACTATTTAATTACGCAGGCCAAATATCAAAGACTGTTATTGCTTGGCCACTATCAGGATTTAATGGAGGTGTTGCCTCGTGACTGAACGGGAGATCTTAACCCCCGAAGCCAAAGCGTTCATTGCCCGTCTCCATCGAACATTTGATAAAAGGCGAAAGGCTTTATTGTCTGACCGAAAAAAGCGGCAGAGAGAATTGGATGCCGGAAAACTTCCTGATTTTTTGAAAGCAACAGAATCGGTTCGAATGTCGAGCTGGCAGATTGCGCCGGTTCCGAACGATTTAGAAGACCGTCGTGTGGAGATTACAGGTCCTGTCGATGCAAAAATGATGATCAATGCCTTGAATTCTGGGGCCAATGTCTATATGGCTGATTTTGAAGATTCACTCAGTCCGCGGTGGGATAGGGTCATCGAGGGACAGAAGAATCTCATGGATGCTGTTCGGAAAAGACTTCAGTATGTAAATTCGGATGGGAAAGAATACAAACTCAATGAAAAAACCGCAACCCTCTTGGTTCGTCCGCGCGGCTGGCATCTCGATGAAAAACATTTCTGCGTCGATGGCAAGCCGGTTTCCGCCTCTCTCTTCGATTTTGGGCTCTATTTCTTCCACAATGTTTACGAGAGGCTAAAACAGGGGACAGCCCCCTATTTTTATCTCCCCAAATTGGAAAGTCATTTGGAAGCGCGGCTATGGAATGATGTTTTTTCTTTTTCTGAAGAAAGATTCAGCATTCCCCCTGGGACAATTAAAGCAACGGTTTTGATTGAAACGATTGTCGCCGCATTTGAAATGGATGAGATTCTTTATGAGTTAAAAGAATATGTCGTCGGTCTCAATGCGGGGAGATGGGATTATCTCTTTAGCATTATTAAAAAATTCAGGAATCAGAAAAATTTTATCTTTCCCGATCGTTCACAACTGACGATGACGCTTCCTTTTATGCGCGCCTATACCGATCTTTTGGTTCAAACTTGTCATAAGCGCGGCGCACATGCCATGGGGGGGATGTCGGCATTTGTTCCGAACCGTGAAGATCCCGCTGTAAATGAACGCGCGTTTGCTGCGGTTCGTTTAGACAAGGAGCGTGAAGCGAAAAATGGCTTTGATGGAACGTGGGTTGCGCATCCTGACCTTGTTCCGGTTGCGCGGGAAGCTTTTGATAAAATATTAGGAAAAAAACATCATCAAAAAGATAAGTTAAGAAAAGATATTAAAGTGAAATCTCATGATTTGCTCGATTTCAGGGTGGAAGAAGGGGCTGTGACGGAAGAGGGGGTTCGAAACAATATGACGGTTTCGCTTCAGTATCTTCACCAGTGGCTAAAGGGTGTCGGGGCTTCGGTGATTTTTAATTTAATGGAAGATGTTGCGACTGCTGAAATTGCCCGCGCCGAGCTCTGGCAGTGGTTAAGACACGGGGCTATTCTCAAGGATGGAAGAAAATTTACCCGTGATATTTATGAGCGGATTCGTCATGATCTACTGAGCGAAGCAAATGTCATCCCGAGCCCGCAGGGCGAGGGATCTCTTCGATTTGAAAGCGCCATACAACTTTTAGATGAACTTACTTTTTCCAGAGAATTTCACGAATTCCTAACCATTCCAGCCTATAACTATTTGGATGAGGGCAATCCAGAAAGGGGTATCGAATATGGCAGAGGTGTTCCAAAAGGAAGGGGAAAAACTGGAGCGTGCGTGGAGCGCCGATCGACGCTGGCAGGGGATTAGAAGAAGGTACAAAGCGGCGGAGGTGGTTCGCCTCCGGCCGTCTGTCGATATTGAATTTTCGTTGGCGAAACGAGGAGCTGAACGCCTCTGGAAACTTCTTCAGACAGAAAATGTAATTTCTGCTCTTGGCGCTGTGACAGGCGGCCAGGCGACGCAGATGGTAAAGGCCGGCTTAAAGTCGATATATGTGAGCGGCTGGCAGGTGGCGGCTGATGCGAATCTTTCAGGACAGACTTATCCCGATCAAAGTCTTTATCCGTCAAATAGTGTTCCAACACTGGTTAGGAGAGTTAACAATGCTTTCATGCGCGCCGATCAGGTGCAGCGTGTGGAGGGAGATAGTTCAATCGACTGGTATGTCCCGATTGTTGCCGATGCCGAAGCTGGTTTTGGCGGGGCGCTGCATGCATTTGAACTGATGAAGTCGATGATTGAGGCAGGAGCGGCCGGTGTCCACTTCGAAGACCAGCTTGCCTCTGAAAAAAATGCGGTCATCTGGGGGGGAAGGTTTTGGTTCC
>CAYMPL010000068.1:0-9675 GCA_964392415.1 uncultured bacterium | reverse complement strand
CCTTTTCTACATGAATATGTGGTTTTTCTTCTCCTTCATTTGAAAAGAAAAAATATCGAAAACCATCAATTACAATAATCGTTGGACTCAAATTCTCCTCATTTAGTATTTACTTATATAATAAAAGTTACATTCTTGTAAGAAGAAAAATAGACTCGAGATAAACCTATCGATTGACAGGTCGTCAAACACGATTATTATGAGCACATTCCGAGTGTCCTCGATCGAGCCAAAAGCTTCATCGCTTCACTCGACACAAAATAGATAAAATTGCTTATGACACTTCGTTTTTTAACTTCAGGGGAATCGCATGGAGAAGCGCTTCTGGCGATTGTGGAAGGCTTGCCGTCTGGATTTTTTATTGACAGAGAAAAAATCCAAACTGAACTCTCCCTTCGGCAAAAAGGCTATGGCCGAAGCGGTCGGATGAAAATTGAAACAGATACAATCCAGATCCTTTCTGGCATCAGAAATGGAAAAACCATTGGATCGCCTATTGCCTTAATGATCAAAAATAAAGACTTTACCATTCACACCTCCGCTGCCCGTCTTGAAACGCCTCGCCCTGGTCATGCCGACCTTGTAGGAACGCTTAAATTTCAACATGATGATATTCGAGATACGCTGGAACGTGCCAGTGCGCGGGAAACCGCCATAAGAACAGCCGTCGGAGCGGTCTGTCAGCAGTTTTTAACAAATTTTAATATTTCCTTTTCAGCGCTTGTAATTCAGATCGGCCGGGTTCGCTCAAAAAATAAAATGACCGAATACATCAAAGCCTGTCAGAAAAAGGGAGAATCGGTAGGTGGAATTTTTGAAATCCGAGCCCAAGGAATCCCCCTTGGGCTCGGAAACTATAGTCAATGGGATCTGCGACTCGATGGACGTCTCGCACAGGCGGTCATGTCGATTCCTGCCATAAAGGGTGTTGAAATTGGTGATGGTTTTAAAACGGCAATGCTCACGGGATCTCAATCCCACGATGAAATTTTTTACAATGGAAAAAATAAGAAAAGTTTTGGGTTTTATAGAAAGACGAATCGCCATGGAGGAATCGAGGGGGGGGTAACCACTGGCGAAGAATTGATTATTCGCGCAGCGATGAAACCCCTTCCTACTCTGCCAAAAAACCCCCTGAGAACCGTCAATATGTTTACCATGGAAAATGCCCGCGCGTTTTCACAGCGAACGGATAGCTGTGCTGTCGCTCCGGCAGCCGTCATCGCAAGAAATGTCGTTGCCATTGAAATTGCCAAAGCCTTTTTGGAAAAATTCGGAGGGGATTCTTTTAGAGAAGTAAAAAATAATTTCAAAAATTACCTTAAACTCAACCTCCCCGGAGTAGAAAAAGATGAAAAAAATTTTCATAAACATCCCCCATAAAAAATATCCTGTTTTTGTTGGCCATCAATCCGTTTTCTCCAATCTCAATCACTTTCTGAAAGATATCACCCCTCAAAAGAATCTCATTTTTATCACCTCCCCCCCTGTTGAAAAGCTCTTCTGGAAAAAGATTAAAAGTAGCTTTAAAAAAGAATGGACTATTTCAAAAATCGTCGTTTCAGACGCTGAGAGGCATAAAACGTTAAAGAGTGTAAATACGCTGATCTCAAAACTCCTTAAATTGGGCGCCGATCGGGAAACCATCCTGGTTGCGGTCGGCGGAGGGATCATCGGCGATTTGGCCGGCTTTGCCGCTTCTATTTATATGCGCGGCCTCTCATATGTGATTATTCCAACAACATTATTATCCTCCATAGACAGCTCAATCGGTGGAAAATGCGGCGTCAATTTGCCTAGTGGAAAAAATTTGATCGGTTCATTTCACCAGCCAAAAGCGGTTTTTACAGATACTTCTTTGTTGGAAACACTCCCTCCGTGTGAATGGCGATCAGGCTTTGCCGAAGTGATTAAATACGCAATTATCAATGGCGGAAAACTCTGGTCACTCTTAGAGAGACATCGGATGCTTGATTTCCAAAGATCCCCTGAATCTCTTCAAACATTGATTCTCGAATGTCTAAAAATCAAAAGAAAATTCATTGAAAAGGATGAAAGAGATCATGGAGATCGAAAATTATTAAATCTGGGACATACGATGGCGCACGCGCTCGAGGCATTAAGCGCTTATAAAAAACTTTCGCACGGAGAAGCCGTTGCCCAGGGGCTCTATTTCGCAACAGATCTCTCAGTTCAGAAAAAACTCTGCTCCCCAAAAACAGCCCAAAAGATTTACGACCTCATGGAGAAATATAGTTTTTATAGACAAGCCATTCCAAAACGGGTCTTTTCATTCACAAAGAATGATAAAAAAAGAATCGGCTCCCATCTCGAATGGATTTTAATCAAAGAAATTGGGCAATGCTGTTATTAAAGCCTATTTTAAGCTGCCAGTTTCAATTTCCAATCTCCTTGACGAGTGGATACAAGTTCAATCCTCTTAAATTTCTCTCCTCCTTTGAGAATTTCATCATGTAAGTCATAATTCCGGTCATGAATTCTATCCGCAACTGCGAACCTAACGACTCGATCAAAGGCTGATGTTACTGAGTTTTTACCATTTTCAATTCTAGATAGGGTTTCATGTTCATACCCGATTAGTCTTGCAAACATTTTTCCAGAATAACCCAATTGTTTTCTTAAAAATCGTATTTCTCTTCCAGTTAAATTCCCGCCTTTTCTCAAAAGAATTTGAGCAATGATTCTATGAAGAATTTCAATATTTCCATAACTTAGATACTCTTCCCCGCAGTGGTTGCACTTGTAGCTGGTGACACCTATTAATGTTACATTATCCAGACCACAATCTTTGTATTTAACGGTGATACGACTTCCTTTTAAGGGTTTTTTACTCTCACACATTGTACACTTCATCCTTAGTTCCCTCCTTTGCTTTGTCGTTTATCCCAGGCGGTCACAACAATAAGGCCATCACCCTTGTCCCAAAACGCTATAACAACCATGATATTTTTTGTTTCTAAACGATATCGATAGCTTCCATTTATGAATTCTCCATCTGTTAATATCCTTGAGCCTGAACTTTTCAGAACATTAAAAGCATCTATCGTTGTTAAATGATCAGCCTTAAGCTCTTCAAGGGCATGTCTTGAAAAAACCACATTTTGTGGGTGACTGTTCATAATCTTTGATATGAGCTTTCTGGCTTGATTCCTACCAAGCCTTTTTGTATTATAATCAAACATTGATATAAAATCAATAGTAAAGATCTGACATGATTATGTCAATCTTTTGTTGATATGGCGGAACACCGGAGAAACGAAATCCTCTATAAAGGCTTTTATCCACCCATTTATGATCGCTCAGCGTCGGTCCACGATTGGTATGCTAATTACATTCGCACTTATGTTGAAAGGGATGTACGTCAATTGCTCAACATCAGAAACCTTGTGATGTTTCAAAAATTCATTCGATTATGTGCAGCAAGGTCTGGACAACTTCTCAATCTCTCGTCCCTTGGAAATGAATGTGGCATCAAACATAACACCGCTATGCAATGGCTCTCCATCTTGGAGGCAAGTTATATTCTCTTTCTGCTCCAACCCTATTATGAAAACTTTTCCAAACGTTTAGTCAAATCTCCAAAACTTTATTTTTATGACCCCGGACTTGCAAGTTGGCTCCTAGGAATTCAGTCCCCACAGGAACTTTCTGTCCATGCCATGCGTCCGCATCTTTTTGAAGGCTGGATCCTCTCTGAATTTTTTAAAAAATTATTTAATCAAGGAGAACGATTGCCACTCTATTTTTGGCGAGACCACATTGGAAACGAAATTGATCTTATCTTTGAAAAGCAGGGGAAAATCTTTGCCGCAGAACTTAAATCTATGGAAACATTTAGACGCCGTCCTATAGTATTAACCATCTCATTCAGAAATCGAGAATCGTTTCTGAACAGAATGTGAAAAATGGATCTTATGACCGGCCTGGATTCCCTGCTTTTCGAACCATCCCTGATTGACCTCCAGCGCGAGCCGCACCTTTTCGTTCGAGCGATATTCCGGAAGAATACCTTTCCATCTGTCTGGCTGCATCTTAAGAATCTGTGAAATATGCCCATCGTTCCGGATGAAGGCAATGGAAAGAGGGATGAGTGTGTTTTTCATCCAGAATTTTTGGATTACCTCCATCGGAAAGATAAAAAGAACCCCCCGATTTTCAGATAATTGCTGTCTCCCCATCAGTCCCTGTTGCCGCAAATAAGGATTATCGGCAATTTCCACTTCGAGAGTTGATCCGTTAACGGTTAGAAAATAGCGCTCGGAAGTGGGACGTTCGACGAAATAATAGACAAATAAAATGAGGATCAAAAAACAAGAGAAAGCAAGTAATTTCTTAAAAAGACCCCTCATGTTTTCAATATAGCGTAATAGGATATTGACTGCAAAAATAAATCCGGCGGATTTTTCTCCCTTGATTTTTCTCCTCCCAAGCGGTAGACTTTTTTCAATGTTTTCAGGCTGGAATTTGAACATTCTCTTCTGGGTTTATGCTGTTATTACCATCGGTTTCGTTGGACACTTTCTCTATTTTCTTTTCTTTCAGAAAGAAAAACACAAGCGCGATTCTGAACTCGCCAATATCCCCGATTCCTTTATGCTCAACCGGACCAGCAGGGAATGGGGGGTTCAGCTTGTATCCCCAATCGAAGCGTTTCTCGTTAAAAGAAAAGTAACCCCGGTCCACATCAGTTGGGCGGGGCTTTTTTTTGCGCTGCTTGCTTGCATTTTCTATAGTTTCGGCGGGTTTGCTTTAGCAGGATGGTCTGTCGTTTTCAGCGGCTTTTGTGACATGCTCGATGGACGGGTGGCACGAAGATTGAGAATGACGAGCCAGCGGGGAGAATTTTTAGACTCCAACCTTGATCGGCTGAGCGAATGCCTTTGGTTTTTGGGGCTTTTTAATTTTTACGCAAATACCCTCTTTTTTTATGTCGTTTTTGCCGCCTTTACAGGCTCTTTGATGGTGAGCTATTCAAAAGCGCGCGCAGAAGGGATGGATGTGCATGGAAGGATCGGCATCATGCAGCGGTCGGAACGGATTGTCTGGATCGGGGTGACATCGATACTCAGCCCGCTTTTTTCAGCTGTCTCAAATTATCTCGTTCCGATTTCAACCACCTTTTTGGCATCGGTTGGAATCTCTGTTGTCGCAATCCTCAGCTGCTATACTTACTATCAAAGATTTCGGCATACCTACTCCAACCTCTCTTAAAGAAGTCGATCATCAGAGCGGGTCTAAAAGAAATTAATCCGACAACGCGAAGAATCGTCTTAAGGGAAGCCCGGTAATGCCTTGCTTTAAAGAGGTCTAAGGCTGCGGTCAGGTAGAGGCCGGTCAATCTCTTCGCCCCTCGCTTTGAGATTTGGAAATAGGGCTTTTTTTCATACCGCAATATGTGCTCTTTCACAAAATAAGCGACGCGAAGATGAAAATCGACATTGACGCTATACCCATTGTAGCCGGTCAGTGAAAACTCACCCAAAGGCTCCGGGATAAAATGAACTTTTATCCCCTTTTCTGCCATCCGAAGCCAGCATTCATAATCAGAGGCTAATTCAATCTCGGGTCGCAAGTCAAAGCCCCCCAACCCATCGAGAATTTCTTTTTTGATCGCCATCGCGGATGGGGAAAGGCAATTTCTTTCATATAGCAAATGTTCATAAAAATGGGGACGAAACGGGCCATGTTTCAAAACACGATCTATTCTGCCGGAGTTTCGCTGATTTTCGTAATGGCAGACAACGCCGACATCGGGATATTGATCAAACGCCCGTTTCACCTTTTCTAATTTTTGGGGATACCAGATATCGTCATCATCCAGAAAGCAGATAGTGTTTCCCTTCGCTTTATCGATCCCCAGATTTCTGGGCGCGTCACACGACTGGGTCGGCGAAGAGTTCAAAAGGTAGGTCAATCTTTCATCTTTTATCCGTTCCACGATAGACCGTGTGTCATCCGTTGATCCATTGTCGATCACAAAGAGCTCAAAATCTTTAAATGACTGATGCAACACACTCTGAATCGCTCTTGGCAAAAGATCCCGCCGGTTAAAGGTGGCAAGAATCACGGTAAATGTTTTGTCGCTCATAGGAAAATCAACTTTTAGTAAACAACGATTTTACACCCATCCAGATTCTTTGCGCCGGCATCTGCATATAATTTCGTTTTAATCCCATTGGGTCGAATTCTACAGACCGAAACATATAGGAATATTCCGATTTATTGATAGACGGGGGGCGCCCTGAAACAACCCGAAACCGATTTAGACGCAATTCCGTTAGATCCGCCCAGCGCGACTGCTCATTGAGAAAATAGGTCTCATGGCAAACATCAAAGAGAACCCATCGTCCTTCCACAAACACAAAAGAGAATGGATGTCTTCTCTGTTCACGGTCTTTCAGCAATTGATAATACGATTTAAAACCATTGTAGACGGATAGCAGAGAAAAAACATCGTTCATTTGATCGGCTGCCCCATATCCCCGAACGATGATATGCCACTGATGATCATCAACGACCGGCAAATCAGGCGGCTGCCGCTTTATATTCTCTAAAGTCCATGCAAAAATGGCTTCTATTTTTTTTGTGGGAGAATTTTGAAGTACCGTAATCGATTTCGCAAGATATTGTGTCTCATAATGACGGGCAAAAAATGATATCCCCTTCAGATAAAGCGGGATTTTCCTCTTCGTAACAACGGTATCGATCCCCTGTTTCGTGGTTACCTTGACATTGAGGATCAGAAAAAACAAAAATAGGAAGGCTACAAAAATAACCGAAAAGGCTTTAACCCCTTTATACTTCACATCCATTCCAGACGGAGATATTCTTTTAGCGCCTCCTGCCATCCCCTCATCGAAACACCCGCCACATCTCCCAGTCTTTGATTCAATAGCTGTTCAGAGAACCCTCTGGGGGCGTCGAGTTTAAATGTGTCCGATTTAACCGGCTCAATCGTCACCTCATTTGCTCCCAAAATAGCTTTGATTTCATTGGCAACATCGTATCTTGAACATCCCCATCCATTCACCGCGTGAAAGATCCCAAAACGCTCTTGATCCAATAGTGATTTGACCGTTTTTAACAAATCTTTCGCGTAGGTCGGACTCCCGAATTTATCATCGACCACCTTCAATCTCTTCTCTCCTTTTAATATCATCTGCGCAATTTTTCCAACAAACTTCTTGTCTTTCACCCCGCCGCCAAACATCCAGCCGGCCCGGACAATCACATATTTCTGTAGAACGAATGAAGTTATTTTTTCTCCAAGCCATTTCGAAAGACCATAAACCGTTGACGGGTTCGGAAGGTCATTTTCCGTGAAGGGCTCTTTGCGGACGCCGTCGAACACCGCCCCGGTGCTGATATAGACCATCATAGAACCATTTTCTCTGCATGCCTCGGCAACATGCTGGGTTCCAACCACATTTGAGAGGTACGCATAAAAAGGATCCCTTTCACATCGATCAACATCTGTTGCCGCGGCAAGATGAAGCACGACATGAGGATCTATTTTTTTAACGATGGAAAGGGTCTCTTCTCTGTTCACCACATCCAGTTTGGATGTCTCCGAAATCTGAAGATCCGTTAAATAAAGCTCATAGTCAGCGAACAGACCGGGAGCATAGGCGCCGACCATCCCCCCGCTCCCTGTCACAAGCATTCTTTTTTTGGATAAAGACATCTCTCTTACTGCCTATATAGAAAATTGCGCAAGACCTCAAGAGTGCGAACCGCGTCAGCATAAAATCTATTTTTGTAACATTCGAAGCGGTAGAGCGGTTCTTTGAGATTACACCATTGCTCTTTATAAAATCGCTCATAACCATACCAGTTATAATAGTCATCTCCGCGCTCCACCACTTCACGAATAAGATCCTCAATTAAGAGATATCCCGGTCTAAGATGTCTAAACTGATAATTAAAGGCGGTGAGCACCCAATGGAATCCCTTCCCAAAGCGATAGGCAAAGCTGACAGCAAGAATGTCATCTCCCCCTTTTAAAACGTGCGCATCGAGTCTCTCTTTTTTTTCCATCATTTTCAGAAAATCCCTGAAAAAATGGACATACCTCGGATCTAAAAAAGTACTTTTATTCCCCCTTTTTTGAAAAGAATCGTGTGACAAACGGACATAAATTTCAAAATATTTATCGACCTCCTCTTCACCCGAAACCCGGATCAGTCTGGGGGAGCCTAGCTCTTGCGTTGCCCGACGTCTCCGCGATCGCAAATCTCGCCTCAATTTTCCAGGGATCGCCTTCAAATAGACATCCCGTCCTTCTTTTAAATCGATTGCCCAATTGTAATGATCGTGAACGGTTCGAACAGTCAGGCGTCCAGGATCAAAAGAGCTTGCTCCCCCTGATATTAAAAAACTGGAATGACGAACATCTTTTAAACACAAAACATCAAAATCGCTCCTCCTCTCAAGCGCCTCTCTCAGCGCGGACGACGGCACGGACTGAGAAAAATGGGGTTCCGTATAGTTGGCAACGCCATCCCCAATATAGGTTAACATGCGAAGCAAACCATAACGAAAGCGCCGCCTTCCCGTATAAAGGGGGATCCCTCCCTGAATCCGATTATTTTCGTAAAAGATAAGAAACCGAAATGACAATCCTTTTTGGTAATATTTCCACCACGTCAAAATAAAGTCAGAGAGCAAAAAGGGATTATAAATCTTCTCTTCGATGAGAAATTGGTCCCACTGAGATGCAATGTTCTTAAATTGATCAGCGTCTTCCAGCCAAACTATTTCCATGCTTCTTATTCCCTTTTTATTGACAGACAGCGCTATCTTGGTAACTATAATAAATAAAAAGCTTTTTTATGCGAGTTCTTTTTCTTGTTCCATATCCCACTGAAGGCGCCAGTTACAGATACCGGATCCATCAATTCCTCCCCTATCTTAAAAAAGAAAATATCGATTATAAAATCAGTTCGTTTATTTCCCATCGATTTTACAAGATCGTCTACAAAAAAGGTTATAGCGCAAAAAAAATCTTCTACCTTTTGGGGGCGGTTTTAAGAAGGTTGATTGATTTCGTGAATCTTCCAAAGTACGACATCCTTTGCGTTCATCTGGAATCTTCCCCTTTCCCCGTTCTTCTGCTTGAGCGTTTCGCAAGATTTCTAAAAAAACCGTTAATTTATGACCTCGATGATGCCATTTTTATGAAGAAAGAGGGATCGGTTTCTTTGATCCGGAAAATCTTCAAATCTGACAAAAAAATCGCAAGGCTCACATCGATGAGTTCTCACACCATTGTCTGCAATGACTATTTAAAAAATTATGCATCGGGATTTTTAGATTCCCAAAATATAACCATTATCCCCACCTCTGTTGATACGGATCTCTATCAAAAAAAAGAGAGAAAACCGAACCCAAAGCCGGTCATTGGATGGATTGGAAGTCACACCACCTTTCCCTATCTTGAAGAAATTTTAGATCTCTTCCCGCAGCTTTCGGAGAAATACAATTTTGTTCTAAAAATTGTCGGCGCGCCCAAAAAAATAACACTCTTGAATGTCGATCTCGATCAACCCGAATGGAAATTGGAAAATGAAATCACAGAATTTCAAAGCCTCGATATTGGCGTCTATCCCCTCCCTGACAACGAATGGGTCAAAGGATAAACCGGATTTTAGCCGG
>CAYMPL010000067.1:0-9803 GCA_964392415.1 uncultured bacterium | reverse complement strand
TGAGGCAGGAGCGGCCGGTGTCCACTTCGAAGACCAGCTTGCCTCTGAAAAAAAATGCGGTCATCTGGGGGGGAAGGTTTTGGTTCCAACCTCCCAGTTTATAAGAACCCTCACCGCAGCGAGGCTCGCTACCGATATTCTCAATGTACCGACGCTCATTGTGGCAAGAACAGATGCCTTGAGCGCAACGCTTTTGACTTCGGATATAGATGAGACAGATCGTCGATTTTTGACAGGAGAGAGAACGGCGGAAGGCTATTTTCGGGTGAGGGGAGGGGTTGAGTCGGCGGTTGCCCGCGCCCTCTCTTATGCTCCATACGCCGATCTTCTCTGGATGGAGACATCGACCCCCGATCTGGGTGAGGCACGCGAGTTTGCTCAAGAGATTCGAAAACAATTTCCTGACAAACTTTTTGCCTACAACTGTTCCCCATCCTTTAACTGGAAGAAGCGTCTCGATGAAAAGACCATTGCCCGCTTTCGCGAAGAGCTCTCCCAGTTTGGATTTAAATATCAATTTATTACCCTCGCCGGTTGGCACTCGCTGAACCTTCATGCATTCGATTTGGCCGATGCCTATCGAAAAGAGGGGATGAGCGCTTATGTAAGATTTCAGCAGCATGAATTCTCCCGAGAAGTGGATGGCTACACTGCCACCCGCCATCAGAGAGAGGTCGGAACAAACTACATGGATCAGGTGCTTCTCACCGTCAGCGGCGGCGAAGCCGAAACCGTTGCCTTCAAGGGGTCGACGGAGGCGGCACAGTTCAGCAGCAAATAATGCGCTTGATGAGAGCTTCTTAAAGAGATAGATAAGCGCCTATGGCTTCTTTGCCCCGGCAAACCATTTCTGCGGTTGTCATGTCAAAAAATTCTGCCCCTTTTATTGAGGGGTGTTTAAAAAGCATCGACTGGGTCGACGAGATTGTCGTTATCGACGGCTATAGTACGGATCAGACGGTTGATATCTGCAAAAAATTTACCGACAAAATTATTCAAAACCGCTGGGATGGTTTTCGGTTTTGCACTGAAAGAAATTTGGGGACATTTCATGCCTCGTCGGATTGGATTTTACACATTGATCCTGATGAGCGTTCGACGGAGGAATTTAAGGAGGCGGTTTTAAAAATGCTTTCGGATCGTCAAAGTCCTTATGTGGCCTATAAATATCTCAAGAAAAATTATTTTTTGGGGCATTTTATGCGATATGGAGGGTGGTATCATGACACGATGCATCTTTTTAAAAAAGGGGCAGCGTGGTACGAAGGGATTATCCATGAGAATCTTAATGTCGTTGGCCCCAGTTCGATGATTGGCCGGATAGAGGCGGAGATCCTGCATTATCCGTTTGATCATCTTGCCGGGTTTATCAGCAGACACAACGGTTATTCCGAAAGAGAGGCTTACCGGATTCTGGAAGAGGAGGGGGTCCTCAGTGAAGGAACAATCTGGTATCAGATTGTGGTAAGACCGCTCAAAAAATTTAACAAGTTCTTCATTAAGAAAAAAGGGTATAAAGATGGCATGGTTGGATTTATTTTTTCTGTTCTTTTTGCGTGGGTTCATTTTATCAATTGGGCAAAGTATTGGGAGTTAATCACCGTAAAAAAAATCACCGATGTCCCCAAGTGACTTTAAAATTCTAATCATCAAATTGGGGGCGATGGGGGATGTGCTTCGGACAACCCCTCTGCTTGAGGCATTAAAAAGAAAATATCCCAAATCGGAAATAAGCTGGCTTGTCGATCGTGAGTCCCTGGAAATTCTTGAGAGATGTCCTTTCTTGGACCATCTTTATGCCTATGATGCCCATGCGATGACGCTTTTAAAAAAGGAGCGTTTTGATCTCTCCATTTGTCTCGATAAAGAAGATTCTGCCCTTGAAGCGGTGATGACCATTCCGGCTGAAAGAAAGGCAGGTTTTGGAAAGGACGCCTTCGGAAATCTGATTCCGTTGGATAAACGGAGTGAATATGCGGTAAGGCTGGGGATAGATGATGAACTGAAGTTTCGGAAGAACCAAAAAACGTACCAGGAAATTTCGTTTGAACAGGTCGGTCTGGTATTTGAAAAAGAAGAGTATTTCTTTGAGGTGTCTGATGCAGATCGGGCATATGCCAGACAGGTTTATGACGATCTGGGGATGGTGTCGGCCCCGGATCTTGCTGTCATCGGCCTCAATACAGGGAGCGGTCCTCGGTTTGCGGGGAAAAAACTTCTTTTGCCCGCCTATAGTGAGATTGCTGAAAGATTAACGAAAGAAGGGCGAAGAGTTGTGCTTCTGGGGGGGCCTCAAGAAAAAGAACGAAATGAGATCATCGAGAAAAGTATTTCCGGAAAAATTTATAATCCAGGGTGTCATCACACGATAAAACAATTTGCGGCCATTATGGGTCATTGCGATCTTGTGATGACGGGTGACACGCTCGCCATGCATATTGCGATTGCGATGAAAAAAGAGGTTGTCGTTTTTTTTGCTTCTACCTGTGCAGCTGAAATTGAACTTTATGGGAGGGGAACAAAACTGGTTTCTGAATTGGAATGTGCCCCCTGTTATTTGCGTCTTTGTCCGATTGATGAGAAATGCATGAAAATCTTTCCGGTCGACCGGATTTTAGAGCAGATTTTAAGGCAGGGAGAAGTCCATTTCGGAAAATGAAATAACCGGGATTGAAATCTTGGATCTTAAAAATGGTTATTTTTTTGGATTGGGGCGAAATGCGATGTTTGCGGCCTGTCAGGCGCTCGGTCTCAAGGCCGGCGATGAGATCTTAACCCCCGCTTTCGACTGTGATGGGGCGCTTCAACCCTTCCGCGTATTGGGACTCAGGCTTCATTTTTTTCGGATCCATCCTTATACCTTTGAAGTCGATCTGGACGATTTAAGATCAAAATGGACATCCCAAATCAGGATGATTCATCTCATTAACTATTTTGGTTTTTCTCAACCGTGGGACGAGATATTAAAACTAAAGCAAGACACACCTATTCTCGAAGATAATGCCTATTCCCTTTTTTCTTCTTATAAAGGGAAACCCTTAGGAAGTTTCGGGGATGTGGCGATATTCTCCTTGAGAAAGAATCTGCCGCTTCCCGATGGGGGGGCGCTTAAAATTAACAATAAAGCCTATCCCATAAAACTTCTGCCGGGAAGATCCAAATGGATTTATAGGACGGAGTGGATGGGACTTCTCGGATTCATGAAACAGCGCATTGAAATTTGTCTTGGAATTCGCCCTGGAATTCTAAAGACCCCCTCTTTTTTAAAAAGGTGGAAACCTGACTGTTTCCCCCCTCCGCCGCTTTACTCAGAGAAGGGGGTCCCCCCCTGGCCATCCCGAGATTCGATTGGCTTTGATTTCGCTCTTGATTATCTGAGACCGATGTCGCGATTTTCGAAAAAGCAATTTCAGAAATTCACAGAAGCGGATTCCTTATTTTATGATGCGATCTCCCAGAGAAGAAGAGAATCTTATCAATGGCTTTCAAATCGACTTTCTGCCATTCCCTTCATAACTCTCATACATCCGACGCTCCCAGAAGGGGTGTCGCCTCATTGTATTTCTTTTTTGATAAACTCACATCGGGATATCTACTTTGAAAATCTTCGGAAAAAATATGATGTCATGGCCTGGCCGACATTGCCTCAAGAAGTCATTGATCAACTTGAGCGATTCCCGGACGTTGAGCTTCTGGGAAGAAAGATATTCCAGATTAATTTTTCGAGGCTGCCAAGATTCATTAGAAGCGACGTAGATTTTTCAGCCTATCTCGAAGAAATGAACAATATGTGCGATGAGATTGAATCATTAGAAATAGATTAAAGCTTGAAGCTCCCTTACTAGAAACAGATTAAAACTTTCGTATCGTCACTTGAATACGATTGAATTGCGGTTATAATGGAAAATAGTTGTGCGTCAAGTTTTCTACTCTCAAATGGAGTGTCGACAACAAGCCTATGAAAGTGAGACAAAAGGTCTTTGGAGCTGCCATCTTTGCAACTCTTCTTCTGATTCTTTCCTGCGCTCCGTCTGGTGAACTGGGGCCAGAGGGAGGAGAGGGGGCATCAGGGATTCAGACCGATCAATCGAAAACGACGCCGCCTCCCACCCAACCCCCCCCCACAGAGCCACCACCGTCAGAACCGCCGCCCGCACAACCTACGGGAGAATTTACCGAAGGGACGATTCGGACCTTTTTTGGAGCCGGTTCGCCCGCGGTCATTGCAAACCCAGGGGCACTTGTTATCGATGCAAGCGATAATCTTTTTGTTTCTGGGTTCAGACAAATACCCGATCCAACAGCCCCCTTGGGTTTTAGAGGGGAGGCAGGGGTATTTAAGATAACTCCCGCAAAAGAAATCTCGCTCGTCACCCGAATTACAGGAATTACAGCTCTTGCTTTTGATTCCCAGGGGAGTCTCTTTGTTTTGGAAGAACGATTTCCCGATCAGTTTCAGAGCCAAAATATTTCAGTTCTTCATAAAATCCTCATACCGGGTGGAACTCAAACTACCGTAGCAAGCAATTTAACTCACCCAAGGGGACTTTTGGTGATAGGTGGACGAATCATTGTTTCAGAATCAGAGTTTGCCAATGATGTGGTCGAACTCCCTTCTTCCTCTGGAGGCGCTTTTAAGTTGATCGCAGGCAAGACCAACCAGCCTGGCTTTTCAGGCGATGGAGGACCAGCTGTCGAAGCTCAGCTGGATCGACCGGAGGCATTGGCGATTGATTCTCTTGGAAAGATCTTTATCTGTGATGTTGGAAACAGGCGGGTGCGAGTGATTGATACCAATGGCATTATTAATACAGCTATTGCTTTTTCTTTCGTCAGTAGCAATGATATTCCTACAGTGATTTTTGCAAATGCGAATCTTCGCATTCCTCTTATAACGGTAGAGGTTGCGAAGGTGCTTGATTTAGAGGGGAACGTCATTGCAGGAACTGGAATCAGTGGCTTTTCTGGGGATGGCGGTCCTGCTGTAAATGCGCAATTAAATGATCCTCGTGGACTGGCAATGGATTCGAAAGGGTTTCTCTACATTGCTGATCGTGGCAACAACCGTATCCGGATTGTGAATCCCAAACGAGGAGCCGGAACTCCGTTTATTCAATAGATAGCAGAAGACAGATCCTCTATCCTCTCTGCACGACGTCAAAAGATTGATGCAACCTTATGGACACGGTGGGGGAGATACTGAAAACAGTGGAAAAAAATGCGCTCCTGATATCCTCTCCTTTTCATCAATCATATGAAAGAGGAGGCCGCGGAAACGGTCGAATCCCCGCTCAACGCAATCAATTGAAAAGTCAACTCTTACTGCCTGTGTGGGGTGTGTGGCAGGAACACTTGTTGCAAATAATCTTGCGCATAATCCCGCAACACATCCATTGCTCCCCCGAAAGCTAAAAGACCCATCTGCTTCTTGGAAATAGTGGTTTTGATGATAGCTGCCAATCGTAGATAAGCGGATACCCGCGCCAGGAGTGATTGGATCTTCGAAGATAGCTTCAACACCAAATGATGCATCGAGAAAAGGGCTTCGAAAAGGAGACTCAAACAAAAGAGCTATTGTCTTGGTGGGATCGTGTTCTTGCAGCTGGGGTGTAACTTTCCTGACGATTACATCTGTATTTACAACGAGTGGGGTGCGGTCAGCAAGCAGTTGAGCAAATATATCTTCCTTTTGTTGTTTAAACTTAACAGCATTATCGCTGCTTATTACATCATCCCTATTCGTCAATGAGGCGATGTCTATTGCCCCTGTCGCGGCTGTCCCTGTTTCTGTTATTGCCGAGGGCGCTGGCACTTGTTGCCCTCCTCCTCCCTCACAGCTTATTCCTAAAACTGCCATACCTCCCATGGCAAGATAGAGCGCTCCCCTTGAAAAATATTTTACTTTTATAATAGACATCGCTTAGATCCTCCTCACACGTACCAGTAAACTCCATTGTACTTGGAATTTTAAATGCATCAAGAGGGTGGAAGGAATTTTAATATGATTTTAATTTGGGCTTTTTTTATTCCGACATAGCGGAATTTTTTGAAATGAAGTTGAAAGTTCCTTCTTGAAAGAAAAGCTGTGATTGATTATGAATATCTTTTGATAAAGTTATTGAGATTGGAATACGGGCCCGTAGCTCATTTGGGAGAGCGCTTCAATGGCATTGAAGAGGGGCAGGATGCCGGGAAGTAGTAAGCGCTGGTTATTGTTTAAACGTGCTCACATCAATCTGAAACTCCACATAATCCGAATCAAGACTTTGAATCGTATCTCTATCGGAAACGAGCCCCGAACGTTTCAGCCTAATGATCGCCCATTTTTTTACCTGATCCCATTTAGAGCGAACAGTGGAATTGTCCGCATCTAAAATGATCTTTTCGTGAAGGATTGAAGCAAGAATGTGATTTGCTCGCTGAGGTCGCTCAAGCAAAATCTCGTGCAAATTCTCTAATTCTGCCACAACCCTTTTATGATCGAGTTGGATCGTCTCTAACCTCATATCTCTTTCATAGCGCTTTTTATGCTCTGTTAGAGATTTGAGCCTGTCCTCAGCCTCCTTGAGATTTTCAAGAATAAAATCTGAGGTGTTTAACTTGGCTAGAGCTTTTCGATAGCCTTCAAGCTCTCTATAGGTTTCAACGATCTCATTATTGATTCGATCAATGTCGCCATATGCCTTCTTCTTTAAGGACTTAATTTTCTTTTCAATGCCTAGATAGATTCGATTCAAAGCTTCGGGAGCAAGAATCTGCTTTTTTAAAATAGAAAGAAATTCTTCCTCCAGCCGATCGCATCTAAAATTGACATGAAAATCACAGGCTCCGCGTCTTGTATTGCTACAAGAGAGTCTCGTTCGATTTCGTATGACCCATAGCTGACCTTCTTTTCTCCCGTGACGAGTTTTTCGTTCACGGCCTCCGGGCTGAATAAACATGGTGCCACCACATCTGGCACAAATACAAAGCCCAGAGAAGAGATAGCGTTTTTCCTTATGACGAAGACTGTTGGGACTTTTAATCCCATGTTTTTCCATTGAGCTTTGGAAAGACTGAGATTTTTCATCCATCGTTCGTTGAGTTCTATCCCAAAGGTCTTCTGGTATGAGTCGTAAATATTCAAACTCTCGGACAATCCAGCGATCGCGTGCGGCAGGGCTTCTCTTGGACTTTCCTGTTATTCTATTTTTCTTATGCTCATATTTTCCAAGAATCCAAGTTCCTGCATACTTTTCATTTCGCAACATCTTTCGGATCGTTCGCCCACTCCATAGCCCACGAAACCTGGCAAGTGGCATGGTGGGGACACCTCTTTTATTTAAGACCTTGGCAATCATTTCAGGGCTTAAACATTGAAGTGTATAAAGCTCAAATATCTCTCGAACAATTTGAGAAGCACTGGGGTCAAGAACCACAACAGAGGTGTTACGATGTTTAGGGCAATTAGGTACGCGCATTGTTTTATATCCATACGGCGGTACTCCAATTACATATAGATATTCTTGGCCTTCAATGACACAGCTATTCGAAAAAGTATCCCTCATCGTTCTTTTAATCCGAAATCCGATTTTTCGGATTTCTTCTTGAGCGATCAACTTTTTCACTCCAGTAATGAGGTAGCCTTCCCCTTCTGGATTAACAAACTGGTCATCTAAGCTAAGAACACTGACACCATAGTCTAAGAGTTGTCCCCTGTAGTGCGCATCCACGGCTTCTGATCTGGCAAACCGAGAAACCTCTTCAACAAGCAAATATTGAATAACGCCGTTTTTTGCTAGATCAACAATTTGATCCATTTCTGGCTCTCCAATCAGTTGATCTCCTTTAACAGCCTCAATCTTTATGATGGCTTCTGGAATAATATTAAATGGAAGTCCTCTTCTGGACACTTCCTGAATAATATTATTCACCTGAGCATCACAGGATTTTTGCTTATCGGTTGAGAACCTGGCAAGAATGCCCACAGGAACAATTTCTGCGGCCTCTCTATAATTTACTTCATTTAAGTTAGTTCTGAGATTCATGAGTGTCTCCTTTTTCAGAACTAACAAGTTCGGCTTGGCGCTTACATGACATCCACTTTTCAAAGACCCTATCTGATAGAATATCTGAAATGAGTTCAATTAAACTATCAGGAATCTCAACGTTGAGATTACTTTGATTTGCGTTATTCATTGTATTTTCTCCAAGAATTAAGTCAACAAAAAGAGGGATAAAAAAAAGAAGAAAGAAAAGAATAGGAATTTAATTTCCTATGTTCGCCCGTCAGGCATCACATGCTGAGTCAAGCCCTGACCCAGATATCACGTAGGGAGAGCTGGGTCAGGGGTTGGCGAAGCATCTAAAAAAATGCCTGACGGGCGGAAACATTTATTTTTATTGATGATTTTAAACAATTTAAAAACGATAGACTCAATCTTTGGGTCAATCCTTAGGATTGAGGCAAAGATTGACCCTTCAAGGTTCTTTTTTCGAGTTCGCGAAGGGTAAAAGATTTTCCGGTTGTACCTTCAAATACGCTATCCAGTCCCAATTTTTTAAAGCTGCTCAACGTTGTCACGTAGAGTTTATTTTGTGATGTAACTTTTCTTTGGGATAATTCTAGGAGCTTTTCTTTGCCTATATCCAAAATCGTTTTTTTAAGTCCCTCTGGGCCCACAACATAGAAAACAAGATCAACGGGAATTCTAGTATAGTATTTTTCTAAGAGGTTCACATACCTCTTTTTTTGTTTCTGAGTCAGTTCCATTTCAAGGGCTACTTTTAAGGGTTTTTTATCAACCATTAAAGTAAAGACGGCATCAGGGGCTTTGATTCTGTGGTTTTCTGAATAATTATAAAGATGCAACAGATTATGAGCTGGAACAAAGTCACTCACAATAGGAGACTGACCTGCCCCCAATGCGGTTCAAAATTAATCCTGCTTCATAAAGAAGTGCTATAGTGCAGGTGTCAACGATGGCAAGAAGGACTCAACTATTTTGACTTATTCAACTTTTTGATAGGGGACGAAATTCAAATAAGAAAAATGAAGACAGGCTTAAGATTCTTCATGCCCTTATCAGAAATGGGTGGAATGTGAATAAGACAGCTAAAGAACTTGAGACCAATCGGCAAAAGATTTATCGCTATATCCAAAAATATGGATTTAAGCAGATGGATGCTCAATACATTCAAGACAAGGAAAACGCTCTACAGTAATGCCACAGTTCGGCTGATAGAGACACTCAGAATATAAAAAATAAAAGTTACTTTTTAAGCAACAACTGCTGTTAGCGCTTTTAAAGCTCCTGTGACATCAGAAGGGACAACCACAACTGATGGAGCTTTTTCATCCCATGCTGAACCATAGAGGGATTCAATGTTGATGTCAGCGGAGGCCAACGTTGCACCGACGGCCTCTGTAGCTCCTGCTTTATTTGTAAGAGAAACGCGGACAGCAGCTCTTTCAGAGGCGTTCCAGCCTAAAGATGCTACCACATTTAGAGCTAGAGCATTATTTTCTGTCACAAGCTGAATCCATGCTTGGCTACCAGATGTTGCGGTAGTGATGGCCAGGATATTTACTTTTTTTGCTGACAGTGCTTCAGTGAGTTGAGCAAGAACTCCTACTTTATTAGGCACTTCGACGAGGACTTCTTTAATACTTGTTACACCTTTTATCATAAGTTTCTCCTTTTTTATACGGGGTTAGAAAACGATACAAGAAGTGTTTATTTTACATAAATTTGTTTAATAATCAATAGGAATTTATAAAAAAAATAGGAAAAATTATAAGAAATTTTTAATCAAGCGAGAAA
>CAYMPL010000066.1:0-9981 GCA_964392415.1 uncultured bacterium | reverse complement strand
TGACGATCCCTCATCCGACCACTTTGGCTCCAGAGCGCTCGGCCAGCACCGGCGCGGCCGCCGTGACGCCCGCTTCCCGATCCATTTCCGGACGAGCAACTCCGCGGGCGGAACGCCTCATCGAATTTTCCCTTATTGCAGCGGCAGCGGTTTCGGTGGCGTCCACCGTGGGCATTGTCGGTGTGCTTGCAAAAGAGACCTGGGCCTTCTTCTCTGAGGTCCCCATCCTGGACTTCTTTATCTTTAACGGCAACCACTCCGTGGCTGTTGAACCCCTTGATATGCCCCCCCGCAATTCCGCAATAGACGGACGAAATCTCAATTCCCGCCATTCGTTCGGCCTCTTCGATGGCCTTGTTAATCGACTCAACGGTACTCTCAATATTGATCACCACCCCTTTTCGCAGCCCTGAGGAAAGGGACGTTCCAATCCCCACAATGTCGATTCCATTCTCAGTCTGTTCCCCGACAATGGCACAAATCTTTGTTGTGCCTATATCGAGCCCTACGATGTTTTCGCCTTTTTTAGCCATTGAGTCAGCTTGGTTTTATATCCGCGGACACACCACAACCCCCTATAATTACTCTATTTTAAGCTACAGTTATTTAGAGAGCTTTACAACAACTTTTTTGGAAAAATTGAGATCGATGAACTGCGGCACAAGCAATTTTTGGGAGAGATCCTGAAGGACCTTTTCCAACCGGTAGAATTTCTCATCCCAATAGTCTTGCCCCAGCCTGATTTCAAAAACGGGATGACGCGTAAAGACCATATACCCAATCCCTTCTTTATATGCGACTTCAGAAATCGATAGATTTTTTAAAAACGATTTCGACTCATATAATTGAATGAGCTCATACGCCTTTAAAATCAGATCCCCCTTTTCAACCTCCACAGGGTTCAGGCCGGAAATCACAGGAAAGCCGCTATGATCGCTCGGCCTCAAAGGGGCAATTTTTTTTCCGGATGGATCCAAAAAATAGAGCCCATCCCTATCCATTGATAAAAGAGCTGCCGCTTTTTTTTCTGTAATATCGACACGAATGCGATCAGGAAAAATCCGGGAAACCTTGGCCTCCAATACCCATGGATTTTTTTTTATACTTGCCTGAATCGCGTCGAGATCGAGATGAAAGAGATTTCCCGACAGTTTTCCCATTAATTTTTTTAATTCTTCTTCTGAAATATGTTCAGTTGGAGAAACAATTGCATTTTTATATTGAAAAATCTGAAGCGATCCAATGAGTGGAATTAAAAAGCGGAGCGTTTTATAGCTTAAAAAGCTTAAAGCTAAAACTGAAATGAGCAAAACAAAAAATCTTACAATCTTTTTGTGCTGTCTTTGTTTCCGATAGCGAAGGCGGGGGAGATCGGAATTAATGGTGGAGCTTTTCATGATCCAAGGCTGCCCCCCACAGGATTTGCTCCACAAGATCATCAAATGATATGCCTGCCTTTTTTGCTGCCATCGGGACAAGGCTTGTATCGGTCATTCCAGGCAAGGTATTGATTTCAATAAACCAAGGCGTTCCCTTTTGGTCGACCATAAAGTCGGCCCTCGCATACCCACGACATTGAAGGAGCTCAAAAATCTGCAGCGCAACTTGTTGCGCCATTTTTGTGGTCCGCTTTGAGACCCGCGCCGGAATGATATACTCTGTCGCTCCTTTCGTATATTTTGAATAGTAGTCATAAAATCCGCTTTTCGGGACAATTTCAATCAAGGGGAACGCCCTGTTTTCCAGTATTGAAACAGTAATTTGCGGCCCTGTGACAAATTTTTCCAACAAAATAGTATCATCATATCTGGCAGCCTCCTCAACGGCTTCTTTTAATTTTCTTTTTTCAAAAACAATCGTCGTCCCGCGCGTCGACCCCTCTGCCTGCGCCTTTACAACAATGGGACAGCGAATCTCTTGTTCCAGTTTTTTAAAAGAATCTTTCTTTGCATGAAAGACAGTATAGGGGGGGGTCTTTATTTTTTGAGATTCAGCCAATCTCTTCGTAAGAATCTTATTCATGCCTATGGCGGAAGCCATGACGCCAGAGCCTGTATAAGGAATTCCCAAACATTCAAGAAGCCCCTGAACGGTTCCATCCTCGGCCAATTTTCCGTGAAGTCCTAAAACCGCGACATCGATTTTTTCCGAGAGAATCTGCGAAACAATATCTTTTCCAACTTCAATCCCAATAACAGGGTATCCTTTTCTTTCAAGAGCCGAGAGCATCGCTTTACCGCTTTTGACAGAGATCTCCCGTTCAGAAGAAAGCCCTCCATAGAGAACCCCAATCCGCCTTTCTTTAAACCATTTCTGCTTTTGTTCGTCGGGACTGGACAACGATCACCTCTTCTTCAAGTTCAACACTATGCGTCTCTTTTACTCTTTTTTTAACATAATCGATAATAGCCAGGATATCTCTCGAAGTAGCATGCCCATGATTGATAATAAAATTTGCATGTTTTTTCGAAACCTCCGCGTCCCCTACTCTATATCCTTTACAGCCAGCCGTTTCAATCAGACGTCCAGCCAAGGTGTCGGGGGGATTTTTAAAAGTCGATCCACAACTGGGGTAACCAAAGGGCTGCTTTTCTTTTCGATCATCAAGTAGTTTTTGGACGCGGGCTTTAAGAATCTCTTTTTTTTCGTAATTAAGACGGAATACTGAGGCAATAATAATTTTATTTTTACAAAAGGATTGGGAACGATAGGAGAAGTCGCAAGAGCGAATAGGAAGCTCCTCTATCTTTGCCGCTTCGTTCATGAGGCAAATCTTTTCGGCAATTTTAGAAAAATCGCCGAAACATCCGGCATTCATAAAGAGCCCTCCCCCAATCTGGCCGGGGACACCGCTTAAAAATTCGAGCCCTGAAAACCCTCGCTCAATAGTCCAATTGAGAAGGCGCTTTTTATCGATCCCCGCTTGAACTTTGATTCGGACAGCTTTTGAATCGCGTTCAAGGATTTCGATTCCATCAAAGTGGGAAAGATTAAATATAACCCCCTGAAATCCTTCATCTGGAAAAAGAAGATTCGAGCCCTGTCCCAAAATAAAATAGGGGATTTGATATTGAACCACCCGGGAGAAAACAGTTGCCAGTTCTGAAACATTTTTCGGATAAAATAAAACGTCCGCGGGACCTCCCACACGAAAAGTCGTGTGGCGGGAAAGGGGTTCGGACCATAAAATCTCCCCCTTTATCTTACCCAAAATAGGTTTCAAATCTGAAACAGTCATCACTTTCGAACCACCATCCTTTTCATAAGCTCCAAAAGCTCTTCACCCACCTTCCAGACATCTCCCGCCCCCAGAGTCAAAACAACATCCCCCGATTTAATCATTTTTTCAAGTTCGAAGGCCACATGCTCTCTTCGCGGTGTGAAATAGACCTCCCTTTTATGCTTTTTAATCAGCGGAACAAGTTTCTCTGCCTTTACGCCAGAAATCGGTTTTTCGCCTGCCGGATAAATTTCCGTCATCAACACCACGTCCGCATCATGAAATGCTCGTGCAAACTTCTTTAATAAATCTCTTGTTCTCGTATAGCGATGCGGCTGAAAAACAACAACCAGTCTTCGTTTGGGCCATACTTTCTTACATGCCGCAAGGGTCGCCTCTATTTCTGTCGGGTGATGTCCATAGTCATCGAGAACTGTCACTTGAGAAACCTCTCCACGAATCTGAAACCGCCTCTGAACACCGGTATAAGAGGCAAGTCCTCTTCTGATTTTTTGGAAAGGGAGATAAAGTTCCCTGCCAACTGCTACAGCTGACAATGCGTTCTTAACATTATGGACGCCTGGAACCTGAAGTTGAATGTTACCCAATTTTTGATTTTTAAAATAGACATCAAAGCGGCTTGCTATATTTTTGAAATGAATGTTTTTTGCCTGATAATCACAATGATTAGAAATCCCATACGTCAAAATTCTTTTTTTTACCTCTTTTAGAACCGAAAGAATATTCTTGTCATCGCCACAGACAATGCCAGCCCCATAAAAGGGGAGCTTATTTAGAAATATTGCAAATGCCTTTTTGATGTTTTCCAGATTTCCATAATAATCGAGGTGATCATCATCAATATTCGTAACCACAGCGATCGTCGGAGAAAGAAGATTAAAAGAACCATCGCTTTCGTCCGCTTCGGCAACCAAAAGCTCTCCCTGTCCAAGCTTCGCGTTTGTCCCCCAACGATTGAGGCGTCCCCCGATCACAACCGTCGGATCGACCCCACAAGTTGCAAGCATCGTTCCAATCATTGATGTCGTCGTCGTTTTGCCATGCGTCCCTGCAATTGCAATCCCCCGCTTCATTCGCATCAGCTCCGCCAGCATTTCTGCTCGCGGAATCACAGGAATTTTAAGTTTTTTTGCTTTTATGACTTCGGGGTTGGCTTGAGAAACGGCCGATGAAATGACAACCGCATCCGGATGCTTCACATGACTCATCCGATGCCCTTCAAATACTTTCGCACCGAGAGATTCTAATCTTTTTGTAATTTCAGTTTTCGAAAGATCCGATCCGGTCACTTTATAACCGAGGTTTAGCAGAACTTCAGCAATTCCGCTCATTCCAATGCCGCCAATTCCAACAAAATGAATCTCCCGAAAACGCTTATGAGACATAAGCTACATTTATCATTAAAAATGCCTCATTCAAAGTGGATTTACGTTGATATCATCCTGATCATGTAAAAATTGATTGTTAAAGACACCCGGCGGGGATCTGAATGACATGCGACGATAGCAATTCCGGCTTCTCCGCATTATTGATGATCAGTCCAAAAGGACATTTATATTCTTTGATAAAATTCTCTAGATTTGATAATTGCCTTTTATCAATCCGAACGCCCAATTTGATTTCAATAGGAATAATGCCCCAGGGTCCTTCAAGTATTAAATCCACTTCCGCTTGATTATGCGTTCGATAATAAAAATACCGAAAATCAATAAGTTTCATCTGAAGACCGCGAATAATTTGTTCTATGATAAAAATTTCCCAAATCGTTCCAAATGAAGGATGAGCTTTTAAAGTTTCTATATCGGCAATATTCAATAAATAATTCAAAATGCCCGAGTCGCGAATATGCCCTTTTGGCATTTTAACAAGACGCTTTTTAATGTTTTTTTGAAAACTTGGCAAAATACGCCAAAAAAATGTTCCTTCCGCAATCTCCAAATATGATTTCACGGTCGGCTCAGAAACATCCAAGGATTTTGAAAAATTTGAAGCTTTAAATAAAGCGCCACTGCTTGTTGCGAGCATTCTTATAAAACGCTTGTAAGCCTCTATATTCAACCCGGAAAATAATTTTCTGATATCTCGTTCAATATATGTTTTAAAATAATTGCTCATCCAGAATCCAAAATAATCTTTGTCACTCCGATGAAGGAACGGGTCTGGAAAACCTCCATAAAAACAAGTTTGAATAAGCTGATCCCACGAAATAACAGCGGTAAGACTGCTGTAATCCCCGATCTTTCCTTCCCTTAACCAATCATAAAAACCTGAGGAGGCGCCCCAGCATTCTTGTAACTGCAGAGGTGAAAGTTCAAAGAGAGCAATCCGACCGGCCAGACTTTCACTTAAATTCCTTATCAACAAGGGGGAACTCGAACCACTCAGCAGATATTGACCATTCAATTTTCGATGTTTATCGATAGCCACACGCAGGGCAGGAAAAAGATCAGGACACACTTGCGCTTCATCCAACACGAGCGTCTCCTTATACTGAAATAAGAAAAATTCGGGATCCGATTTCACGCGATCGTAATCGGCCTCACGTTCCAAATCAAAAAAAGGAGCGGTCGGCAACATCTGATGAAGCAATGTCGTCTTTCCGACCTGTCTGGCCCCCAAAACAGCTACTACAGGGAATCTTTTCATGAGATAAGTCACTGAATTTACAGCACTTCTTATTATCTCAGACATTTCTAAAGTCTACCATTAGGATTTCATGGTGTCAATGCAGCCCACTACTTCGCCTGCACATCTGTATATCCTATTCTATAATGTTACGATTTCTGCAACTTCATTAAACGAGATATACAATGCTTCCAAATGAAGCTTATCGCAAAAGTTCATCGACGATCGTCTGGGTGGCATAGGGGCGGGAGAAGGGAAGGATTTTCTTTCGCATCTCCTCAAGCTCGCGGGGATGCTCAAAGGCATACTGAATTTCTTTGGCTACAATCGAACCATTGAGCTGCCAATCGAGAAGCAGACGGGCAGCCCCCTCCTTTTCAAGAAGTTTTGCGTTCTCCTCCTGATGGTTGTGAGCCGCAAAAAGAAAGGGGACAAAAAGTACTGCTTTCCCGAGGAGTGCGACCTCTGAAACGGTGGAAGCGCCTGCCCTGCAAACAATAAAATCAGCCCTGGAATACATTTCATCCATATCCTCTATAAAATCGTAAATCTCCGCTTCCCCCACTTCCCAATGATGATCGAAATAGGTCGTCGTGACCCACAGATGGTCTTTTTTTCCGGTCTGATGGATCAGATGAATCTCATTTTTTATCGGTTCAAGGTAAGGAAGCGCTTCAAGAAGCGCGCGGTTTAAAGAATGAGAGCCTTGACTCCCCCCCAAAATAAAAATGGTGAATTTTTTGTTTGAAGGAATTTCTTTCATCTTAAATTTTCTTACCGGATTTCCGGTTACAAGAACCTTTTCAGGGGGAAAAAAGGCTTGCGTCGCTTCAAAACTAACGAAAATCGTATCGACGAGATAAGACAAAATCGAATTGGCAAGACCTGGTTTGAAATTTTGCTCTTGTATTGCTTTTTTTTTGATTCTCAAAAAAAAAGCAACAAACAGAATTGGAAAACTTGCATAACCCCCCACTCCCAAAACGACGTCCGGCTTAAACTTTTTAAGAATAAAAAATGATTGAACAAAAGAAATTGGAATTAAAAAAAACATTTTTAACTTTTCATAAAATCTCTTCCCTGAAAAACCACTGATAGAAATAAATTGAACGGGATAACCCCGCTTGGGAACAATCAATGCTTCAAGTCCTTTTTGCGTCCCCGCAAAAAGGACTTGATGGGATGAATCCCTGCTTAAAAGTTCTTCAGCAATCGCTATGCCGGGAAACAGATGTCCCCCAGTCCCCCCTCCAGCTATCAAAAGCTTCATCGGTAATGCCTCGTTACATTCTGCTGCTGAGCGGAAATATTGAGAAGGATTCCAATCCCTGAAAGATTACAGATGAGAGAACTCCCCCCCGCGCTCATAAAGGGGAGCGCAAGTCCCTTCGTTGGAAGAAGCCCCATCACGACACCGATGTTTGTGATCGCTTGAAATGAAATCAAAACCGTAATCCCAAGGGCGAGATAGACTCCAAAGAGATCAGGCGCACGAAGTGCGATTCGAATACCGCGATATAAAAAAAGAATAAAAAGAGAAACAATGAACATCACACCGAGAAATCCCAATTCTTCTCCGGCCACAGAAAAAATAAAATCGGTATGGGCCTCGGGGAGATAAAAAAGCTTTTGTCTTCCATCCCCAAGCCCAAGCCCTAAAATTCCGCCAGAATAAAAAGCCAAAAAAGATTGAATAATCTGAAATCCTGTATTTTTAGGATCTTCCCACGGATTCAAAAAAGCCAAAATCCGATTTTTCCGATAAGGAGCATTCATAATAAGAAACGTTGCTGCAGTAATCACAATAAGAAGCGCTGAGATTAAATATGAAAGCCTTGCCCCAGCGGCAAAGAGCATAAGAAGCGCAATAAATGCGAGAGCCAAAGCGGTTCCGAAATCGGGTTGAAGCAAAAGAAGCCCAAGAAAAATTCCCGTAACGAACAGATGCGGCACAAAACCGACAATAAATGATCTGACCTTCTCTTCTTTCTTTGAAAGGGAATAAGCCAGATAAAAAACAACTGCGTATTTTGCAATTTCGGCAGGTTGAAAACGAAAAAAACCGATATCGATCCAGCGCCTGGCCCCCCCCACCCGATGCCCAATTCCAGGCACAAACAGCGCAAGCATCAAAAGAAGACTGATTCCAAGCAGGGGATAAATTATTTTATAGAAATGATGATAATCGACAAAAAGTAAAAGAATCAAAAGAAAAAAACCGCAGGCGGAAAAGAGGATCTGTTTTTTTAAGAAATAGTAGCTGTCACCAAAGTTTTGGAGCGCATAGATCGAACTCGAACTAAAAACCATCACAATGCCCACAAGAACCAGCACAAACGTAATCACAAAGAGCCAGTAGTCGAAAGGAATTCTTCTAGTCATAGATCGCGAAGCAATCCCTTGAAACGATTCCCCCGATCCTCATAATTTTTAAATTCATCAAAACTCGCGCATCCCGGAGAAAAGAGAATCACATCCCCTCTTCTTGATTTTTGATAGGACATAAATACCGCTTCTTCCAATGTTCCAACCACAAAGGTCTCCGTATAATCCCCGATCGCCCGGTTAATTTTTTCTTTCGCCTCTCCCATTAAGATCAATATTTTTACCTTTTTCTGAATCAAAGGCCGAAGAACTTCAAAATTTCCCCCTTTATCGCGCCCTCCCATGATGAGAATCAGCGGTTTTTGAAAACTTTCAAGAGAACGAATAACAGAATCAACATTCGTAGCTTTCGAATCATTGTAGAAGTCAACATAGCCGCATGTTTTCACATATTCAAGACGATGGGGAACCCCTTCAAAGGTATCCAGTGTCCGCTGAATAGCCTCATCCGAACATTTGAAAATCTTGGCGGCGAGAATAGCCGCCATGAAATTTTCTTTGTTATGTGCCCCCAAAATCTGGATTTTATCTGTCCGGAATTGTCTCTTTCCGGTATATTTTGATCCCAAATAAAAATAAGGTTCTTCATAACAAATACCTTCAGGGCTCTGGGAAGGCGCGCATTTTTTAAAATAGAGTACTCTCGACTTTGCAAGTGAAGCATAGCCCGCGAGGAGTGGATCATCCGCATTGAGAATCAAATAATCCGCCGAGGTCTGATTTTCAAAAATTCTCCCCTTAAAGGCTTTATAACTTTCCATCGTGCCATGCCGGTCGAGATGGTCTGCCGTCAGGTTAAGAATGATCGCCACATTTGGCTTAAACTTTTTGATCGTCTCAAGCTGAAAGCTCGAGACTTCACAAACAACATACTGATAGCTCTCCCGACTCAAGAGCAAATTGGTCAAAGCATTTCCAACATTCCCCCCCACAAACGCGTTTTTCCCCGCGTTTTTAAACATCTGTCCAGTCATGAGCGTTGTTGTCGTCTTTCCATTGGTCCCGGTGATGGCAATCATGGGAATCCTTATAAACCGACAGGCAAATTCAAGTTCAGATATAATTTCTTTGTTTTTATTTTTTGCTTCGACCAACGGTTCTATATTAAGAGGCACGCCGGGACTGACAACAATAAGATCTGAAGCCAGAAATGTCTTTATCTGATGGCGCCCCAGTTCATACTTAATTTTCCTATAGGGAACGAGCTGCTTCACCGCTTCATGAAGTTCTGATTTCGTTTTCATGTCAGTGACCGTAACGATCGCTCCCCGTTCTGATGCAAATTTAGCAACGGCCACACCTGTTCGCGCCAGACCCACCACCACTATTTTTTTCCCTTTAAGGTGCATGATCCCTCTTTATCGCAGTTTCAATGTTGCCAGCGAAATCATCGCAAGAATAATTGAAATAATCCAAAAACGGACCACAATTTTTGGCTCCGCCCAGCCAGATATTTCAAAGTGATGATGAATAGGCGCCATTTTAAAAATCCGTTTCCGCGTTAGTTTATAAGAAGCCACCTGAAAAATAACAGAAATTGCCTCAACCACAAAAACCCCACCGACAATCATGAGCAAGATTTCCTGTTTAACAATCACCGCAAGCATTCCAAGCGCCCCTCCTAATGCAAGCGCCCCGACATCTCCCATAAAAATCGCGGCAGGATAAGAAGCATACCAGAGAAAGCCAAGCCCAGCTGCAACCATAGCAGCACAAAAAATACTCAATTC
>CAYMPL010000065.1:0-10555 GCA_964392415.1 uncultured bacterium | reverse complement strand
CTACTGACATAATCACTCGGCAGTTAACTGACATATTGACTCGGCTTATACATAACTATTCTAATTATTAAAACAGTGTCTGTTTTTGTAGTACAGCCCCTTATAAGCTCTCACAAAATTCACTTTTCTTTTCACAAAGTTTAAAATAAAGTTTATACTTTTAACAAAATGTCAGAATACAATGAAATCAATGCCATTCTTGTTTTTGATCGTGAAAACTCGGTAGCCGAGCTGCTGAAACAGTCCCTTCCGAATGCATCACACCTGATCAGGTTCGTATCGAACGAACAAGAGGGGCTTCAAATGCTCGAAGAAGAGAGCAACAAATTACACCTGGTTATTTCGGACAATCTGGAGTTTTTAAGAAAAACAAAAAAGATATCCGCTTCCCTGCTTCTCTTAACAGGCTTTGAAGAGAAAAAAAACGTTATGCATTTACTGAATGACGGGATCGATGATTACTTAAAAAAGCCTTTGTCGCCATCTGAAATCTCCCACACCCTTCGAAAAGCGCTCGACCGATACCTGCTTGAACATAAAAACCACAAACTGACGTCTGAACTTGAAGAAATAAAAATCAAAACCCAAAAAAATGCGGAATCTCAAAAACAGCAGCAGGCTGTTTTAAATTCCATCTCTAGTCTGGGAGCCAAACTGAAAGCGCTCAGGGAAATGAAGGGATTTTCATTCCGGGAACTCAAAGCCAAAACTGGAATTTCTGTTGCACATCTCTTTTTGCTTGAAAATAATAAAGTCCGAAATCCCTCGCCGAATATGTTAAAAAACATCGCAAACGCCTACGGAATTTCATTTCACAGTCTGATGAAAGCGGCAGGCTATCTGGAAGAAATACCCAATCCTGATGCTGATCATAACAAGCTGGAAAAAATAGATGCGGAACTCATGGACATTGTAAAATCGATAGAAGATTTTTCAACGGATGAAATCAAAGAGCTCCAGAATTATATTAAATTTCTCAGACAAAAGAAGCAGTGGAAGTGAGCTTTTCTTTCTCTCTAATCTTCGCTTTAGATATCAGCCACTGAATAACCTTATGCTGTAAAATCTGCCACTGCAACCCGGCAACCCTCCCCTCTTTTTCAAAATAGACACGAATCTCTTTCGCTGTTGTCTTGGCCCGTTTTGCAATCTGTTCGTATTCTCTTTCAAACTCCTCAGGGGTTACCTCTATTTTTTCACGGTCGGAAACTGCTTCAATTAATAGCATCGCTTTCACATCTTCCTCAGCCTTTCCTGGAATATCTTTTCGAACCTTTTCAAGCACTTGAGAAAGTTTCTCCCCTTGAAGTCCCATTTGGCGAAAACGCTCTTCGGCATCCTTTTCAAGAAACTTGAGTTGCCGTTGAATCATAGATGGCGGAACCGTAATCGGATTTTCATGAACAAGCGCTTTGATCAGAACCACCTCCAGATTTTTTTGAACCCGGTTTTCCTCATAAGAAATCAGATCTTTTTGAACCGATGCTCTAAGATCGGAGACGGTTTTACAGCCGCCAAAACCCGAAGCAAAAACATCATCCAGTTTTGGAACTTCTTTTTCTTTAATTTCCCGAAGTTCTACCTCGAAAACAACCTCTTTCCCGGCCAATCGTTTCTCATGAAAATCATTTGGAAAAACAACTCGAATCTCTTTTTGTCCTCCGATTTCAAGCCCCAAAAGCCCTTTTTCAAATCCTTCGACAAATCTTTGGCTTCCCATCTCATAGAGAAAGTTTTTGGCTGACCCTCCCGGAAATTCTTTCCCTTCCACTGTCCCTTTAAAATCGATCACAACAAAATCTTTGTCTCTGACACCCCGCGGTTCAGGAATACCTCTAAGCTCCCCTTTACTTTCCCGAAGTTCTTCAATCGCGCGATCGATTTGAGAACCGTCGATGGCAATCTTCTCTTTTTCAAGCGACAAACCGGTATATTTTTTGGGTTCGATTTTGGGCTTTACTTCAAGCTGAACGGTGTAACTAACCGGCTCTCGATCTTTTACCGGCTCCATTTTGATTCTTGGTTCTGAAATAGCAACCAAATGGTGTTCGGAGAGTGCCTTTAAATAACTTGTCTCCACAATCCGCGACACTGATTCTTGCTTCACCTGCCCATAATATTTCTGTCTGATAATATCCAACGGAACCTTACCGGGTCGAAAACCGCTGATAGTGACACGCTTTGAAAGGGATGCAAACTGCTTTTCCATCTCTTCTTCGAGGGCTTCATGGGGAACCTCGATTTTTAGAGACCGTTCGTAAGAGGAAAGTTCGTCAATCAGAACTTTGTGCTGATGGGTCTTCGCATTCATGAAGGGACGGATTCTATCAGCTGAATCTGTGGAATTCAAGACCTTCGTTCAGGTCATACGACTGCTATTTTTTAAGATGTTTTTCGATAATGTCAAGAAGCGCCGAAAATTCAAAAGGTTTGGTGATATAGTCATTCGCGCCAACTTCCCGCCCCCAGAATTTATCCGTTTGCTGGGTTTTGGCGGTAAGCATCACAACCGGAATATCCTTGCATGCCGCATCAGATTTCAGTTCCCGGCAGACCTGATACCCGTTGAGCTTGGGCATCATGACATCCAAAAGAATCAGCGCCGGCTTATCCCCTTTTGCTTTCGTAAGCGCTTCAGCGCCATCGGAAGCGGTTACGACTTCATAGCCGCCCGTTTCAAGCCTCAGTTTTATTGTTTCTACAAGATCTGCTTCATCATCAACAATCAAAATACGTCTTCCCATAACCCATCTCCTCCTTTCAAGCAGCCACCTTCTTCTTTTCTGCCAATGGAAGGGTAAAAATAAAGCAGCTCCCCTTTTCCAATTCACTTTCTACCCTGATATCTCCCCCCTGCGCCTTAATAAGTAATTTTGTAATCGGAAGACCCAGACCTGTTCCACCGCTCTGTCCCATAAGAAGCGTATTTTTAGCCTGCTTATATTTTTCAAAAATCACTTCATGATCGCTGGGGTCGATGCCAATTCCCGTATCCGCCACTCTCACCTCCAAAAAATCCTCTTTGATATGAGAGGAAAGCGTAATCTCCCCTCCTTTTGGGGTAAATTTAATCGCATTGTGTATCAGATTCGTGAAAATTTGACAGAGTTTGTGCTGATCAACAAAAACAAGCGGCAGGCATTTTTCCATAAGATTCTTAAGCCGTATCCCTTTTTCCTCGACCTGTCCCGACAACAGATGAATCACATAAGAAACCGTTTCAGAAACGTCATGAGGTTCGATCTCGTAATCCATTTTTCCAGCTTCAATTTTAGAAATATCGAGATGATCCTGAATAATCCGGACCAACCGGTCAATCGCCTTCTTGGAAGTATAAATCATCAGCTCTTTCTGTGACTGATTGAGATCTGGAATCGATAAATTTTCGAGCGCCATCTTAAGAATAGCAAGCGGTGTTCTCATCTCATGTGCAGCCATCGACACAAAATCAGATTGGAGCATGTTTATCTCTTTAAGCCTATGATAGGCCGCTTCTAATTCTTTATGTGACGTCATATAAATCTGTTTTTAAATCTTTTTTTTCCATACTTCTCATGCTCACTTATCGGGAAAAAAGGATGAAATCCTTAGATGTTACTCCATCCGTTTTTCCACATCGGAGGGGATCCTCCAGCTCCGGCTTAATCCGGAAAGAGGGCGGATGCCAATCACACTCAGAAGCAGAGAAGCCCTGGATACCGCCATGGATATGGATCGCACGGTTGTTCGAACCTCGTGGAAACGCCGCGAAAGAAAGAGATGCGCACACAATCTAAATAGAGCGGAAAGCAAAAATAAGATAAGGAGCGGGGAGCCAAAAAAAGTCGGAAGTCTGTCAGCAAGATACCCCCCGAGTGCCGTTCCAACAAAGATGGAAATACCATTGATTAAATTAAAATAACTCAGACAGCGAACCCGCTTTTGAGGCGCCACCACATCATAAATAAAATTGATCGCACAGAGATTGAAGCCCCCCCACACAAAACCGGCAAAAAATTCAAGCAGGATCAGTGGAACAAAATATTTTGAAAATAAAAACCACAGAACTGGCACCAGCGGAACCAAAAGCGACGTTGTTTTTAAGATTCTGGCATTTCCCAAAAGATCGGCATGTTTTCCCCAGATTGGAAAAGCCAAAAGGCCAGCCATTACACCGCTAAAATGAACAATCATATAGCTCAAGTAGCTGAATTTGAGATCCCGAATCATGTAGACACTGAAAAAGGGGGCTGCCAGATGAGCCGAAAACATAATCGCTGAAACATAGATAAGATACTTCACAAAATTACTTTCGCGGTAGCGGCGGATGAATTGCCAAAATGTGAAATCACTCTCAGGGGTAGAATGAAGCGGAATATCGGTCATCCGGCTCATCAGATTATTTGAAAAAAAACGGCAGAGGGATGCCATCAGGAAAAGAAAGAAAAAGCCGAGCTCTGGAGAAATTTTCTTCATCAGCGAAAGATACGTTCCAGCCGCTGCCAATCCGATGAGTCCAGCAATCCCTATCACCTGGGATCGCCGTCCAAGATAATGCCCGCGCTTTTCAGGGGGGAGATAATCGCTGATCAGACTCCCCCACGCGGCCGCAATGGAATTACCAACGCTTCTAAAGAAAATCAAAAAAAGGATAAGATAACCGACCCGAAACTGAATCTTTGGAGCAATCGCAAGCGCTGCGATCGGAATGAGAACAGAGGCCTGAAGGGCTGTTGCAATATTCAAAAAGGGGAGCCGACCCCCAGCCAAGCGCACAAGACGCACAGAAAAAAGCTGTACGATAGAAGACACAAGATGCGGGATCGCTACAAGCAATCCCACTTCAAGGGATGTAGCCCCTAAAAGAAGGCCAAAAGGGACTACAAAATAATCGGTAATCCCGAGCATAAGGGTCGCTGGAATACCTTCTTTCCATGAAATGCTCAGGCTGTAACGAATTTTTTCAGAGGATACGGAACGTATATCTATTTACGTCTCCTCTTTACACTGCGGGTACTATTTGTCTGCCGCTTCACCTGCATGTTCTTCGGTTTCTTCACCCGGATGTTCTTCTCCACCCACTTGCTGACTTGTATCGCCAGATTGAGCTTCAACGGCTGGCTGTTCAGTCTGAGCAGGCTCCACCGGCTTTTTCTTGCATCCGACAAACATCACGACTGCCAAAGACAAGACCAAAGTACTTAAAAGCTTCTTCATAGGCATCTCACCCCCTTTCATAAATGATCTTCATATATGAATTCTTGTAAATAAAGTCAATAGGACAGAAAAGGAGATTCTTCGGTGCTTCGCACCTCAGAATGACTTCGGGAACAGCCTTATAAAATAAGCATTGTATCGCCGTAGCTGAAAAGACGGCAGCCGCGCTCAAAGGCTTTCTCATAACATTTGCGAATGAAACCGAGCCCCGCAAAGGCTGAAACCATCACATATAAAGACGATCGGGGCCGGTGAAAATTCGTCTGAAGGGCATCGACAATTTGAAACCGATAACCTGGATAAATATAGAGATCGGTCTTCCCCCGCGCGGGATTCACCTCTCCATCTTTTGCCTGAGATTCCAATGCACGAACCACGGTTGTGCCGACCGCAACCACCCTTTTTGCGGCATTGATTTTTTGGGCCGCTTCTTCTGAAATCTCAACATATTCGGCATGCATCTTATGATTTTGAATCTGTTCCTCACGAATGACCGCAAACGTTCCCTGACCGACATGCAGTGTAATGGGGACCACCTCTACCCCAATTTCGCTGACTTCCCGTATCAACCCTTCTGTCCAATGAAGTCCCGCCGTCGGCGCGGCCACCGACCCACTTTGATTTGCAAAAATCGTCTGATAGCGCTCCTGATCTATGGCTTCATCCTGGCGGCCAAGATAAGGAGGGATTGGAATATGCCCGATCTTTTCAATTAGGGCTGGGATCTTTTGAAATTCCCCTTCGGGGGGCGCCCCTTCACTGTTAAAATCAACCACAACATGCGCTTCTTGAACTTCTATCGTCTCCGCGGAAAGAAGATTCCTCGCCTTCGGCTCGGAATGACAATTTGGCTCGGAATGACAATTTGGCTCGGAATGATCGAGTGGGAAAAAAATTCTGACGCCAGGTCGCAATCTTTTCAACGGAAAAGCAAGACATTTCCACCGATTCCCAGAGATATTTTCAAGTAAAAGAAGCTCTACCTCCCCTCCCGTTTCCTTCTGTCCGAATAGACGCGCCGGGAAAACACGGGATTGATTCACAACAAGGCAGTCGCCTGTTTCTAAGAAATCGACCATTTTGGAAAAGGTCGTGTGAATGATTTCCTGGGTCTTACGATGGGCGATGATTAATCTTGATTCTCCGCGAATCTGAGATGGATAGCGTGCTATCAGTTCAGTGGGATAAGAGAAATCAAACTCGGAAAGACGCATTAACTCTTTTTAGTAAGCGCCGAAAAAATATCGATCGGAATAGGGAATGCAATCGTCGAATTATTTTCAGTTGCAATCTCGGAGAGTGTTTGAAGATATCGTAATTGCAGCGCAATCGGCTGGGTGGAAATAACCGCGGCTGCTTCCGAAAGCTTTTGAGATGCCTGAAACTCTCCATCCGCCGCAATCACTTTTGCGCGACGCTCTCTCTCGGCTTCAGCCTGTCTTGCCATCGCGCGCTGCATTTCTTTGGGAAGATCCACATGCTTCACTTCCACACCAGAGACTTTTACCCCCCACGAATCGGTGCGCTTATCTAAAATTTCCTGCAGCTGAACATTGATCTTCTCCCTCTTAGACAAAAGATCGTCGAGTTCCATTTCGCCCAAAACTGACCGCAGGGTGGTTTGCGCAAGCTGGGAAGTCGCGTAATAATAGTCTTCAACCTCAACCACGGAACGGTTTGAATCAAATACTTTAAAATAAACGACTGCATTGACTTTCACAGAAACGTTGTCGCGCGTAATAATGTCCTGCGTGGGAACATCCATCGTCACAAGCCTAAGTGACATCCGAACCATCTTATCAATAAGCGGGATGACATAAATCAGCCCCGGGCCTTTCCCCCCGATCATTCTTCCAAGACGGAAAATAACACCCCGTTCATATTCATTGAGAACGCGAATACCTGAAATAATAAACGCCCCCGCAATGATAACAACAATTCCAACAGTTCCTAAACCAAACATATTTCTTACCTCCTTTTTTTAACCGTAAGCTGCATATCATGGATCTCAGTCACAATGACCTCATCCCCCTTTTTAAGCTGCTCAGCGCTTTTTGCGTTCCAGTAGTCGCCGTAGACAAATACTTTTCCTTGAAAGTTTCCATCAAAATCGACGATCACCGTCCCCTCTTTTCCAATAAGCGCCTCGAGTCCCGTCACTGTCTTTCTTCGAAATGCTTTCATCACAAAGACCGCAATAAAAAGCATGATTCCGCCAACGGTTAAGACAGTCGGTAATATCACATATAATGAAATCGTCAAATCACTCATCGTTGGATCTATCAAAAACATCGATCCGAGAAGAAAGGAGATAATCCCCCCGATGCCAAGAATTCCAAAACTCGGAACAAAAATTTCAGCAATCAAAAGAAGGAGCCCTAAAAGAATAAGCGCAAGCCCCCCGTAGTTAATCGGAAGCGCCTGAAGGCAAATAAAGCTCAAAATAAGGGAAATGGCTCCAATCACCCCTGGAAAAATGACTCCTGGATGCGAAAGCTCGATATAAAGCCCCACCATTCCGATCATCATCAGGATATAGGCGATATTGGGGTTACTTAAAGTATGAATGACTTTCTCACGGGTTGTCAGTTCAATGGGAATCAAAGTAACCTGTTTTGTTTCCAGGAGTTCTTCCTTCTCCTTCATCTGAACCTTTTTACCATCCACTTTTTGAAGAAGCTCTGGGACTGAAGAAGCAATATACTCAATGACCCCTAATTTTAGCGCGCGCTCATTATCAATAGAAACCGATTTTCGGACCGCCTCAATCGCCCATTTTTCATTGCGTTTGCGTGTTTTTGCGATCGATTCAACCCAGGCGGCGGTGTCATTGGTAATCTTTTCCGCAAGATGGCCTTCAATATCCTGCCCCTGTCCCGAAACCGGATGCGCGGCCCCGATATTTGTTCCCGGAGCCATGGCAGCAATATGTGAGGCAAGCGTAATCATCACACCTGCCGAACCAGCTTGCGCGCCGCTTGGTGAAACATAGACAATAACCGGAACAGGTGACGCAAAAATCGCTTCGACAATAGAGCGCGTAGCGGTAAGAAGTCCTCCAGGGGTATTGAGCTCTATCAGCACCGCCTCCGCCTTCTCTTCTTTTGCCATCGTCACCCCACGATCAATATAGCTCTGAACAGCAGGATCGATCATGCCAGTAACTTTGAGATGAATCACGGACTTGGCGAGCAATTCATTTGAAAAGATAAGAAGAAGCAAACAGTTCAAAACAAAAAGATTGTTTTTTAAATACTTCATGCTTTCTTTAAAAACTCCATGACCTTCTTCATATCACGCCAGACCTCTTTTTTCATATCTGGATTTCTCAACAAATATGCCGGGTGATAGGTCGGCATCACTTGAATGCCGCGCCACTCGGTAAAATGCCCGCGCAGCGACGATATTTTTTTCTCCGTCTGCAACAAAAACTGCGTCGCCACACTCCCCAGACAGACAATCACTTTGGGACTCACAACTGCTATCTGGCGGAAAAGAAACTGGCCGCACATCGCCGTTTCATCCGGCATCGGCGCGCGATTGTCGGGGGGACGGCATTTAATGACATTCACAATATAGACATCCGATCGCTTAAATTTCATCGCCTCAATAATCTTTGCCAAAAGCTGGCCAGCCCTGCCCACAAAGGGACGTGCCTGAATATCTTCATCACGCCCTGGTCCTTCTCCGACAAACATCAGCGCCGCATGCGGATCCCCCTCGCCAAAGACAATATGCGTTCTCCCCAAATGGAGCCGGCAGCGCGTGCATTCACCGATATCAGCGCGAATATCTTCGAGTGTCTCCGCTTTGCTTGGCTCCGCAGTTTTTTGAGATCCTGCGGGGTGCACCCCTTCGTTCCGCTCAGGATGACCAAGTCGTTCAGGATGACGCGGCTCCTGTTTCACCGCTCTTTGTCTGGGCAATTCTTTCACTCCCAAAGTTCTATAATAAAGAAGATGCTGCTCAATCGCATCTACAACCTCTTTTAATTCTTCCGATAATTCTTCTGGCATAACTTCAATTTCGGCCTATTATTCCTTTTTAACTCCTCGGTTTGCAAGGGCTTTTTTCTCTGTCAATTACAAGGTAAATCACGTGTCACCAGCCCAGACTGCATATTTTGGGCATGGATGATATAAATGCGACTTGCAATTCTTTAATCTAATGGTATTATTACCATTAGATGCCTTCCGAACTTGTTTTTCATGAGAAGATCATATTGAAACATCAGGATCCAGAAAGACAAGGCATCTTTGAAAGAGATGAGACCATCTTTGGTTTTGATAACCACAAACCCAAGGGGCCTCATCTCCACATTGGGGAACAAGAAGTCGGATATGTATTTCGAGGACTTAAAGCTTTAAAAGAAGACATTATCGCTATGATTAAAAAGGAGGGATTTATTTATGAAGATTAAAAGAGCATTCTTAATGGTGGAACCCACAAAGAAAGCATTTGATCGTGCATTTCGAGTTCTTTCACGCCCATCGAAGAAATATGCGGGAACAATGATTTTGAGTTTTCCCGATTATAAAACATTGGGGAAGGCTATTTCGGCAACACGAATAGAACTCTTAAATGTCATTCGCACTCAACGCCCAAAATCGATTCAACATCTGGCAAAACTTGTGAGAAGAGATTTCAAGAATGTTTATACAGATGTCAAATTTTTACAAGAATTTGGGCTTATTGATTTAGAAGAACGGGGAGCCAGACGCTCTTCTGTTCCTAAAACGAAATTTAAAGAATTTGTGCTGGCTGCATAATCGCAACCAAACGAGCTAAAGACCACGCCTAGCGACCGACAACGCAGCGAACCATCCCTGGATTTGAAAGGCCGCATTTATGGCAGACTGACAGCGCTCAATACTCCGAAATAATCATTTTAAAGACGCGTTCAACCATTTTAAATACGAGCGGGTCCCTTGAAGGATAGGAATGGCCACAATCTGAGGAACTTCATACGAGTGAATATCCCGAATCGCTTTTTCCAACCGGGAAAATAACGACGCTTTCGATTTAATCATCAGCAGATATTCAGCCTCATGACATATCTTCTTCTTCCAAATATAAAAGGACTGAAGACCCGGAATGACCTGAACACAGGCCGCCAATCTCTTTCTCAGAAGAATTTTGGCAATCTTCTCTCCCTCTTTTTTTGAGGAGACTGTCGATAAAACAGTGATATATTTCATCCCTAATCCAAAGAATATCTTTTAATCTCGGAAACCTGTTTTCTGATCACTTCAATGTCAGTTGTCGGAAGTTTGCAGGTCTGATTTTCACAGACATAGACCGTTGTTTTTCCCTCTTTCATCGTTTTTTTGGCGGTGATGGGGAGATCTTGAGCTTTATC
>CAYMPL010000064.1:0-10715 GCA_964392415.1 uncultured bacterium | reverse complement strand
CCCTAAAAAATTAAGAGAAACCCGTTCAGCGGAAAGTATCGATCTTAAATTCCCTTTCACCCGGCAACAGACATCAGCCGACTTGACCCTGTCACCATCTTCTTTTAAAAATTCAATCTCTATTGCCCGGTCATTCCAGCAAAAAATCTTTTCTAGCAGAAAGAGACCACAGATCACACCATCCTGTTTGCTTATGACCTCTGCCATTGCCCGGCTCTTTTCATCGATTAAAAGAGAAGAGGTGAGATCTGAATCTTTCGGTTTTTCCAGAAGATCTTCTAAAAAAGCGATACGTATCAGCTCATCTAAAACAGTAGGGTGTTGAAAAAGCGCTTTCATCATGACTTTTTCCTGCTAATCATAAAAATTAACGAGATTCTTTTATGAGTTTCTGAATCTCTTCCCGGATAATTTTTTCAGCCAAGGGGGGAATGACTTCGCGGCAAATCTTTTCAACCGTATCCTTTGAAACCTCATGAGGATCAGTCGTTGAAACCATCTGGGGCTCACTCTTTTCAGATGTGATCAATTCTTCTCTTGTTGTCATCAGCGCCAGAGGTTTTTCTGAAAAATTGAGGTATTTATCCAACTCCTCTTCTGTGAATAGATTTTTTAGCGGATCTTCAGATACTGGGGCTACCGGTATAATCTCTGAAATTTCATCTTTTTCTTTTATATCTGGCGGCTGAATGAAAGGTTGACTTAGCTGATTGATGAGATTTAAAAATTCTTTCGCATCAAAAGGCTTCGCAAGCTTCCCCTTTGCCCCAGACTTCTCAAGATCAGAGGAATTTAAGTGTTTAAAATGGCTGTAAAGAAGCGCCGATCTCATCCCCTGCAAAGCGGGTTCATCCGAAAATTCACGGATCAAATCCAACCCGTTTTTGGGATCCAGCGTAAAATCAACGAGCGCAATATCAGGTTTTTCCCGTAGCGCAAGTTGTTTGCCGGTTTCACTATCTTCGGCTACCACCAATCGATAAGCGCTCCCTTTAAGGATCAGCGCCGCCACTTTTTGAATCGTTTTGGAATCGTCGATGAGAAGTACCTTTGGCATGGGCTCTACCCTACCTTGACTCCAACTTCATGTCATCCAAAATCTTGCGTTGATCTTCCTCGCTATCATTGACAAATATCCTTATCTCATTCCCTTCCGTCATCTTCCAAAAATTTAATGAAAACTTATAATTTCTGTCATAATACCGTTCTAGCAGAAGCCGAACAACACTCTCATATTCCTTCTGTCTAAACAGGTTATAGATTTCGCAAAAAAGCTCCCCCCCCAATCTTTTTTTCAAAGAAATCAGCGCTTCTTCAAGTTGTTCAAGATGGGGGAGATATTCTTCCAAAATCCTCTGAGATCTTCTCTGAAGAGAGCTTTTAATCAATATCTTCTTCCCTTTCATCATCTGATTCATCCACGATTCTCCCAGAAGGACTGAGCCAATCCGCTGGCTCTCCCCTTCAATAAAAACAATTTTTCCCTGCCGATATTTTCGAATCTCCTCATATAAGAAGGCCTCGAAATTCTTTTGCGTCTGTTTTTGAGATATACCAACATGTCCAAAGACAGATCCCCTATGTTTTGCCAGAGCTTCAAGATCGATGACGGGAAAACCCTCTTCCTTCATTTTTCTTAGAAGAAGCGTCTTTCCACTCCCAGTCAAACCATAGAGCGAAATCAATTCGAAAGGATAATCTCCATTCAAAATGGAAAGAACTTCACGCCGATAACTCTTGTACCCCCCCTCAATGACTTTGACAGCCAGACCTGTAAGCACGCAGACAGCCGCTGCTGTCTGCGAACGAAGTCCCCCTCGCCAGCAATAAAGAAGCGGCGTCTTTCCCTCAGATACTTTTTTGATGGCTTTGAAAAATTCCGGAAGTTTTGGTGAAACAACTTCAAGGCCACGCCCCCGGGCTATCTCTCCCCCCCTTTGTTTATAGAGCGTCCCAATTTCAATACGTTCATCATTAGAAAGAAGAGGGATATTGATCGCTGTGGGAATCGCACCCTCTGAAAATTCGAGCGGTGTACGAACATCGATAAAAATTCTTCCATCTAGCGAGAGCGCCTCCTTAATCGATATTTTTTCAATCACCTTTCAAATCCTATTCTTGACAAGAGGGGGGTCTTTTTCTAAAATGACTGCAAGGTATCGAAATTCTTAGAAAAAATCAAGAAAGGACACCATGTGACAGCACCGCAGATTCCAGATTGGCTTGAAGAACTCGCCAAATCAGAAATGATGACCGAACAGACCGGCCAAATCGATCCTTTTGGTCATCTTGATTATGAAAAGATTTTGAAAAATCAAACCCTCTTTTTTTTGGCAGAACTTCGAAATCTATTCCAGGATGCGGCTATCCGTTTCAACCAGCACCGAAAAGATCCCCGTCACTCCATTAAGGTCTATGGCATTGCTGAGACAGCGGCTGATTTTTTGGTTTTTCGAAATAGCCTGAAACTCGTTGTCACTTATTCCAAACCGGGCCAAATTGAGGTTTCCTTCCACACCCTTTCAGGCGGCATCTATGCCCCTCCAAAAAAAGTGGTTAGCAACGTCGTTCGCGGAGGTATCCCCAACCCACCGGGTGAAACAGGCTTGCCAGCAGGTGACCTCATTGAAATTGAACTCGGCCCCTTCAATGAAGCCTATTGGAACTATCATGGCACACGCATCACACCCCCTTCACTTGTAAGATTCTATTTGACCGAATTTGTGAAGAATAGCAGTTAACAGCGTGTTGAAAAATGTCATCCTGAGCCGAAGGCAATGTCATCCTGAGCCGAAGGCGAAGGATCTCTTCAAATTCATTTCCTGAAATAAGAAACAAAATAGAGAAAAATGAGAACACCAGAAAAGACAAATCCAATAAATCCAAAAGTAGACAGGCCGAAAAGGGTCGTCCCCTGATGAAATATCAAAAGAAGGGTTGCAGAAATAATGACACACGCCGTGATAATAGAAAGAGAGAGAAGCTGCCGCCCTTTTGTCATGGCACGATCCAAATGTTCAATATCTTCAATCTTGATGCGCGTCACCCATTCATCTGAAGAGAGTTTTTTCAAAATCAGGCGAAGCTGCCTCGGCGCATGCTGAACAAGGCTTGTCACATCTCTCATAAGATAAAAAAGTTCTTTGGAGAGCCTCTCCATGTTGTATCTCGCCTCCAAAAGAACTTTTGCAAACTCACTCATCCCCTTTACAATATCGAAATCAGGATCAATACTACGACCCATCCCTTCGATGGTGACAATCGCCTTGCAGACAAGCATGAGATCCTGAGACATTCTCAAACCATGCTGGCTCGCTAGAATAGACAAATCCAAAAGCATGCGGCCCACATTGACATCTTTTAAGGGCAGACCAAAATAGGGCTCTACGAGTTCACGAACCTGTTTTGAAAAATGATCGATATCTGTTTTTCCCGTTGGAATCCCAATTTCGAGATATTCATAAACAAGCGCATCAAAATCTTCCGAAACCAGAGCCAGAAACATATTGCCGAGCGCATCCCGCACCTTTTGGTTAAGTCTCCCCACAATCCCAAAATCGACCAGCCCAATTTTTCCATCTTCCAGAATAAAGATATTTCCGGCGTGCAGATCACCATGGAAAATGCCATCGACAAGAACCATTTTGTAAAAAGCCTGAACCCCTTCATGCGCAAGCTGCCTGATATCCATTTGAGAACTCTCCAGCGCCTTGCGATCGCTCAGCCGAATCCCTTTGAGTTTTTCGAGAGTCAAAACCCTGGTGGTTGAATAGCTGCGAAACACCTGGGGAATAACCACATGAGGCCGATCTTGAAAATTTTTTCGGATTTTCATCATGTTGCCCGCTTCAACCACAAAATCGAGCTCTTTTTTAAGGGTTTTAAAGAATTCCTCAACAATTCCTGTCGGATTAAACACCCGGGCTTCCTCAATGTATTTTTCAAGAAGCCCCGCAATGACAAAAAGAATGCTGACATCGGTATCAATCAGTTTATCAATACCGGCACGCTGGACTTTCACCACCACTTCTGTCCCATCGTGAAGTGTCGCTTCATGAACCTGGGCAATGGAAGCGGCTGCCAAAGGAGTCTCATTGAATGTTTTATAAACTTCAGAATAGGGCCGCCCAAACTCAGCCTCAATTGTCTTTTTAATCATGTCAAAGGGGACGGCGGGGACATGATCTTGAAGTTTTTTAAATTCTTCCGCGTACTCCTGGGGAATTAAATCGGGACGGGTGCTTAATACCTGTCCCAACTTTACAAACGTAGGACCCAGCTCTTCAAATGTTAGGCGAACCCTTTCTGGAAGGGTCCGTTTTCCCTCTTCTCCTTTGCGCATGAACTTAAAACCCGGAATCAGACGATCGAGACGCATCCGCTCGGCAATTTCTGCAAGGCCATGCCTCCCCATCACCACGAGAATGGTTTTCAGACGCGCCACATTCTTTACGGTCTGGCCGATCTGACTTCCTAATCTTAAAATTCCCATTTTTTCGCTACTCAATGAGTCTGAAATCGATCTGTCGCTTGTCCAAATTGACAGCCCTTACCTCGACAAGAACCTTCTGTCCCAAATGAAATTCCTGCCGAAACCTTCTCCCCCGAATCAGATAACGTTCTGGTATAAATTGGTATCGGTCATCCTGAAGGGTTGAAAGAGGGACAAGACCCTCAACAAAATAAGATGCAAGCTCAACAAAAAAGCCAAATTCAATCATACCTGAAATATAACCCTCAAACTGACTCCCGACTTTCCCGCACATGAACTGGGCTTTTTTGAGAGCCATGAATTCCCGCTCAGCCCCCTCTATCAACCGTTCCCGGTTTGAACAATGATAGGCTTGTGCCGCGATCTTCGTATCGGAAGATTTTGTCTTTTTCTTGATCTCCTCTTTCAGAAGACGATGCGCAATGAGATCGGGATACCGACGTATTGGCGATGTGAAATGTGTATAACATTTTGAGGCCAAACCGAAATGACCGCTGTTTTTTTCAGAATATTTCGCCTGCTTCATCGATCGCAAAAGCGCGGTATTTAATAATTTCTCCTCAGGGAGATCTTTCACTTTTTTAAGAAGATCACAGTAAATTTTGGGATCTGGTTTTTTTTGACGGGGAAGCGGATATCCCAGATGATCAGAGAGTTCATGATATTGTGCCAGCGCACTTTGATCCGGTTCTTCATGAATACGGTAGATGAAGGGGCGTTTTTTAAAAAACATGAATTCAGCCACCGCTTCATTGGCGGCAATCATAAATTCTTCAATCAGCATATGCGCCTCCAGCCTCGGCCTTTTCACAATCGACTCAACATCCCCCTCCATATTGAGAACCAGTTCCGATTCCGGCAAATCAAAATCGAGACAGCCGCGAGCCTCCCTCTTTTTTTTAAGAAGCTCCTTAAGATCATTCATGACAAGAAGATCAGAAATGAATTCTGGATACTCCTTTTTTCCACCATCCAAAACGTCCTGAACTGCCGTATAGGTTAATCGATAGTGGCTCAAAATCAGAGACTCATAGATCGAATAATCGATACGATTTCCTTCGGAATCAAACTCCATCTCACAGCAAAATGTCAGTTTGTCTTCATTCGGTTTGAGACTGCAGAGATCATTTGAAAGAATCTCAGGGAGCATCGGAATCACTCCGCCCGGATAGTAGAAGCTCGCCGCTCGTTCGTATGCCTCCTCATCAATCGCTGAGCCCTCTTTCACGAAGAAACTCACATCCGCAATCGCCACCCAAAGTTTAAAGTTCCCATTTTCAAGTTTTCTGACACAGACCGCGTCATCGAAGTCTTTGGCGGTCTCTCCATCAATCGTCACAAAGGGGAGCTCCTTCAAATTGACACGTTTCTGAAGTTCGTCTTGTAAACCCCATTTTTTGAAATCATCCGCTTCTCTATAAATTTTCTCATCAAACCGGTCACGCAATTGAAATTTATGGACAATCATCGAAAGATCGACTTCGGGTTCCCCAATTTCCCCCAAGATTTTTTTGATTTCCCCTTCAGCCCAGTGGTGTTTTTTGGGGTATTTTTTAATGCTGCAAATGACAACCTTATTTTGCTGTGAAACCAACTTACCGCTGAAAGGAACCAAAATATGATCCGCTCCTCCAAATTCAGCGCTGCTCCCCTGCGGAATGACGTATGCGGTTTTTCCGCGAATATTCAATTTTCCAACAACGGTCCGAGATCCCCTTTCCAAGATTTCAATCACCCTCCCTGATTTCCGTCCCCCCCGACGCGCATCTTCAGTGACAAACGCCTTTATCCGGTCTTTATCCATGACATCCATCATCTGAAACCGATTGACATAAATATCTTCGATATCCGGTTCATCCGGAATTAAAAAACCGAAACCATCGGGATGTTTTTTCACAGTTCCAATCACATAATCGTCCTTCGATGCCAGCCGATAGCGTTTGTCTGGCGTTCGCACCACTTTAAAGTTTTGTCTCAGATGCTTTAAAGTCTTTCGAAATTTTTTCTTCAGATGGGAGGGGACTTGAAAAAAATGGCATAGACCATCAAATGTCATCGGGCGATAGCGGGGAGAGGAGAGTTTTTCTAAAATCTGCTTTTCATCAAAGTCCATGGCTCTCCAACATAATCTGACACTCGTAAAAGAGCTAGTGGGAAATCTATTGTCAAATAGTAGAAAATGACTTAGTTTTTTTGCGACTGTCCAAAAATGTCATCCTTCGGGCTTCGCTCTCAGGATGACATTTTCAGACAGCTTCTACTGCTGGGCTGGCGAAATTGGCAGACGCGTACGTTTCAGGGACGTATGCCGAAAGGCGTGGGGGTTCGACTCCCCCGCCCAGCACCATCTCAGTTTGACAAGCGGTGGGACATCGGTTATTCCGCAGCGATGCGATATTTTGGAGGGAATCGATCAGGTGGGAATTCAGAAGTTTTTTGAAGAACAAGATATCGATATCGACCCAAAAGTATTCCTGCAAAACCTGGAAAAACTCTTTGAGTTCATCCCCAAACAACCGAGCTCGAATTTTCGGAAAGTCAAAAATTATCGCGAAGACGGAAGCAAGCTTCATTTTTGAATGAGCTTCGCCGTTTTAATCGCCTTTTGAACAGCGCTGTTTTCGCTCTTTTCCAGAGAAAGAAGTTTTGGAAAAACCCTTTTGATCCGATAATCTGCCACCCCAAGAATCGCCTGAACAAGAATGGACGGATCATTCTCAAGACGAAGGCTCTGTAAAAAATAAGGCTCCGCTCCTTTGGGTTTCAGAACCCGAAGAATAAAAAGCGCGCCTGCGGAGCGGGCGGCATTTTTTTGGCGAAACAAACGAAGAATTTTTGACTCTGTCATATCGACATTTTTGATGGCATCCGATATCATTTTTAGTCTCGGCGATTCAAGGCTTTCCAAAAAAAGACCTGCCTGATAGATTCCCTGCAGAAGATTTTCAAGACTTGTCTTTGCGATTTTATGAAACGCAAGAACCCCCATGAGAATGATGTCCGTATCGCCGAACGTTACCTCTTTTAACTGATCAAGCATAAAGGCTGTCTCTTCGCTCCCCGCTACCCATGCGAAGGAGTAAAGGGTTGAAAGGAAAAGAGTTCTTTTTTTTCGCGTTGAGGGATCTTTAAAAATCTCTTTTAATACCGGTATCACTTCATCTCTCTTTTGTTTCGCAAGCAGATGGAGTACCCGCCATTGTTGAGTCTGGTTTTTGCTGTTTAGATAACGAAGCAGCGAGGGGACGGCTGATTTTCCCATCTCCTCAAGTTTGAGCATGGCATCGATCTGAATATGAAGATGGGGATCCCCCAGTGCTGTTATCAAAGGATCGACCGCGGATGCTTCGGGGGTTTTTGCCGCTTCAACCAATGACGATAAAAAAACAAGAGATATAATGATACCTTTTTTCATAAGTGTGCTAACCACCACTGGAAAATATCGGTCGGTTGCCCCTTGAGCCTAAAATAGTTTGGGTGGGATGTAAAATCCTTTTGATGAGCCAGATATATCTCCCGCAGCAATGCCAACGCTTTCTCAGGCTGATGTAACTTTGACTCACATAAAAAAAGACCAAAGAGCGCTGTTGGCAGCTCTCCCTCCTGATAGGCTACTGGCTGCAGCGCTTTCCAAAAATAGCGTTTTGCGTCATCGAAGCGACGATGTTTTAAATGGATATGCCCTAGGCGGTTATTGGCCATTCGAAAATCGGGGGCAAAGGAGAGTAGTCTTCCATACGTTTGAACTGCATCTTCATCTTTCCCGCTTCTTTCATAATAGAGAGCCAGGTTAAAAAGAGTCATGACATGATAGGGATTAAACCGGAGTGACTTTTTTAAATACGAAATCGCCTCTTCACCATTTTTATGGCGAGCTGAAATATCTCCAAGGAAAAAATAGGCCCTCCATTCATGTGGATTCCAGCGAAGCGCCTCTTCAAATGCCTCTTTTGCTTTTTGCAGCGAATGTTGTTCCAGAAGCGATTCACCCACATGAAGATGGTATTTCGTGAGAGCATTTTGAATGAGAAACCGTGGCGCAAAAAGCAAAAGAAAGGGGATCAGGGCAAGACTGAGCACTCGTGTAAAATGTCGCATTTCTTTTTGTTCCGTCCCTCCCGTTAATTTAATCAAAAATGCCATCGCAGCCATTGCAAAAAAAGCGGATGGCGCCGTTTGAAAATTATAAACAAAGAGAGCCATCGTAAAATGAGAGAGAAGAGAGAGCATCAGGCTATAACAAAGAATGCGACGCATTCCATCAGATTCACTCTTTAAATAAGAGCGGATCTGACGAAACAATAAAAAAAGAAGAACAGCAAAAAGGGCTAATCCCAAAAACCCCATCTCAGAAAAAATCTGCAGATATTCATTGTGCGCATGATGGATATAATCGTTCCAAGCTTGGGTTTCTGGGATTGAGAAGCGATCTTTCGGAGTCGCGTATATCGGATAAACCAAATCGAATTGTCCCAGACCGGCCCCTCGCAGCCAGTGATCTTTACCGATGAGAACCGCATTCTTCCATATCACCAGGCGCTGGAGATTATTTGTATATTTTCTGTCAAACGTCTGTTTTAAAAGGGGAAGGGATAAAAAAAGAATCGCGACACAAGAGAGGGCGACAACGATTCTTTTTCTGGGAGAAAAAACAAATACCAGAAATAAAAATGGAACCATCAGTCCCAGAGCGGCGGTGCGACTTTTAAAAATGAACAAAATGCCGAAGAGGAAAAGCGCTGAAATCAAAGCATAGATTCTCTTTTCCCAAATCCGGCGCGAATCCGTTTTGGCAAAGCAAAATCCACCGATCCAAAAGAAGAGCGGAGCGAGGTATTCAGCAATGAGCTTGGGGTTGTCAAAAGTTCCCCCCCACCAAAACTCCCTTTTTTTTAAAAAAAAAGGGAGGTCAACATGAAAGAAATAGCAAAGGATGCTGATGAAGCAGATGAGGGCGCCCGTAAAAACACCGATTTTCATCAGAAAACGTATGGATGAAATATCTTCCACAAGATTCAAGCAGACAAAAAAGAATAGAACCAGAGACGCCAAATGAATCCACTGTTCAAATCCCTGATGAGGGTTCATAGATCCAATGAGGGAAAAAGCCCCCAGAAGAAGAATAAAAAACATCGGTAAATAAAGCGCTGTTTTTTGAACCGACTTTTTAAAAAAACCGACCTCAAGAAGAAATAATGTCAGAAGAAACAGAATAAACATTCTTGCCACAGCCTCTTTGGTCGGCGTAAAGAGATATATTCTGTAAAAATAGGAGTTATCGACAAAGCCTCGGGAGATAAAAGCGATCGGAACCAGAATAAAAAAGAGGGCTAGTGTGATTTTCGAAACCGCTGAGGCAATTTTCATTTATTCAACACAATGTAGAATTTAGAACTATCAAAAAAATGGCGGGGGGGCAAATGGTTTTAAAATATCATTTGAATATTTGACCGTAATCTGTAAGCATGGGGCGTTTTTTGGGACCGTAGTTCAGTTGGTTAGAACGCCTGCCTGTCACGCAGGAGGTCGCGGGTTCGAGCCCCGTCGGTCCCGCCAGATTTTTTGAAAATGAGCCTTAAAGAATCATACTATCTGGACGATGCGATGCTTATGCAGCTTTTTTAATAGATTTTGAAGAATATTTTATCCAACGGCCTTTTTTGTCTCTGGTCCAAAGACGTTCTTTTTTTTCTTCTGCCAGTGCTTGTTTTAATTTGGCCATAAGTTTTGGGTTTTCTTGAATTTCCATCGTTTCAATATAGGCTGCATAAACTTCAGGGGGCAATAATACCCCCTTAGGTTCGCCATCTTTTGTTAGGATATAAGATTCTCCTGTCTCGTTCATGGTTCGTACCAATGCCAAAAGTTTTGCCTTTGCTTTACTAATAGGGATAAATTTATTTTTAATCATAATTAATGTCCTCCATAGACTTTTTTCCGATGTTCAATCAAAAGTATCAGAACTTCTATCTTTTGTTCATAAAACTTATAAAGAATTCGAAATGTTGATACTCTCTCAGACCAAATTCCTTTTAATTCTCCAACCAAAGGTTTTCCAAGATAAGGATTTTTTGCAATCCGTTCAAGTCCTTTATCTACTTGATTCTTTAACTTCCCAGAAAGTAGGTTGTATTGTTTTCTGGCCTTATCAGTAAAAACCAAGCTGTACACGTAACCATTATAAAGGTCACGGTGAAAAAAGGCAAGTTTTGTATTCTTTTTG